>CAZVMS010000302.1:0-23402 GCA_964628795.1 uncultured Haloferula sp. | reverse complement strand
CCTGAGTGATATTAAGTTGTTGAATTACAACATGTTGAGTCACACCTTTTCAAGGTATTTATTTTATTTTCAATGAATGATTCATACGCAGGCTGCGACGTGTTTTCGGCCGGTCAGCGGCTTTTCGAATAGGGTCTAGCTTGGTTTGGCCATTCAATGCCCTTTGATTCGGACGCCTCGAAACATATGGGGATTGTCACTGACGCGCAGCGCCTTGCCGCTGGCCGTGGAAACCCGACGGGATGTCACCTCGCGGGTGATGACCTGGGGATGCGGTGGTTTGTAGCGGTTAGTGAGGAACTTTGGGCTGAAGTTGGCAAAGATGGCCGGTCCCTTGGCGCTTTTCGGTTGGCCCGAATCCTCAATGTGTAATCCATCAATCTCGATTCGTCGTGGTAGATGGCAGGTGTAACCGAAGTCGTGCTGGCTATCGTTCGACCCGCCCAGAACCACGGGGGTGTGGTTGCCGGGTGGTGCCTCCAGGCGGCAGTTGACGATCACGAGGTCACCATCCCAGGTGCTGCCGTAGTCGGGCCGCAATTCGATGAACTCGTGGCTTTTCACCGTGGTATTCTCCACCACGAACAGACCCCCGCCGGTCAGCTTGATTCCCATGTAACCGATGGTGGAATTTCGGATTGCTCCGTTGGTCACGCCCTGATGGGCGTCGAAGCGTGAGAGTTCGCAGCGATCGAAAATGAGGTTCTTGCAGAAGTTTGATCCCATGATGCCCCACCGGCTGCGGTCCATAATATCGTTAGTCTGCGAGCAGTTGATCAGTGCCACATTGACCGCACGGTCGAGGCTGATGTCATAAGAGCCCATGGCCACCCGCTCGCCGGCCGAGCCGATCTTCGAATAGGTCTTCCGACCGCTCAGGACCGAGTTCCTGATGATGACATCGGAGCAGCGCGAGATATTGATGAAACCACGATACGGTGGCCCGGTCTTTCCCTCGCCTTGAACAAGATGCCGGACGCCATCGATCACCACGTTCGAACGTTCAATGGAGATGCCTCGGCTGTGATACGCGGAGGTTTCGCGGGTGCTCGCGATGGTGGTGAAAGTACCACCGCGCAGCATCAGGGGCTCCTTGTCCACAGGCAGGCATTCGGCACGGGTCACCCGCTCATAGTTCCAGATGATCGGCGTTTTCGGATCCACGACGCCATCGGCATCGACAAGGAAAACATCGCTCTGGGCGCTTCCGCTGTTTCGATTTTTCCCACGGCGGATGAAGCGCTTGGTTCTGTCATCCGTGACGATGATCAGGCAGGGCCCCGGCAGCTTGAAGCCGAGGCGCGACTGTCCTTTTGACAAGGACTTCAAGCCGGAGAGATTAGTCCGCTGCTGCCGCGAGACGACGCGGAAGACCTGGGCTCGCGGATTCTCAAGCTTGGTGTCGTCGATGATGAACCGCGCCGCACCGAAATCGGTGTCGGTTTCGATCGGAATCGTGAGATTCGCTCCGCCCAGGTAGTAAGTGGCTCCATCGCGTGCCCTCACGGAGCCTCCATGGGCATTGGCATGCTGATGAGCCTTCGCAAGCGCCTCGAAGTCGTCGGTCTTGCCGTCCCCGACCGCCCCGAATTCCTCATAGTGCACCACCCGCGGCACCTGCGTCGCTTCCGACGATGACTGCGCGTGGCATGGCAAAAGCGACGCGAGGCACCCGAGGTGAATCATCGTAGCCATGCGAAAACGAAAAAGGGGAAGGGAAAGGAGCATCAGTAAAATATGCAGCTAGTGACTATACCCGTTCCCGCACTCAATGCTTTCGAACAAATCGCGCGCTGGCGCGGGGGCTGCCCAGCCGGAGGGTACTTCGCGGTAGTGTGGAGTGCTCACCCCTGTCATGGGCTTTGCCAGTTTGAGTGGCTTTCCTCAAGCCCATGAATGAGGTGGCGATGGAGCCGCTTCCCTTCCTATGGATCGGAAATGTTCCCGCTCCCTTTGCCCCGGACCTTTAACTTAAACCCAATGCCGTAGGGCTTTTCCAGGTTTATCATTGAAATAGTCCGCTATCGGGTATTTTATATCTCGATGCTTCCCGGAAAGAATTTGGGCCATTCAGGCGATCCGTCTTGTATGCTTGGTCAAGAACCGGCAAGCGTCATTGCACGGGATCAACGATACCTGCAATCTGCGGGTTCGGGGCGCTCACAATTTTGACGGATGCATGCGCGGCCCTCCATATGCTTGATCACGGCGGGGCGGGCATTAGCCGACGCGCTGCAGGCCCGATTGCCGGATTTTCCGATTTGCTCGGATTGGAAACAAGCTTTGCGGGCGGACGCTGTCCCGCCCGGTTTGATTTTGCTGGAAGAGGCGATGCTGACGGAGGCAGCTGGGGTAATCGCGAAAATGAGGCGGGCGCATGCCTCAAGCCCCATCTTTGTTTTGCTACTGGTGGATGGAAGGGATACGGCAGCGTTGAGTGAGGCTGACAAAGAGTGGCTGGATGACCTCGTTTACCTGCCGTTGGATGAAGTGGAACTGAGCATGCGCGTCCGGAACCTCCTGCGTTTGCAGGCATGTGCAAAAGAGAAAGCGGACCTGGCGCAGGAACTTGCTGCCTGCCAGAAAAAACAGAAGCTGCTGCGGCGCAGAGAAAATAAATTCCGGGGTATCTTCGAGAACAGTCTGGCGGTGATGCTGCTGGTGGATCCGCAGACCCACCGGATTGTTTCGGCCAACCATGCCGCTGCGGACTTTTACGGCTGGCCGCTGGAGGAACTGCAAGCCATGCGTGTCGATGACATCAATACGCTGCCGGTTGAACAAATCCGTGAGGCGGTCGAAAAGGTCAGCCGAAGCACAAGCAATTGCCTGCAATTCCAGCACCGCATCGCCAGTGGGGCGCTGCGGGACGTGGAAGTTTACACCAACCGCATTCGCATCGACGGGAATGAATTAATCTTCTCGATCGTGCATGACATTACCCAGCGCAAACATGCCGAACGCGAACGCTCGCACTCGGTGGAGCTGCTCCGCTACATTATCGATCATGACAAGCATGCGATCGCGATTTTTGATCGCGACCTGCGGCATGTCTACGTCAGCCAGCGCTACCTGCACGACTATGCGGTTGGGGATAAGGACATCATCGGCAAACACCATTATGAGGTGTTTCCGGAGATTCCAGAGCGGTGGCGGGAGGTGCACCGGCGGGCCCTGGCCGGGGAGGTGCTCAGCATGGAAGAAGACTCTTTCGAGCGTCCGGACGGATCCGTCGATTGGACCACCTGGGAGTGTCGGCCCTGGTATCAGTCGGATGGTTCCATTGGCGGGATGATTCTCTATTCCGAACTGATCAACGAACGCAAAGAGCGGGAGCAGACGATCCGCCAGCTGAATGAACGGCTGATGATTCTGGTGGAGGCGATTCAACAGCTGGCAGCAGCGAGTTCTCTGGAGGCGGTGCAGGAACATCTGGTGCGTGCCGTGCGTGCCATGCTGGATTGTGACGCGGCGACACTGGTGCTGCAGGAGGGCGATCAGGTCTATTATCTGGACGAGGATGCGATAGAGCCGCTCTGGAAAGGGCATCGATTCCCGATGGACGCCTGTATCTCCGGCTGGGTGATCAGGGAGAATCAAGCAGCGGTCATCGAAGATATTCGTGCGGACGAGCGTATTCCGCAGGATACATACGCATCCACTTTTGTGCGGAGCCTGGCGATGGTGCCGATTCACACCACCGAACCGATGGGTGCTCTTGGCGCCTATTGGAAGGACCTGCACCGGGCCAGTGATGAGGAAATGGAGCTCCTGGACGCACTCTCCTATGCCACCGCCCGCGCCATCGAGACGATACAGCTGACCCAGAAACTCGAACAGCGGGTGGCCGCGCGCACCGCAGCTCTGGAGGCGGCCAATCGTGAACTGGAAACCTTTACCTATTCGGTCTCCCATGATCTGAAGGCACCCCTGCGGGGAATCGACGGCTATAGTAAATTATTGCTGGACCAATATGAAACTGAACTCGACGACGAGGCGCGGTTCTTCATCACCACCATCCGGGAATCCACCCGGCAGATGAATACATTGATCAGTGACCTGTTGGCTTACTCCCGCATGGAGCGTGCGGCCCTTAATTTGGAGCGCATCGAGCTTTCGGGTTTCATCGATGCGATCCTCGCCTCTTATCGTCGCGACTTGGAGGAGAAATCGATCTTGCTTCGTCGGAAGATCGAGTTGGAGGAAATCGTGGCCGATACGACAGCGCTCTCGATCGCCCTGCGCAATTTGTTGGATAACGCCATCAAGTTCAGCAGCGGGGCCGCCGCAGCGGAAATCACCCTGAGCGCCCTCGATACGGAGGACGGCTGGCAGCTCTCCGTAGCGGACAACGGCTCCGGCTTCGACATGAAATACCACGACCGCATCTTCGAGATATTCCAGCGCCTGCACCGCAGTGAGGACTATCCCGGCACCGGCGTGGGCCTGGCCATAGTTGCCAAAGCGGTGAAGCGCATGGGCGGCCAGATCTATGCCCAGAGCGAAATCGGTAAAGGGGCCACTTTCACGATGAATATCCCAAAAATTACCCTATGAAAACCAAACATACCCTCGAACGTCCCATCCTGCTGGTGGAGGACAACCCGGTTGATCTCGACCTGACCCTGCGCGCTTTCAAAGCCCAGCACCTCGACAATCCTATCCTTACCGCCCGCGACGGCGAGGAGGCCCTGGGCTACATGGACGAGTGGGCGCGCAACAAATCGTCCGTTCCGGTGGTGATCCTGCTGGACTTGAAAATGCCAAAGGTCAATGGGCTGGAGGTTCTGAGAACCCTCAAGCAACATCCCCGCTTCCGCACCATCCCGGTGGTGATTCTGACCACCTCCTCGGAAGACTCCGATGTGGAGGAAGCCTATCGGCTGGGGGCCAATTCCTACATCGTCAAGCCGGTGGACTTTGAAAAATTCCTCGGCGTGGCCAAACAGATTAACCTCTACTGGCGCGTGTTGAATCATTTCGCTTAAGCTCCACGCAATCGATATGATGAAAATACTCCTCCTGGAAGACAACGCCGCCGATATCGACCTGATCACGCGGTCATTGAAGACAGGGTGGCCCGGTTGCGAAGTCGATGCGGTGACTTTGCTGGCCGCTGCCCGACAGGCACTGAACGAAGGCCGGCCTTTTGATGTCGCTCTGCTCGACATCAAAATTCCGGACGGTAACGGACTGGAGATTCTCGCCGAAATCCGTGAGGCGCGTCTGGACACCGCCGTCATCGTGCTGACTGGCACAGGCGACGAAGACCTTGCCGTCGCAGCACTCAAAGCGGGCGCGGATGACTATCTGGTCAAACAAGCCGACTTCGCCGCCAGTGTCCCTGTTGCGATGCGTCTGGCGCTGGAGCGCCGCCGGGAATGCATCCAGCTGAATCCGCAGGACATTCGCCTGCTTTACATCGAGCACAATGCGGCGGATCTCGACCTGACGCAGCGGCATTTCACGCGGTATGCGCCCAATTTTCACTTTGATTTTGTGCCGCATGCGGAAGCTGCTTTGGAGCGGCTCCAGATGGACACGGATGCCGCCTCTGAGCGGCCCTACGATGCCTTGTTGGTGGATTATCAGCTGCCCGGCATGAACGCGCTGGATTTCATCAAGGCGGTCCGGCAGGAGCGCAAGCTGGATGTCCCAATCATCGTCATCACGGGGCAAGGCAGCGAGGAGATTGCCGTCCAATCCTTGAAGCTCGGTGCCAGCGACTATCTGGTCAAACGGGAGCGCTACCTGTTTCGGGCTCCCTCGGCTATCACCAACGCCATCCAGCGCCGCACCCTCCTGCGGCAACAGCAGGCGCTGGCCGAGAGCGAAGCCCGTTACCTGCTGCTGGCAGAAAACTCGCGCGATGTCATCTTCACCGTCGGCCTCGACCTGACGCTCGGTTATATCAGCCCGGCAATTTTCCGGTTGACCGGACATGATCCGAAACAATTTGCAGGGAACCCCGTGTCCCGTCTACTCCCCGTCCAGCAAGTGGACGAGGTCGGGCGACTTATACGTGGAATCCGCGAGGCCGAACAGGCGGGAGAGCGTTATGCATTTGAAAAATCTTCCTTATGGGAGCACGAACTGAATTGCGAGGACGGTTCCCGCATTTGGGTGGAGACTGTTTTCTCTGTCTTGACCGACCCAGCGGGCCGCGTGACCGGATTGTTGGGCACCGCACGCGACATCTCGAAACGGAAAAGCTTCGAAGAGACGTCACGCAAACTTTCGCAGGCGGTCATTCAAAGTCCGGTCGGTATCACGATCACGGACAAGGAAGGAAGTATCGAGTATGCAAATCCTCAGTTTCACTGCATGAGCGGTTACACGCTGGAGGAGGTTAAAGGCCGCAATCCCCGGCTGTTGAAATCCGGCAGGCAAAGCGAATCCTTTTACCGCGAACTGTGGGAAACGATACTATCCGGACAGAACTGGTTCGGTGAGATGGAAAACCGGAAGAAAAATGGCGAGAATTACTGGGTCAGTGTCAGTATCTCACCGCTGGTAGATAAAGCAGGGGCGATCACACACTTTGTTGCAGTTCAGGAAGACATCACCGAAAGCAAAAAATTAGTGGAGGAGCTAAAGGAAGCCAAAGAGCGTGCCGAGGCCGCCGATGGTCTTAAGGCCGCTTTTTTGAACAATATCTCCCATGAGGTGAGAACCCCTTTGAACGGCATTTTAGGGTTTGCCGAGATTCTGGTGGGACCTGGCCTGTCCGAGGCGGAAAGGAAAAGTTATTTCGATGTGCTGAATCAAAGTTCCAAGCGCTTGTTGGATACCATCACGGCTTACATGGATGGCTCCTTGCTGCTTTCCGGTAATATGCAGCCGCACCCGGAAGTCATTTCGCTCAATAAATTGTTACGAAAACTCGCGGAGCCCTGCGAGCAGCACTGTCGGGAGAAAGGCTTGCGCCTGGATCTGGTTTTTCCCGATGACGCTTTGGAAATCCGCACCGACGCGGATCTTCTCTCCAAGGCCTTCAGCCACCTGCTCGACAACGCGGTGAAGTTTACCGAGAGCGGGACCATCTGCTTTGGTTACGAAGAAAGAAAGGACGGGCAGCAGTTTTTCGTCAACGATACCGGCAAGGGAATCGCTCCGGAACTACAAGAGGCTATCTTTGATTACTTTCAGCAGGAAGATATTCGCAGCACCAGCGGCTATGAGGGCAGCGGGCTGGGCCTCTACATTGTGAAGGGAATCATCGAACTGTTGGGAGGAAGGATCGAACTCGACTCGGAGAAAGGGAGTGGCACCCGCATCAAGATCGCGCTGCCGGGAAGGATCTCACTCGGCGGCGCAGGTGCCGCTGCGAAGCAAGATCCCGCTCCAGCTCGGACCGGCAAGATCCTCGTGGTCGAAGATGATGCCTCCAACCGATTCTATCTGGAAAAACTCCTTTCAGCAGCTGGTTATCAATTTCTCAGTGTGGAGAACGGGAGAGAGGCGGTGGAGGCCTGCCGCCAAAATCCCGAAATCGCGCTGGTCTTGATGGACCTCAAAATGCCGGTCATGGGTGGGATCGAGGCCACCGGAATGATCAGGCAGGAGCACCCCAGCTTGCCGGTGATTGCACTTTCCGCGTATGCGCAGGCGGACGATATGAGTCGGGCCCGTGGAGCCGGCGCCGACGGTTATTTGACCAAACCGTTCAACCGTCAGCAACTCATGGAGACGATTGAGCGAGTCACGGCCGGGCGTTCTTCCTGACCGGCATGCCAATTGATCCGACACGTTCTCTTGGTAGGCTTAAAGATTCTCTCCGAACTGCGGCATCCACCGGGCGCACCATTCCCGGTGGACTTGTAACCAGTCAGCCAGAGACACGGGGCGCTCCTTGAGAACAAGGCCGCCGGGTTATCGCCACCACCCGCCCCCACGACGTTCGCGCCCACTTCGCTGCGCCAAGCGCCGGACCCGCCGAACTAGCCAGGCCGAAAGACACCGAACGCGCCAGCCCGACTCCGGCCGCCCAAAAATCCGCCCTCAAAAAAACACTTGAAACCGTCTGATACTACTGGCCGACCGGCTACTGCCCCCCACAAATTCTAACAGAAGGCCACTCAACTCTGTTTGAGGCCCCGCCACTTCTCGAGCGTCGGCATAGCGATGGCCATCAGAAGAAGCTGGCTGGCCATGAAGGCGATCAGCCAAGGGAACGCTTTGTTCATGAAGCCGTAGGAGTGAAGCCCAATGCCGAGCATGTTCACCCCGAACCATGAGAAGGCGGTGATCACGTTTCCGAAAATCGTCATGATCATGAGGCCGCGCACCTTGATGAACCCACCCCAGCGCGCATGAAGAATCAGGGTGCACCACAGGACAATCAGTAGCGCTCCATTCTCCTTCGGGTCCCAGCCCCAGAAACGGCCCCACGATTGGTCCGCCCAGATCCCGCCAAGGACCGTGCCGACGAAGCTGAACAGCGTTGCGAAGCAGATCACCCCATACACCATCCGCTGCAGGCCGGCGGCAGTGGCCTTGTCAAAATTCCGGCTGAAGCGACCTCGGATCACGTAGATGATCGCCAGCATACCCGCGAGAAACATCGCGCAGTAGCCCATGGTGATCACCACCACATGCGTTGCCAGCCAGATATTGGTATCCAGCACTGCTTGGAGCATTTCGAGCGTGTCGCCGTTGGCTGCGAGGTGATGGGCAATGATCAGCGTGATGAACCCAACCATCCCGGCACAGGCCGTGCCGATGCCATCCTTGAAGATCTTCTCGAGCAACAGACCGATCACCGCCGTGCCCCAGCCGATGAAAATTGCCGACGAATAGAGATTCGTCACCGGCGGCCGCCCTTGCAGATACATGCGCGCGATCAGGCCGAAGCTCATGATCAACAGCGCCACCAGCAGGGTGCCAAAGGCTCCTCGCCGGAGTTGTGGAGCGGCAGCATCGGACATCCACGATGCGCACGCGACCAGAAAGGCCAGCACGCACAGTCCCATGCTCACGTAAAAGGGCTGGATCGTGTTGAACCCCCCCTCAAAACCCGCCCGGGACTTGGCCTCCGGCACCCGCGCCAAGGTCGCTTCGCCGAGTTTAGCCACAGCTTGATTGAAAGCTTCCGGATTGCCAGCATGCATCGCATCTCCGGCTGCAGCGTATCCCCGGACAATCGGATCCGCGACGCCATCTTTCGCCGTGGCCAGCAGCGCCGCACCCAGACTCATCCACTCGCCATCCCCATTGGGTGGAGGCACCGGCATCACGTGGTTGGCTTTCCCCAGAACTTCGAAACGGTTGACGAGCCCGGAGAAACTCCGCATTGCCTCCTCATCATACTCTTTGCCGGAGGCGCGGGCACTCATCGCCGCGAGCCCTATCGGCAGAACCTCAGCGTAACGATCAACTTCCGCCGCGAAGTCTTCAAGCTCTGCCGGGCGCAAGCAGTCCGCCAACCGTTGGTAAAGGATCAGTCCATTGCGTAGGTTGAGCACGCCAGTCTGGTAGGGCGAGCGATGCGCCGCCTCGACCTCCGCCGCGCTCTGACCCTGGTCCTCGATCGCCTGTAAAAAGGGAAACAGCTCGGCGTAGGAAAAATACTTCCGCTGCTCCTGCTTCCAGCCAAACAAGCCGAGTACCTCCGGGTTATCGATCTTGAAAATTGTCCGTTTGGCGGCCTGACTTGAATCAAAGAAAACTTCGGCCAGCCAGCGGGTGGCGTCGAGTTTGCCGTCACCGGTGCGCACCACCTGCTTGCCGCTGAGAATGCGCAGCGAATTCCGCGCGACGGTGTCAATCGGCTGAATCCGCCCTCCGGAGAGCACCGGTAGCCGCCCAAAGGCAGGAGTGTCGTAGCCCTCCGCCGATGCTTTCGGTGGACGCACCGTTCCGGCGATCCAGAGGATCACCACCAAACCAACCAACCATGGAATCCAGCGTTTCATGTTTTCGATAAAGCTTTTCTTCGACCGGCAAAACCGACGAGATGCATGCCAAACTGCAACAGCAGCCCGACACCAACGACCACGCAGCCGATATACGGAGCGACGAAACTCGGGTTGCGCACGACCTGCAGGACCGTCACGTCCTCGGTTCGCTCGAAGCCCGCCTGATAGAATGTCTCGCCGCCATAACGCAGCGGGTGGTTCATGTAGATAAGGGCCTCGCGCGACTCGCCGGTGTCCTCGTCATTCAGCGTGACCTCGCTCGAGAAATCCTTCGGAATCTGCGTGCCCGGATACCGCTCGTGGGTGAACTCGTGCAGCGTGAGAGAAAACGGCTTGTAATAGCGCTTCGCCCGCAGTGTCAGCGTCCACACCTTCCCCCCGACCTCAACCGTCTGTGGCTGGGCCAACGCATCGGAAACCAGCCACGTTCCGAGAAGACCAGCGCCATCATCCGCATCTGGCCCGGCGATCAGCTCGACGACCGCGCTGCGGGTGTCCCGGTCCTTCATCCCGGTCGCCCGTGATTGTTTGGTCAGCAAGATCCGCGCCCCGGAACCCCGGCTCGAGGCCGGCTTCGATTCGGTATCACTCGGCGCGATCATCTTCAGCTCGGAGTTCACCAGATAGTCCTTCACCACGATCCTGAACGGCAGGCTCTCGTGGGAAATCAGCCGTCCGGGCTCAAGCCGGTCCTCGGGGATCGCCACGACACGGTCGAGCGACGGATCGCTGGTGTCGATGACCGCCAGCTCGCGTTCGAGGAAACTCTCCGAGTAGCGCTTTGTCTCGCCCTCTTGAATCCGCATGAAGCTCTCGACCGAGAACAAGTCGGTCAACAGGCCGCCAGCAAGCATGATGATCAGCCCCCCGTGAGTGAGCTGGATGCCGGCTTTCTTCCAACCCCAGCGGAAACGGCGAACATGGGCAGCGATCAGGTTGGCCAGCAGCAGACCGCCGATCAGATGACCGCCCGGAAACACCGGAATCCTGAAAGCGCCGGTCTCCACCGGTGGCCACCAGATGAACAGGCTCTGAAAGTAGCGTTCCTGGACGATGTCGATGCCGTAGCGCACCTGCGCCAGCGTGCCGGCAAAGACCAGCAACAAGGCCGCCGAGAGACAGAATAGGGTCAGCTTCAACGAGCTGATGAACTCAATGAATTTAACGAGAAAAGACTTCATCGTTCGCCAAAGTGGATGGATTTGAGGAAACCAAGAAACGCTTGCCGCTCGGATTTCACCGCATCGGTCGGACCGGTCAGTTTGAAGAACCAGCTCGCCCCGTCGAGCCGCGTCCAAGCTGCCACGGTCTCCTGATCGGCACCCGTCATGTCGATCAGCGGCATCGAGACGCCGCCGGCTTCAATATTTTCAAGCGCACCATCGAGCACCTCGAGCGCATCGAGGCCGATCTGCCCGCGCCAGCGATTGACGTTGGCGAGGTCGCCACCGCCGTCGCCACCGAGACGGATCACCGTGACCTCCGCCCCATCGGATACTTGAAAGGCCGCCACCCGCATGCCGCCAGCTGATAGCGGTTGCCAGCCCTCCGGCACCGTCCATTCAACTCCTGGCGGAGGCGTGGCAACGACTGGCGCTATCGGAGCAAGCGGTGCCGCCCCCGGGATCTCGACCTTCACCTTGGCCGTTTCGATCCAGCGCAGGAAAGCCTGTTTTTCCAATCCCACCAGATTCGGGTCGCCGCGCATCTTGTAAAACCAGGTGGCATCGGAGAGCGAGATGACCGCTGCAATGATCCGCTCTTCTGATCCCTCGCCGAGATCGACCACCACGGCCTCGCCCACCGGGGACGTCCGCTTTTCAGACACTGCGGCGAGGCCCGCTTCATCGACGGCATCAAGACCGATCTGCGTACGCCAGCGATTGATGTTGTCGAGCACTCCGCCTGCCGCACCGGGCAGAGTCACTAGTGAAATGTCGGCCACCGCACCGTCATCGCCTTCGACCCGATAACTCGCGATCCGCATCGAGGAACCGGCCGCTAGCTGCCAGTGATCCGGAACCTCCCCGACGACACCCGGTTGAATCACTTGGTCGCCGGAAGGCATCGCCGCATGCGGATCGCCACGGCCTTCCGGCATCGCCATTCCACCATGGGGATCGGTCGGCTGCGCCGCCAAAGGAGACGATTCCTTGGGAAGTTCATAGACCGAGATCTCGGATTCACGCCGACATCCTCCCGCAACGAGCAGAAGGGCGAGAATTGAAGCTGCACGAGAAAAAAATAGTTCCATCACCTTTTAACGGAGTCTGATCGATCAAGCACTGTTAGGCTACGCATCCCTTCTGATTCGCTTGGCAGTCCGCCGTAACAATAGAGTCGCTGTTGAGAAACCTCTCATGGCTTCGTTGGCCGAGAAGCGTAGAGATGATCAGCGTGAGTAGAACCCCGATTCATTCCAAACCCGATTCATTCCAATGGTGGTTGTTCCGCCGGGTCGGTTTTCGTGGCCGCCTCACCCGTCTCCAACGGATGTTCTTCCTCGTGTTGCTTCTTCGACATCCTGCCATCGAGCCACGCCCAGTTCATCGGGTAGACACTCGGGTCGAACATCACGTGGTAGAAATGCCAGACGATGATCGCGAGGCAGGCGAGGATCGCTTCGTAGTAGTGGATGGTGATCGCAACCTCGACTGCCCACCGAGGGAGCCAGTAAGTGACATTGACCTTAAACCAGATCGCCAGTCCGGTCGCCCCCATGATCACGGTTCCCCAGACTACCGCCCAGTATTCGATTTTTTCCGGGTAGCCAAAACGCCCGAAGCGAACCTTCGGTCCTCCCAGCATGAAGTGCCTGGTGTTCGTGCCAAGATCACGGGCGTCCTTGAAGCGCGGCCAGATGTCGCGCAGGAAGCGGCGACCGTGGCGGCTGATCAGGACGTAGCCGATGTGATAGAGGCCGGCACCGATCAGGAACAGTCCCGCCGCCCGGTGGATCCAGCGCCGGATCTCCTCGCCGCCCATCAGCTTGGCATACCAAGTATCAGGGAACTTCAGCGCGAAGCCGGTGATCGCAAGCACGATGAAGGTCAGCGCCAGCACCATGTGTTGGGCACGCTGATTGAGATCCATGCGGACGATCGTCTCGCCGCGGTGGCGTCGGGCCGCAGCGGCTTTGCGCCACCAGATGATCCCATTATGCAAGCTCAGCAGTCCAACAGTCGCCACGATCAGGATCAGATAAATGCGTTTCACCCAATGGTTGACGACCGAACCAAAGTTGGCGTCCCGGCCATTGCTGTGGATCTTGCCGCTGACGAAATTCTCGCCGATGCCGGGATGACACTCGCCACAGGTATTTATCAGGTTCGATGGGTGGACGGTCGACAGCGGATCGGACGGCGGAAGGATAAGGTGATAGGCGTGGCAACTCGAACAGTTGGCGGCGGTGGTCGAGCCACCCTCGGTGGCGAGTCCGTGATAGCTGGAGAAGAAGCTCTCGACTGGATTGGAAGTCAGCCGCAGTCGACTGTTGATGCGCTCGCTGTCGTGGCACTTGCTGCATGCCTCGGCCGTTGCCAGCGAGGCCCCGTCGCCCGCGAGACTGCGGATCTTGTGTTCGGCGTGGCAGTCGGAACAGGTGGCCGAGGTGCGCTCACCGGCGGCCATCGCCAGGCCGTGGACACTGGCGGCCAGTTCCTCGGCTTCGGTGACGTGGCACTCACCGCAGGTCTTGGCGAGGTTGGTGTAGTGGATGCGCGAACGGATCGAGCCGTGGGGGAAGACGTCGTGCTCGCCGTGGCAGTCGCTGCAGGTCGCCGCCAACCCGTCCCCCGCCTTCAATGCCAAACCATGGACACTAGCCCCGAAACTGCGCGATTGCTCCTCATGACATCCGGCGCAGTCGACTCGCGCGGCCGCCTTTTCGTCGTCCGGATGCTCGAGGGTGAGGTCCTTGTGGCACTCGGCACACGCGAGCTTGGCGTGGGCGGTTTCCCGCAGCTTTTCTTCATCGACGAAGATCGAGATCTCGTTGCCCTCGGCATCCTCCATCGTGAGGTCGGAGTAGCTGTGACAATCAAGACAAGACTCGCTGGAAATGGGCTCCTCCTCTTCACCCGCTGCCTGACACACGCCAAGGCCAAATGCGATTCCCATCATGAACGCGGCCCTTGCGGGAATACCGAACGTCTTCATGTCTTGTTAGTTTTCAGATGTTCTGACTGAAAGCCAAATCAACCCATGAACTGTTACGTCGATTGCCGACAGCTTTCAACACCTGCGCAAAAGAGGCTCGATATCCCGTAGGATGCGCACACTCCTCCCGATCAAGGGACGGCTACATGGCGGTAAGCTGCGCGGAAGGACGTCGCTGACTTTTGTGAGACCAACCATGCCGGGCCCAGCGCGGGGCTGCCGACGGCCGCGCCTCTCTGGCGCGGACTCGGCGAATCGACCCGGGCTCACCGTCGGTTGTTACAGCTACTCTTCCTGATTTGCCCCGGTATGGCAATCGGCACAGTCGAATGAATCGTATTCGAAGTCGATATGAACGAACGGCAAGCCGTTGGGATCGACCTTCGATATCTCATCCGGAGTGCTACCCTGCGAAATGATGGTGTGACAAGTCGTGCAGTCGCTTGCCTTGATCATCTTTTCACCGTCCTCAGCCACGTGATTGCCATCGTGGCAGCGGAAGCAGCCAGCCCAGTTTTTGTGGCCAATGTGTTCCGGATAGGTCTGCCAGTTGGTCTTCATCTCCGGGAAAAAGTTCTTTACGTAAATGTCCCGGACCTTATCAACAAGGTCTCCTCTCCGCGGGTCGTCCGGATATTCCGCCGTCAGGTATTCTTCAATACTCGCCAGTGCCTCGTCGCGATTCGAGTATTCTTTCGTCAGCGCTTCCACTGCTTTCATCTTCACCCACGGAATCGTGGAATCGATGGCGTTCGTGGACATCGCCCGGTCGACGGCATCATTCGGCGTTTCGAAGCGGTGGGCGGGACGATTGTGGCAATCCATGCAGTCCATGGTGACAATCTCCTCAGGCACCGGGTCTCCATCCATCTCCTCGGTTCGAAAAACAGTCACCTTTCCATCGGCGTCAGTTAGGCGCACCCACGGGATAGTCTCACCGGTCTCGCCACGTTCGACAAACTCGATGCGGTTGGAAAGATTCATGTGCCAGTGGATCCCACTGACGGGGCCCTGAAGCGGATCGGCACCGCCAACGTGAACCATCATCTTCATCGTCCACGGCGTATTCTCCTCGTCGGCAAGGTAGTATTTATATTCCTTGAGGATGGAGCCGGTATACTTCTGCTGCCAGTGGCAGCTCTGGCAGGTCTCCTCGGACGGACGTCGATCACGCTGGTGCAGGCGGATCGGGCGGTCGTAGTCGCCAAGCACCGTGTGGTAGAGCTGACGTACACCGTTGACCTTGGTTTTAATGTAGGCGGTGGCTCCCGGGCCGACGTGGCATGCCACACACTCCACCTTGGCATGTGCGGACGATTGATACGTCACATGCTGCGGCTCCATCGGCTCGTGGCAGGTCTCGCCGCAGAAAGAGACCGTTTCAGTGAGGTGGTAGGTCTGGTAGCTACCGAACGCCGTGAGGAAAAGGAAGAACACGCTTCCGAAGCCGAAGAGCAGCAGCAGGAAACGGTGGCGCTTTTTCGACAGGTCGATGTGAAATCTGAGTGATCCCTCCTCGGCACCGGTCTTCTTCGTATGTCGCCGCTGGATCCAGTGCCCCAGTAGCACCAACGCCACCCCAGCAAAGAAGAACGCCGGTGCCACGACATAGGCGAGGATACCCATGTAGGGATTGGCATGCTTCGCAAGGATGTCGACGCCGAAGAGCAGGACGAAGGCAAAGACCGCCGCCATCGCAAGCACCGCTCCGGCCAGACTGATCCAGTTGCGGACGATTCGGAAGAACCAAGGGGGCCGCTCGGGCTTGGCGGCGGACGTTTCGTCAGACTTTGTGCTCATGGTTGTAATCTGGAATAGCGGAATGGAAGGAGCAAAAGACAGACGCCCCCGGAATCGGGCCGATCTCGGCCGCGAGACGCGGAGGCGGCAGTGGGATCAAACGGGATTATTTTTTGAAGGCGCGGATGTATTTTACCAGCTCCTTGGCCTCAGCGTCCGAGACCTTTGAGCTGTAGCCTTTCATCACTTCCTTGCCGTCCTTCTTAACGCCGTTCTTGATGGCGGCAAGCGCCTCGGAATCAGAGAAGGAAGCCTGAACCTTTGCGTCGCGATAGTCACGTGCGCCAGCTTTCTTACCCATGCGGGTATTGCCACTGCCGTCGGCCCCATGGCACGACGCGCAGTTCTTCTTGTAAACGGCACCTGCATCGGCAGAGGCCACGGAGACGGGCAGCACGAGCGCGGCTGCGAGTAGAATCATTTTAGTCATTTTCATCGGTTGGTTGGTATTGGGGTGGATGTTTCAGTGCTATGACGGTTCAGGACCCTCAGAAATTCATCCGGAATCCGGTTGAAACCACATGCGCGTCGTAGTCGTTGAAGCCACCGGCGGCAGCGTCGTCACCCGTAAGGTAACCGTAGCGAAGATTCAAGACCATGTTTTCATTCAGTCGATGGTCGACACCAATGGTCAATGCGTGCTCGTCGCCAATGAAGCCGTAGGGCATCGCCGCCCAGTCATAGTTGTCGGCTTGATAGTAGTAGTAGCTAAAGCTGAGTTGAGTGTCCTCAGAGATAGCGTAGCCGCCACTGAACGAAGCCGACCAATAGTCGTTGTCCCAATCGCCGACCACGCCTGGCAGGGCGACATCGGCCGGCGTGTCAGTCTCAGAGCTGATCCAGTGCACACCAAGCGTCATGTAAAGTCGATCGATAGGCGTCCAACTCACACTTTCGGTAAGGATGTTTTTCGTGACTTTTCCGCTCTGGACCGGAATCGGGTTCACCCACGCTGAATTCTCGTATTCGATCTGTTGATAGTCGTAGCGGCTGACGAAGGTCAGGCAAGGTAGGCAGCGCCAAGTCACCCGGAGGTTCGCATCCATCGTCTCGGTTTTATGCCCGCTCAGCAGGGCATCATAACTACCCGTGACGGCGTTGTCGAAATCCTGATCATAAACCCTATAGTAGGCTTGCGAGGCAACGCTCACTCCCGAAACCGGATACCAGTTCGCGCCGATCACATACTTCTGAATATCCGTGTCGGCATCCGTGTAACGGGTCCCGTCCAATACCGAGTTCTCAAGCGTCATCTGAGACATGTCTCCAGTGCGCGCTGAATACATGGCCCGGGCATAGAACAGGGCGCTATCGACCCCCGAGTAGCGGATCTCACACTCGGCGGTCGCTTCGTTAGAATCATAATTGCTATGATCGATAATCTGGTCGGCTCCCGAGAGATGGCCACCCCACATTTCCTG
The DNA here is from genome assembly GCA_964628795.1 of uncultured Haloferula sp. Lineage (GTDB taxonomy): Bacteria > Verrucomicrobiota > Verrucomicrobiia > Verrucomicrobiales > Akkermansiaceae > Haloferula. The sequence continues at coordinate 6,106 of CAZVMS010000302.1, read as the reverse complement.
CTCCCACCATTCGTAGCGGAAGGAAGGAACGATCACGAGATCCTCGATCGGATTCCACCACAAGCTGGCGTTGAGGACACTGGAGATACTCTGACCACCACCCAACAGGTTGTTGTAGGTGTGGTTGACCGTTCGATAGCCGCCGATGTCGGAATTCAACGTCGTCAAATTGTAGCCAATGCTGAGCATCACCTCGTCGTCCTTGAAGCGCGACGTGCTGTAGAGGTAACCGCTCCAAAGATCATACTCGTTGATGTCCTGCTGAGTAAGTTTGGCTCCCCCTTTACTGCCGTAGCGGGTGTAGCGGGTGTCGTCGTTGCGAACGGTGACGTAGCGCAGACCGCCTCCGAGGTCGGTATTGCCGATGGTGTGATTCACATCGAGCCTGAAGGTGTCGCGCACCTCATCGATGCGATAGAGCCCTGGATAGGCATTGTTCGGCACGGCATCGTTGGCCCGCTGCCACATGGTCGAATCCTTGCTTCCATCTCGCCAGTCATGCTCCCAACCGAAGGTAAGCTCCGGGATATCGGGCACCCGCAGGCCGGCCTCGAACCAGATTGAGCCCCGATCGAGTTCGAGTTGGTCATCATATGGCGAAATCGGATCGAACCAGCCAGCTCCCCCGGTCCTGCCCGGGATGTAGCCGCCCGAGCCATCATACCAAGTTCGGAACTGCTTAAAGCCCGCACGGACAAAGCCGATATCGTCGCGGGTATACTTCAGGTCGACTTCATAGTCCTCAAGTCCGAAAAGAAGATGCCCATCGGCCTCAAACATGCCCTTGTCACCGAGTTGCTCGAAATGGAAGGACTGAACGCCACCAAAGAAGTCGCCGTTGTTTCCGTTTCGGCGGGATTGGGCCGCATCGTTACCTCCAACGGCGTACCCTCCGGCCGATAGTTCAACCCAATTGTCACCTTCAGCGACGGCGTTTGGGGCTATAAGCGCCGTTCCAAGCAGCGCTAGACAGGAGCCACCGCGGGTAGCCCCCCTGAGAAATGGCATTGATTTCATGATCTTAGTCGATTGGGTTTGGTCAGTTGCGAAGATGAGGACTGGTGTTCGAACCGTGGACGCCCTCGTGGCAGCCAGTGGTCCAGCAAGTGCCGCGTGGCAGGAAGCCTGCGTGATTGCGGCCACCGATCTCCAGAACGCCACCGGCGGGCTGGGTCTGGATGTGGCACTTAAGACAAAGAGTCGCATTGCGCTCGGTGAGCATCTTCTGGTTGGTCGAGCCGTGCGGACTGTGGCAGGAAGTGCAGCCCTCGCGGGTCGCCTCGTGCTCAAAGACCCAAGGACCGGACTGCTGGGTGTGACACTGGATACAGGTATCGTTCATGCGAGCGAGCTGCGTGCCGCCACCCCTGATGGCAGGTCCGCCATGCGGATCATGGCAGTCTGCGCAGCTCATCTGACCGCCGAGCACCGGGTGAGCGTAAGGAAGGTTAAAGGAGGCTTTCACGTCGAGGTGGCAGTTCATGCAGCCCTCGGGGTTCTTTCCCATGTTGACGATTGTGCCGACACCGCCGCCCGCTTCCACGTGCTTGCTCCCGGGGCCGTGGCACCCTTCACAGCCGAGCACCGGAGCGTTCTCGCTCTTGACCATCAGCTTGGCATGGGCCGCCGTCTTGAAGCCGCGGGTAATGTCCTCGTGGCACTGGGCGCACTCCTCGGAACCAACAAACTCCGCCCCGGGAATTCCCGGTGGGGCGACAATTGTGTAGCCTAGATTGGAGCAAGAGATCACCAGCAAACCTGCCACCGAGGCTCCGCCAGCGAGCCATGGCAACGAGACGATGAGTTTTCGATATTTCGCCGGCAAGACAAAGGGTCGGAGATTTCTCACGAGTTTCATGGTTTTGGGTCAGGGGTCAGTTACGGTTAGACGAATAATCTGAACCCTAATACTGCCTAAAAAGATTTGGCAAGCTCCAAACCCAATTTCGGGCCATCTGATCATTCGCTCGGAGAGATCCGCTTATTCAGTTTCCTCGCCGTGAGTGGAGGTTGTAACTCATTCTCCCGGCATGGCTCCGCAGATTTCTGCATTCACAAGTCAGATTCTCTGAAACTCTCCCCGTTTTGCCTCTTCCAGTCTTTTTGCGGCCCTCCGATACGCCTGATCCCTTGATTTTGCGATATTTGGTTAGTAAAAACGGCCTTTGGTGGTGACCCGCTCCGTAGAGGCCCACCATCGACTCAAGGTCCCGCTCCGAAGAATGATGGCGGAGGATCAAAGAAATTCTGATTGGAAGCCAGGCTTCCCGAACTTTTAAAACAGCGTAATCTGGTGTCCGGTGATGGGATCCGAGGATCTCAACAATCATGACACACTCCGCTGCGACCCGATGAAGCGACCCACCGGGGAATCGTCATGCGGGCATGAGACGTTCCAGTTAGGCGACTGAGGGCAGGCTACCCTCTATGCCCTTTTGACGCGCAGAGCTTGATTTTGGCTTTCTTCATGTTCCTTAAAGGTTGGTCGTGGCAGGTTTCGGGCAATGAATCCACGCGGGCTTGCATTCAGCCTTTTGCTCACCAGTTGCTCCGTCGGCTCGCTGGGGCTTCCGAAGTCCGGGCCACTGCCGGTTGCCTGGAGAAATGTGGGCGCGTTTCCCGTGGCATCGCCAAGCGCGGATCTGGGACGTTGGTGGAAATCCTTCGAAGACCCCGTCCTCACCCAGCTTATTCAGAAGTCGCTAGCGAACAGTCCGGACATTGATTTAGCAATGGCACGGGTGCGACAGGCGCGGGCGAATACCAAGGCCACAGCGGCTTCGCTCTTTCCCTCGCTTTCCGGATCGGCGTCCGGCCGGACCGGTTTCAGTGATTTGCGGGGTGGTCCCTCCACGACGAGCGAGTCCTACTCGGCCGGGCTCAGTGCTTCATGGGAGGTCGATCTCTACGGTCGCAACCGCAACAACCTGCTAGCCGCCGCTGCCAATTTTGAAGCAACGCAGGAAACGTTTTACTCGGTTCAGGCTTCGTTGGCTTCGGAAGTCGCATCGGCCTATGTCCGGCTCCGGTCGAGCGAGGCGGGCCTCAGCGTTCTCAATCGGAACCTTGCGAATCAGGAGGAAACTTTCCGATTTGTCTCCTGGCGCACGGAAGTCGGGGAGGCGGACGAGTACGAACGGATTCAGGCGGAGACCAGCCTCAAGCAGTCGCGCGGCGCGATCCCTTCGATCCAGCAGAACATCGAGCAGACGAAAAACCTGATCAACCGTTTGTGTGGATACGAGCCGGGGACGCTCGACTCCACACTTGGTTCGCGCACGGGGGATGTGCCGGTTCCAGCGAGCCGATTGGCGATCGGCGTGCCGACCGATGCCATTCGCCAGCGGCCGGACGTGCGGATTGCTGGCTATCAACTGCTCTCATCCGCAGCGCAAACCGAGGCATCGTATGCCGACCGCTTTCCCTCGCTCAATCTTTCGGGCTCGCTCGGGATGAGTTCTCTGAAGGCGGGGAAACTTTTCGATCCCCAAGCCATTTCGGGAAGTCTGGCTGCAGGGCTCGCGGGGCCAATTTTCGACGCAGGTCGGATCAGTGCGAACATCGAGGCGAACGAAGCGGGAACCGATCAGGCGTTGCAAAACTACCGTGCCTCGATCCTGACGGCGCTCTCCGAGGTGGAGGACGCGCTGATTGCCTGCATGCGATCCGGGGAAAGACTGACGATCATCAAGGATGCGACGGTGCTCGCCCGCGAGGCCGATCGCATCGCGCGACTGCAGTATGAAGCAGGTGAACTCGACTTCCTTTCCGTGCTCGACTCTCAGCGGACACTGCTTGGCCTCGAGGACAGCCTGCTTTCGACTCAGGCCGACCGCAGCAACGCGTATGTCAGCCTCTACCGCGCTGTCGGGGGCGGCTGGAATGCCAATCGTTAACGACTAGAGATCTCGTATTTCCGATTACCAATCATCATGTCCGATTCCGAAGAAGACCTCGCTGCCATTATCCAAAAGGGTGCGTCCCGTCCTGCAAGAAAGATCGCGATCATCGTGGTCGTGCTCGGCCTGGTGGTGGGCGGTGCTTATTTCCTCGTCTCCAAAAAGAAGACCGAAGCTCAGGGTTCGACTTATGTGACGCGACCGGTCGAAAAGACTGACATTTCGATCATCGTCACCGCCTCTGGCAATCTCAAGCCGACCAATCAAGTGGTCATCGGCAGCGAGCTTTCCGGCACGGTGATGGAGGTCCACGCAGACACGAACGACAGCGTAAAAAAGGGCGACCCGCTTCTTCGGCTCGACACCGAAAAGCTGGAACAACAGACCGAGCGCAGCCGCGCCAACCTGCTTTCCGCCAAGGCGCGGGTGAAACAATCTGAGGCCACTTTGAAGGAAGCTCAGGCGACACTCGCCCGCCAGGAAGAACTGTTAGAACTCAGCGGAGGAAAGACACCATCGCGCGCCGTGATGGAAAGCTCGCGCGCCGTGCTTGCCCGCGCCGAGGCCGATTTGCAGAGTGCCAAGGCTACCGTCGCTGCTGCCGAAGCGGAGATTGGAGCGATCGAGAGTGACCTCACTCGAGCCCTGATCCGCTCGCCCGTTGACGGCATGGTGTTGCTGCGCTCGATCGAAGTTGGCCAGACGGTGGCGGCCTCGTTCAACTCGCCGACTCTCTTCACCATCGCCGAAGACCTGCGGAGAATGGAGGTCGTGGTTTCGGTGGCCGAAGCTGACATCGGACGGGTTAAAGCGGGGCAGACCGCGACTTTCAATGTCGATGCCTGGCCCGGACGCACCTACACCGCCACGGTGCAGAAGGTCGCCTTCGGCTCGGCAGCGCTGGCCAATGCGGGAAATGCAGGTGGCGGCGGTGGTGGTGGCGGAGTCGTCACCTATGACACTGAGCTTTCCGTCGACAATGAAGACCTCTCACTGCGCCCCGGCATGACTGCCACCGTCGACATCGCCGTGGTGGATGAACGCGACATCATCGCCGTGCCTAACGAAGCGCTGCGCTTTGATCCGGAGATGTACAAAGCCCTCAACGAACCGGAAGATGACGATGACAAAACGCTGGTTGAGAGTCTTTCACCAGGTCGACGATTCTGGCGCGGACGACGCGATCGTGGCGCGGGCGGAAAGAATGCCGAGGAGGGAGTTGGAGTGGTGTGGGTTCTCCGCGATGGTGAACCAGCCAAGCTCGAAGTCCGAACCGGGATCACCGATGGCAGGATTACCCAGATCGTTGATGACTCGCTCAAGCCGGGCATGGCACTGATTACCAGCATCGAGCCGATCAAGGAATGAAGGGTGAAGTTCTCATCGAGCTGCGGAAGTTCGTCAAGATTTACGGCACCGGCGAAGCTGCCTTCAAGGCGCTACGTGGCATTGATCTGGATATCCATCAGGGTGATTTCGTGGCGGTCATGGGACCGAGCGGATCGGGGAAATCCACTCTAATGAATCTGCTTGGCTGCCTCGATTCGGCCAGCTCGGGCTCCTATCGATTCAAAGGGATCGAGATTGAAACGCTCAACAAGGACCAGCGTTCTTTGATCCGGCGGCATGCCCTGGGATTCATCTTCCAAGGCTTCAACTTGCTGGCCCGGACGTCCGCATTGGAAAACGTCGAGCTGCCGTTGCTCTATCGAGGCTACTCTCGGAAACGCCGACATGAACTCGCGCGCGCCGCGCTTGCCAGCGTCGGACTTCACGACAAGGAGCGGAACACTCCGGCCGAACTTTCCGGCGGCCAGCAGCAGCGCGTCGCCATCGCCCGCGCGATCGTCACCAACCCCGAAACCCTGTTTGCCGACGAGCCCACCGGCAACCTCGACTCGCAGACCACTCACGAAATCATGGAGCTGCTTCGCAAGCTGAACGAGGATAAGGGCATCACCGTCATCATGGTCACCCACGAGGATGAAGTCGCCACCTATGCAAAGCGCGTGATCCACGTCCTCGACGGCAGGATTTCCAGCGACGTTCGCCAAGAATCCGCGCACTCATCCTAGACCCTATTCGAAAAGCCATTCGGGCAGGGTGATTTTCGAATTTTTAGTTGAAGCGGGCGGTCTGCAGAGGGTGCCGAGGGCTTGCGGGAGGTGCGCAGCGCCTTTCACTGGGAAAAATGGCCCAGCACCCTG
>CAZVMS010000301.1:0-2791 GCA_964628795.1 uncultured Haloferula sp. | reverse complement strand
GAAGGAAACCAGAAATCAACTAACAGTACAAGTGACGTTTTTGTCACATTCAGAAATTCGTTTCAACAAGCAGCGAGCATGCCGAACACTACTGCCGCTAGCCCGAAAATCTCACCATGCTCGTGGGCGAGGCGCGGCAATCCTTGATGTGCCCAAGGCCGAGGCCGGAAACGCGGATGGGCTGAGTTCGACACTCTGTCTAACCGCGTTTCCAGGGAGAACGCCGAGAAAGTCAAGGAGGGTAAGCCGCAGACCGAGCTTTGGTGGGATTTCCGGGCTAGCCCGCTTCTGGGTAAATCCACCCCCAGTCTTGGGCAACGCAGCGACTCAGGGCGTCGAACACCCATTGATCGTCACCCTGAAGTCTACGCGAAGAGCGGGTAAATAATCAAGGCTCACTGCTCAGAATTCCTACCTCCTTCTGCAGCAAGACTTCCGCGTCACCGACCAAGCCTTCCAGACGGTTTCGAGCTTATCACTCCTTCGAACCGAAGGCCTTCTGGAAGTCCACAAGCAGATCATGGAGCTTCTTTGGATTCGCTGGATCGGTGGACTGCTTGCAAGCCATCGCAGTGACGATCACCTCATGGCAAAGCTTCAGGTTTTTCTGATAGGTCGCCTGATCCGGCTGATCCACTTTGAGGCGCTGGGCGAGGAAGTAATTCAGCACCTTTTCCTGAATCGCTTGGGCGTGGGAATCCTTGTTCGTCACCCAGCGCACCAGCTGCTGAGCATTGGTCTTCGGGGCCTTCTCCAGCTCCACGATCTGCGTGCATGCCTTCGCAATCGTCTCGTAATCCGTGTGCATCGATTGGATCACATTGTTGTCGTCATAAATCCCGCAGGGAATCTGACAGTGGGCCTCCACGGTCGGATTGAGGGTGAGGGAGGCGAATGCGGCGACGGCAATAGGTAGAAATATCTTCATGTCTTGGTCAGGTTAACGCGCATTTCGCTTCCCGCAAGTCCACCTTCGCGGCCCCCCTCGGAAAATCTCAGCCCGACCCTGACTGACCCAGCGACCCCTACCGAACTTACGGGCGAGCGCTAGTATACCGAGCCTGGACCACCCTTACCCAACGCGTTTTCTCACGTGCTTTCGCCCCCCTTGGGAACAGCCTCGGCAACATCCCTTGCATCTGGCTGATCCTTTGCGAGGTTAGGCCGTATGGATTCCATGATCATTGTTGCAGACCTCGGACGTTTCAAAGCTTACCGCATCACCCAAGACGAACTCCAGCCGGACTCTTCACCTGCCTTTGAGGACCTCGCCGACGTCAACCTTGAAAACCTTCACAGCAAAGTCTCCGAGCGAGTCACCGACAAGGCCGGACGCTTCAGCTACGGAGCCGGCAGCATCTCCGTCGGCGAACGTCACAACGAAGAAAAAGAAGCCGAAGAGCAGCAACTTCAATCCATCGCCGGGAATATCGATCAGGTCGCAGGCAAGGGGAATCAGAGCATCTATCTTGCCGCTCCACAAACGATCATTCGGCATCTCATCAACGCTCTGGAGCCGCAGGTCCGCAACCGTATCCGCCGCAACCTTGCCCTCAATCTCGTCAAGGCTCCAAAACTCGAACTCCTCGAGCGCTTCGAACTGGCCTGATCCAAAGACCCGGCAGGAGATCCTGATTCTCGGGCACCCGGTGCAGCGGTTGCCAGAATGATCCCGATCCCACCGAACAGCCGTGCCATCCATCGCGCGCGATCGGAAGCAGCGCGATCCCGGCGATGGCGAAGCACACGCCGGCCAATCATTGATCATCGGTCAGACCAACTGGTTTACCAGCTCCCACGATTTCACGGAACCTTGACTCAAGCTTCACGAAGTTCTCTCCGAGTGGCGCTTTCTTTGAAACATCCCGCCAAGCCCTGATGAAAAAAGTCTACGAAAACCTCGAGTTCGCCATGGTCGGACACATGAAGTCGCTGCTGGAAAGCCGGGGAATCGGCTGTGAAATCCGCAACGAAGGAGGCGTGAGCGTGGCCGGTGAAGTTCCCTTCACCCAAGTCTACCCCGAACTGTGGGTGCTTTCGAATGCGGATGTTCCCGAGGCGAAGGCATTCGTCGCAGAGTATCGCGAGACACTCCAATCGCAGCCCGCAGGCCTCGACTGGACCTGCCCGTCCTGTGGAGAGCTCGTGGAACGGCAGTTCAGCGAATGTTGGAATTGTGGCAAGCCAGCCCCCGACGACAGGTGAGCGACAACGCCATTCCCAAAACCGCCAAGAGATTTTGGCGCTTCCTCATCTCACCCGCAGCCTTGGCGAGGCTCGCGATTCTAGCCGCGTGCGGCTCAATCCTCGGGTTCTTCGGCAAGCTTCATTGGTTTCTTGATCTCTTTAACCATCTGCAGGCGCAGTATTTCGTCGCACTGCTGATTATCACGGTGGTGCTCGCCGTCTGGCGAAAGCCAGTAGAGGCTGCGGTCGCCATCGGCGCACTGATGATCCCGACCGCCCGGTTAGCCGAACTCTACACGACACCAATCGCCAAAAGCGACGGCCCCACCCTACGTGTCGCGAGCTTCAACGTCCTCGGAAGCAACGACCGCTACGACGAGACCATCGACTGGATCCTTCAGACCGATCCCGACTTCATCTATCTCCCCGAGTGCGACGCTAAGTGGCAGCAAGCACTAAAGCCCCTAGCAGTCTGTCGGACTTAGATCTCGATCTTATAAGCAGATCCTTTCAAGCTCCCGCATGGCAGCGAAGTTCGTTCATATTGATCACGACACCCCATTGTTGCTCCCGCCCGATCTGCGGGACTGGATTGCCAAAGACC
>CAZVMS010000300.1:0-9143 GCA_964628795.1 uncultured Haloferula sp. | reverse complement strand
GCCATCGATGAGTGGCTGGCCGAGCACTTCAAATAACTCGTCTCCCTGGTAATAATTCCTGCCATTCAACGTAGATCCTTCAGATGAAATCCAAGCTATCCCTAATCGTCCGCTGTCTTCCGGTGGCAGTGTTTCTTGTATGCGTGAACCACGCGTACGCCGCCGAGAAACTGAAAGCCCTGATCGTCGATGGTCAGAACAACCATGAGGTCTGGCCGAAGTCGACGGTGATGATGAAGCAGTATCTCGAAGAGACGGGGATGTATGAGGTGGAGGTGAAGCGCACCAAGTTCATCTGGAAGTCGAAGCGGGAGCAGCAGTGGTTGCCGAGGGCCGGGGCGGGGGAGTCTGTGGACAAGCCGCAGCCAATGCCCGACCCGGACTTTAATCCGGATTTCTCGAAATATGATGTGGTGGTCAGTAACTTCGGCTGGCAGGCCGCTGGGTGGCCTGATGAGGCGCGTCGGAACTTTGAAAAATACATGGCAGAAGGCGGCGCTTTGGTCGTGGTGCATGCGGCGAACAACAGCTGGCCGGAGTGGAAGGAGTTCAATAAGATGATTGGTCTTGGCGGCTGGGGGAATCGCAGTGAGAAGGATGGTCCTTACGTTTATTACAACGACAAGGGCGAGCTGGTGCGTGATCCATCGAAGGGTGGCTGCGGCAAGCATGGGCCTCAGAACGAATTCGTCGTTACGATCCGTGAGAAGGAGCATCCCATCACCAAAGGCCTGCCGGATTTCTGGATGCACTCGAAGGATGAGTGTTATTCTACGCTGCGCGGTCCGGCGGAAAACATGACGATCCTGGCGACTGCCTGCGACTCTCCGGAGCTTCAGAAGGCGGGTCGGCATGAGCCGATGCTGATGGTGATCCAATACGGCAAGGGTCGGGTTTTTCACACGACCTTGGGTCACGATACTCCGGCTTTCGAAGGCGTGGGCTTCATTGAAACCTTCCTGCGCGGAACCGAGTGGGCGGCGACCGGCAAGGTGACGCGTGAGATTCCCAAGGACTTTCCGAGTGCCGACAAGTCGGTGGGTCGGACCTTTGAATACAAGGACAAGTGATCTGGAAACTGCCTCATCGCGAGATCCGCTTTCCACGCCGTCCGCTGGTGATGGGGATCGTCAATGTGAACGACGATTCCTTTTCCGGTGATGGCACGCTTGAAATGGATGTCGCGCTGAAATTGGCGCGACGTCAGGCGGAGCAGGGGGCGGATGTGATCGATGTTGGTGCGGAAAGCGCGCGGACGAACCGGGCGGCGGTGGCGATTGAGGAGGAGGTACGACGTTTCTCGGAGTTCCTCGAAAGCTGGCCTGAAGTGGTGGCGGAGGCTTTGCCGATCGATGATGAGCAGGTTTGGCCGCCGGTGCTTTCGGCGAATACCTGGCGCTCCGAGGTAATCGGAAAGGTGCTGCCGATGGGGGTGGAACTGCTCAATGACATGAGTGGCTTGCCGGATGATCGGAATGCGAAGTTGTGTGCTGAGTATGGCGCTTCGCTGTTGATCATGCACTCGGTGGGGGAGCCCAAGGTGCCGCATTTCCACCAGCAGTGGGCAGATGTGATGGGCTCGATGGAGCGGTTTTTTGAAGAGAGGATTGATTTGGCGGTGAAGGCTGGGGTTTTGTACGACGAGATCATTCTCGATCCGGGAATCGATTTTGCGAAGCAGCGGGATGATAACTTGAGGGTGTATCGGGAGCTGGAGAGACTTCAGAAATTTGGACGGCCCTTGCTGGTGCCGGTGAGTCGGAAAACGGTGATCGGTGAGGTGCTGGATCTTCCTGAGCCGAAGGAACGTGATGCGGGGAGCGTGGCGTCTATCAGCGTGGCGGTTCGGCGCGGGGCGCAGATGTTTCGAGTGCACAACGTGACTGCCGCTTGGCAGGCGGTGAAGGTGCTGGATGGGCTCGGGTGACGTGATCATGGCGTCTCGAAGGCGAACGCAGACGTGGCTGTTGCTGGTTCGTTGGAAGGCGCGTAGGTTTGTCGGCAATGACGCTTGAGATTTCCACACCGGCGCTGCTTTTTCCGGCGATCAGTTTGTTGTTTCTTTCCTACACGAACCGTTTTCTCCATCTGGCGGCGTTGATTCGGCAGCTGTATCGCGATTGGCTTGATAAGAAGGACGATCGGGTGATGGCGCAGATCGCAAATCTGAGAAGGCGGCTGATCCTCATACGGTGGATGCAGTTTCTCGGTGCGGTGAGTCTTTTCCTCTGTGTGGGCTCGATGGTTTCGGTGATGGCATCGTGGCAATCTTTGGCGCAGGTGGCTTTTTGGGCGGCGCTGATTTTGATGGGTGCTTCGCTCGCGAGCCTGATGATCGAGGTGTGGATTTCGGGCGGAGCCTTGCGGATCATGCTGCGGGAACTTGAGGAGAGGAAGTAAGCCGGAAGGAATGTTCTCGTGCCGGCGTAGGGCTTGATGTGATGAAGGTTCTCTTCGCGATCGTGATGCTTCTACCTGCGCTGCTGATGGCTGGGGAGCGGCCAAATGTGGTGGTGATCCTGACGGATGATCAGGGCTGGGGGGATTTGTCGATCCATGGGAATCGAGACATTGCGACGCCGAATTTGGATCGGATCGCGAGTGAAGGGGCGGTATTTGATCGGTTTTTTGTCCAGCCGGTGTGTGCGCCGACTCGGGCGGAGTTTCTGACCGGGAGGTTTTTTTCTCGGACGGGTGTTCGGGGTGTTTCGACGGGGGACGAGCGGATGGATGTGGGAGAGCGAACGATCGCGGAGGTATTCAAGGAGGCGGGCTATGCAACGGCGGCTTTCGGGAAGTGGCACAATGGATCGCAGCCACCGTATCATCCGAATGACCGGGGTTTTACCGAATATGTCGGATTCACGTCGGGTCATTGGGGGGATTATTTTAGTCCGGTGCTGGAAAGGAACGGGAAGCTGATTCGCGGTGAAGGCTACATCACGGACTATCTAACCGATCAGGCGTTGGCGTTCATCGAGGCGCGGAAGGGTGGTCCGTTTTTCTGCTATCTTCCTTTGTGCACGCCGCATTCGCCCATGCAGGTGCCGGATCGCTTTTGGGGGCGTTTTGAGGGTAAGGAGCTTGGGATGATGAAGGGGACGAAGGGTTTGGATGATTCGGCACACACTCGTGCGGCGCTGGCGATGGTGGAGAATATTGATGGGAATGTGGGACGCCTGTTGGATCGGCTGGACGCGCTGGGTTTGGCGGAGAATACGATCGTCGTTTATTTTTCCGATAACGGCCCGAACGGGAGGCGGTGGAACGGAGGGATGAAGGGAATCAAGGGATCGGTGCTGGAAGGAGGTGTCAGGGTTCCGTGTTTTGTGAGATGGCCGGGACGGATCAAAGCCGGGACGGAGGTCGAGAGAATCGCGGGCGGAGTGGATTTGCTTCCGACACTGGCCGCTGCGGCGGGATTGAAGGTGGATGCGCCGAAGGCTTTGGATGGGAGGAATCTGTTGCCGCTGTTAGAGGGGAAGGCGGAGACGTGGGGAGAAAGGTTTTTGATGACAGTGCACGGGAATGGAAAGCGGATGCAATGGAGCGTGCGAAGTCAGGATCTCCGCTTGGTGAATGGTGAGACGATGTATGATCCGGCGAAGGATCCGGGACATACGAAGGATGTTTCGGCGGCGCATGCTGGAGAGAGAAAGCGGATGGAGGCTTTTGCTCAGGGGTATCTGAAAGAGGTGGCGGGGAACCTTGAGAAGGACGAGCGACCTTTCACGGTTGGCTATGGAGCAGTGACGTGGTTGCCGGCACGGGACGGGATCGTCGTGGGTGGAATACAGCGGAGCGGTAGAGCACCAAATTGTTCGTTTTTTACGAACTGGAAGAAGAAAGAGGATCGGATCAAGTGGCGAGTCGCAGTGGGTGCTGCGGGGACTTACGAGGCAATCCTCCATTACACATGCGCTGCGGCGGACTTGGGATCGGTGATTGAGCTGAGGATGGGGGGCTCAAAGGAGCCGTATGTTTTCCGTGATGGCGATGAGGCTCGGTCCTCTGAGCTTCAGTTCGGCGGGGTGAAGGTGCGGGCGACGATCTCGGTGGCTTTTGATCCTCCCTTGGTTGGCGACGAGCACGACCGGAGTGGAAGAGGGGGGGCGGAGTCGTTCGTGAAGGATTTCAAGCCCATGTCGCTGGGCCGGATGGAGCTGAAGGTGGGCGAGGGAGTCATTGAATTGAGGGCGGCGGAAATTCCGGCTGGTGGGGTGGCGGATGTGAGGTGGCTGGAGCTACGTCGGGTGGATGCGGGGGATTTGCGGTGATGTGTAGCCGCCTTCACTCGCTCGCTCGCGTGCCGGATCTGGCGGTGCCGGTGATTTCTTAGTTTGCGGGAATGGGGGCATGGTCTAGGGAAGGCGCATGATCGACATGCTGGTGCGCCTCTACGAGCTTCCTGATTCGCGGGAACTCTATGAGCGCGTGGAGTCTCAGGGGATGGTGTTGCGTCGGGCGCGGGCGTTCGAACGGCACACGGTGACGGAATTTGTTGCGGCTAACTTTTCCCCGAAATGGGTGAGCGAGGTGGAGGTGGCGATGAGTCGTCAGCCGATTGCTTGCTTCATCGCGACGAGAGACAAGCAGGTGATCGGCTTTGCTTGCTACGATACAACTTTGCGGGGGTTCTTTGGACCGACGGGTGTGAGTGAAAGCGCGCGCGGCAGTGGGGTGGGCAAGGCGCTGCTTTTCAAATCGCTTGAGGCACTGCGTGAGCTTGGCTACGCCTACGGCGTGATCGGCGGCGTGGGGCCACGTGAGTTTTATGAGAAGGCCTGTGGTGCTTTCGAGATCCCCGGCAGCGATCCGGGAACCTACACCGATTTACTACCCTAACAGATGGGCGAGGGAACGATTCAAGATCCGACGTATGTGCGGGATGCGTTCGCGCGAATTGCGGATCGCTATGTGACCACGAACCATGTGCTGAGCATGGGGACGGACATCCTTTGGCGGAAGAAGGTCGCGCGGATGGTGCGGCGCTGGAAGCCGCAGCGGGTGCTCGATGTGGCGACGGGAACCGGAGATCTGGCGCTGGAGATTCAGGATGTCTGTCAGGGTGTCGAGGTGGTGGGGAGTGATTTCTGTGCGGAGATGCTGGAGCACGCTTCGGAGCGGGGATTGGCCAAGACGCTGGTGGCGGATGCGCTGGATTTGCCGTTTGAGGACGCGAGCTTCGATGTCGTCACGGTGGCTTTCGGTCTGCGAAACATGGCGAGCTACGAGGCGGCTCTGAAAGAGATGCGGCGCGTTCTTCGGCCAGGAGGGCATCTGCTGGTGCTTGATTTTTCGCTGCCCGAACCGCCATTGAGGAAGCCGTATCAGTGGTATCTGCATCGGGTGTTGCCAAAGCTTGCGGGCTGGCTGACTCGTCAGGCGGATGCTTATGAGTATCTCGGGGGGTCGATTGAGGAGTTTCCGATGGGCGAGGAAATGGCGGCACTGATCGGGAAATGCGGCTATGCGGAGGTCGAGGTGGATCCGGTGACCTTTGGAGTGGCGAGTATTTATGTGGGAACGGCGGAGTAGGGGCCATTCACCACGGAGACCCTGATCTTGTCCACCGTGTTACCGAATCCACTTCCGGCTTGCGGCGGCCGGGGTAGGGCGCAAGTTTCCCTTGATGCGGAAGCGATGGATTATGCTCGGGACCTGGATGACGGCAGCGTGCTGCGCCATGGCCGAATGGCGGCAGTTTCGGGGGCCGACGGGCGACGGCGTCTATCCCGCTCGGGAGGACGGCAAGCCCCACGGGTTCCCGATTAGCTGGAGTGAGGACGAGAACGTGGTTTGGAAGACCCCGGTGACCGGGCGGGCATGGTCCACCCCGGTCGTCATGGGAGACCAGGTCTGGCTCACCAATGCCACTGAGGATGGCAGCAAAATGTATGCCGTCTGTCTCGACAAGGCGAGTGGTCGAAAGCTGCACGATCTTCTGATTTTCGAGAATGAGGAACCCGAGGAACTCAGCAACAAGGTCAATGGCTATGGCTCCTGTTCTCCCACCATCGATGAGGAGCGAGTCTATGTGCATTTCGGCAGCTACGGCACGGCTGCCCTGGATCGCACCACCGGGAAGGTCGTCTGGCAACGGCGCGATTTGCCCTGTCGTCACTTTCGCGGACCCGGATCTTCGGTGGTGCTCTATCAGGAGACTCTCATTCTCACCATGGACGGGGTGGACGTGCAGTATCTCGCCGCGCTGGATCGCAAGACGGGAGAGACGGTTTGGAAAACGGACCGCACCACCGATTTCGGTGACGTGGAAGCCGGAGGTGCAATCCGGGGCGATGGCGATTTTCGCAAGGCCTACACCACACCGAACTTCGTCACCGTGGCGGGTCGAGTGCAATTGGTGAGCCCGGGGGCCAAGGCTTGCTATGGTTACGATGCCTCGACCGGTGAGGAGCTTTGGAAGGTGAGCTATAGCGGCTTCTCCAATTCCGCCAGCCCGGTTTTTGTGGGAAAAGAAATGGCCATCATCAACACCGGTCTCGGCAAGGCTCATCTCCTCGGGGTGCGGCTTGACGGGGAAATGAAGGGTGATGTCACCCGCTCTCACGTCGAATGGGACGTCTTCAAACGCATCCCTCCGCTTTCCTCGCCGGTGGTGGTGGACGGGAAAATCTATGTCACTTCTGACATGGGTATTTTGAGTCGCATCGACGCCGCGAGCGGTGAAGTGGAAGGGTCCACCGTTTTAGAGGGAGGCTTCATTGCATCCGGCGTTTATTCGGACGGACTTCTCTATTTCCCGAGTGAGCAGGGCGAGATGAAAGTTGTCAAACCCGGCCCCGAAATGGAGGTCGTGGCCACCAACACTCTCGACGATGGGTTCATGGCCTCCCCGGCACTCGACGGAAAGTCCTTCTATCTCCGCACGCGGTCCCACGTCTATCGGATTGAGAATTAGGCCGCTGTCGTTTTCTCCTTCGGACGGACGGTCCTGAAGCCGGTTCCCTTGTGGACCCCCTCCCTCGATCCGATGTGTCTTGGCCAGTAGCGTGCGCACCTCGCCCGCGATGGTGCCGAGATCAGGCTACGGCCAGCCATTCCCGAGTTGTGCCAAGGGCAGGACGGTGACTATTTCCGCCAAGGAGTAGGCGCGGTCGCCGGGGTAGAGGGCCCACAGGTGGTCGAGTTCCAGATCGATTAGGGCGCTTCTCATCGAGGGCGTGAGCCTCTTCATGGCCAGCTCATTTGTCAGGAATTCTGAGGGCCAATGGAAAGCCTCCCGAACCGCTCCTCGAGGAGCTCGTGATAAGCCCCTTTCTTCTCCTCCGGAAGATAGCTGCGGTCGATGAGTTCGTGCCAGGCGGGATGTGCCTTTCGCAGATCGGCGAGGATGTTGTCGAGTTGGCGGGCCGGGAGCCCGAGGCGCTCGGTGCAGAAGTAGTCGAGCCAGAGCTGGCGGGTGAGCTTCCTCTTCTTACCGTTGAGGGTAAGGGCGGATTCCTCCACGGCCTTCTCAAGGACGAGGGTGGAGTTGAGGAGGTCATAGGCCGGGGAGAGCGAGACGACCTTGTCGCGGACGATGACCGAGAAGTTCTTCAGGTGCATGTCCTCGTTGCCCGTTAGGAAACAGAACAACAACCGGCGGGCGAGCTTCGGCTTCTCCAGGGCGGGGAAGGTGCAGAACTCCTCGACCACCTTGGCGACCCGCTCAAGGGAGCTGTCGTATTTTGTCTCCCGGGTGGCTCCTGCCAGCTGGGCGAAGTCCTCGACCGAGATCCGCTTGTTGCGCCCTTCCCGGTCGAAGCGACGCACGACGTAGATCCAGCCCCCGTCCACGGTCGGTAGAAGTCCGTGCGGCGGGACCTCGATCCCGGCTGCGGCCGCCATGGTCATCGTGAGCGACTCGTTCGCCGGCACGTCGGCGAAGGGGAGTGGGTTGGGCTTGAGGATGTAGCGCCCGCCGGTATCGACGATCTCGAATTGGCCTTCCTTGAGACTGAGCACGGCCGAGAGTTTCGGCTGCACCCCCTGGATCGACATCTTGTCAGCCCGGAGGCGGGCTTGGCGGAGTTGTTCGTCGTGGGACAGTGCGAGCGGAGCCAGCTTGGTCAGCCGCGGGTGGAGCGACCGCAGTCCGCCCTTCGAGAAGGTCTCTCCTGCGGCGATGGGGTCCAGCGTGATCGGACAGAAGGGCATGGTCAGTCTCCTTGTTCCTGGCTGGGTGTGACTTCGTGGATCGTGAGCGAGCCGACGAGGTCCGCCCCCACCGTCACCAACTGGCGGAAGGAGTCGTGGCGGTCGATCTTGTGAGTCTTCAGGAGGGACTCCAGCTGGGTCCCTTCCGGAAGGAGGCCCTCCAGCACGGGTGGCAGAGCGGGGAACTCGTAAGGCTCGGCCCGCACCGGCATGGTGAGCGAGATCGGAGGGCCATCGAAACGGGCGAGGTAGGTGAAGCTCCAGGCACCCCCGGCACGCTCGGTGAGTTGGCCGGCGAGTTCGCCGAGTTGAAAGACCTCAGCACGTCTGAGAAGGGAGGCGTCACTCATGGTCGTTCGGGTTGAGGGCCTTTCGCCATGACTCCACCAAGGGACCTGCGGGTTCGAGGCGCAGGTTCAGGATCCGCAACACCGCCTGCAGCTTGCCCCAAGTGGTGCGTCCGTTCCCTGCTTCCAGATCCTGCACCACGTAGCGGCTCACGCCGGCGTGGTTGGCCAACTCGGACTGGCTCAGGCCCGCTTCCTTGCGATGAAAGGCGATCAGGGAGGCGAGTTGCTCAGGGTGCATGATATTACAGGCGTAAATGCTGCCTTGAAGGCAAAATGCCCTCGTTGCGGCAACGAAACAACAAAAATGAACGATAAATCAAGCTATTCTCTGATTTTCAAAAGAAGAATCGACTGGTTAGGTGTTGAATCCTCCATATTGCTTGATCTATCAGGCCTTAGTGGTGATCTGAAATGTTCTGTCCCTGTGACAGCACTGTTATGATCGAAAAAACGGACAGCGATATTGAATTATTTTTTCAAAGCCCGGTAGAGCCCAGTAGTGTTCGGCATGCTCGCTGCTTGTTGAAACGAATTTCTGAATGTGACAAAACCGTCACTTGTACTGTTAGTTGATTTCTGGTTTCCTTCGCTCGTGGGCCGCGCCAAGGACAAGATCGACGAAAAGAAACTCTC
>CAZVMS010000299.1:0-22478 GCA_964628795.1 uncultured Haloferula sp. | reverse complement strand
TTCCACGCAACCGTCGCTGCTGGTGAGGTTGCCGGGCCGGTTGACCGCGTAGAGCACCTCGCGGGTGTTGGCCAGCGACACGATCAGCGGCGCGTAGCCCCAGATGCCCTTGTAGGAAAGAGACATGCCTCCCTTCTTCTCTCCGCAGGTCGCCAGCCTCTAATTACGCAAAGATGGATTTTCAGGTCGACGGTGCCGTTGCTCAGTTTGAGAGACTCCTTCGCATAATCCGCATGTTCGCACAATTGTGGTTATGCAAAGATTCGCATAACCACAAGAATTGGATGTTCATCGGACTACCAGGCAATGGCAATCTCCCGCCTGAGTTTTCCACACCGATCTTCTTCTTATTGTTCTTTGGACACCCATCTCCTGCTATCTCGGTCACTCCGTGACCCCTATTCGGAGGAATAGCACGGACTCGCTCATCAGGCCGGGGGTCAGAGTCACACCCACCGATTGGACGCCATTCACATCAGCTGGGCCGGCATCCTGCAGCGCGGTGACATCAATGTCCCACGACTCCATGTCGGTCGAGACCCACACTGTATAGGTCAGGCCGGTGAGGGCGGGATCGCGACGGGTGTAGGTGAACGAACCGGAGGCGTCGAGCGGGAGGGAGATCGGGTTGTTCGATGCAGCGCTGGTAGGATCAAGCCCCCAGGCCCGTTCCTCGTCGTTGCTCAGCAGGTCCCCGTCGAAGTCGCCATTCCGGTCGCCGAGATCGCCCCCCGGGTAGAGCGTGGTCCAATCACCGTAGTCGCCAGTCACGGTGAGGATGCTGTCGTCGGCAATGGCGGTGCCGGTGTCGAGCGGGTTGCCGGACGGATCCAGCACGGTGGCACCCGCCTTGACCTCCAGACGGAGTGTTCCCTCGCGGATGGGCGTTACCACCACCTCGAAGACCGTCGGGTCGGCCGTCACACTGACGCTGTCAATGGTGACCGTGGCAGTGCCTGAGGGACTGTTCTGGAAATCGGCCGGGCTGATGGTCGAGGAGTCCATCGGCTCGCTGAAGGTCAGCGTGTAGGTGACCGTCTCGCCTTCCATGACCGATCCCCCGCCCTTGTTGTCGACGATGGCGGCGCTAGCGAGGGTTGGCGGGGTGGTCTCGATCAGGAACTCCGCCGCGATCACGTGCGCGCCGTTCGAATTGCCGCCGGTGAAGGAATACGTGCCGGGCCCTGCGGTGGGAACGTGGGCGTATCCCGTGACATGGCTGTCCCAGTTGCTGCCGTTCTTGGTGGCGGAGACCTCGGTGAGCGGGGAGTCTGCGTCCACGTTCGCCGGATCCGCGGTGTTGCCCGCTCCCCCCATTCCGAAGGAGGCGATGACGAGCGAGTTGTTCGCGGTGGTGGTGAGGTCCGCAGATCTCGAATAGGGCGCGCCGATGACGGTGGCCCCGACACCGGGGGCCGTGCCAGACAGCCCGAAGACGGTCATGTTCCCCCGGGTGGTCACCGCAGCCTGGACCAGACCGGTGGACGTCGCCGGATTGTCAAGATACCAGATGTCGTTGTAGGTGGTGTCCGTTTCGGCTGCCAGCGGGTTGCGATCAACTGCCCGGACCAGCGGCACGCCGTCGTAGGTGATCCCGCTGCAGTTGCCCTGGGCGTTGTTGAAGCCGTGCTCCCCGGTCACCACCACCACCAGCTTGTCCGAACCGCTCGCATCGAAGGTGAGGCTGACCGCGCTGGCATTGGCACTCACGAAAGCGGTGCCATCGACGGTGATCTGGCCCCAGAACAGGGCGACGTTGATGCTCACCGTGGCACTGGCCGTCTGGCCTTCGCTGTCCATGACCTCGAAGGTGAAGCTGTCCGACCCCTCGTAGGGGGTCATCGGCGCGTAGACCAGATCCGGGGCGGTGCCGGTGAGAGTGCCGTGGGTGGGTTGGGAGGTGACGGTGTAGGTCAGGGCGTATCCCTCCGGGTCGGTGCCGGTGAGGGTGATCGCGGTGGCCGGAGCCTGCGGCACGGTCAGGGACTGCGGATCGGCGACCGGCGGTTCGTTGGAGGGCAGGGTGCCCCCGGAGTTATAAACGGTGAGCGCAACCGTGTCGACGACCTCGGTCAGGCCTCGCGAGTCGGACATGGTGACCTCGAAGAGATACTGGCCGGGTTCCGGATCGATCGTGATTGCCGTGTCGGCCGCCGAGCCGGTGCCATTCGGCGTGAACGAGACATCGCCTGCGCCGTGGATCTTGCGCCAGGTGAAGAAGCTGTCACCCTGGGCGAGATCGATCGCCGTTGTCCGCAGGATGGTGGAATTGGTCGGCAGGGTAAGCGAGGAACTGTCCGGCGCGACCAATTGGATGCTCTTCAAGGGAGTCAGCGGGGTGGGATTCGGATCGGCGCTGATGGCATCGAGGACCGCTTGGGCGGCCGCGGCGTGGGAGCCCGCGAGGAGGGCTTCACAGAATTCAATCACCTGCGGATCGGGGTTCACGGTGGTGCATTCGCCGGCATAGCTCTGGAGCACCCCGAGCCCTTTGGTGTAGGCGCTGCCGCGCTCGTCGTTCACCATGTAGATCATGCTCAGCGGGACGCCCTCCGCGTAGCCGAACTTCTTGAGGGCGTCGAGCCCGCCCTCGCGCACGCCGCTGCTGAACATTTTGTCGGCCGGGGCGCGCACCCCGACCGACTCGACGATGGCGTCCGCCACCGCCTCGACGTCCGCCTGGGTCATGCTGCTCTTGTAGGTCACGTTGAGGGTGCTCCGCGCGAAGCCGATCGGGTTGGCCGCCACGGCGCGGACCGCCGGGTAGAGCAGGCCGCGGTCAACTCCGTTGAGGTTGTTGTAGATGACTCCCCTGGGGCCGTAGGCATTGCCACTGTAAAAGAGAAGTACCGCCAGCTTGCTGTGCGCGAAGTGCAAGGGGTCCTCCTCGCTGAAGGGCATCAGGGGGCCGGCGGTGCTGTCCGCAGCCGCCAGGATGGCGTTGAGCTGACTCATCTTCGCGCTGGTGGGCAGGTAGCGCATGGCCTCCGCGGCCATGAAGCGGACATGGTTCTGCGGGTCGGTCAGCAGGTTTGCGAGGGTTGCGGCCCGGGCGTTGGCGGTGCCGCTGTCACTGATCTTGCCGAGGGCGAGGCAGGCCCCCACCCGCGAGTCACCGTTGGTATCATTGGCTAGGCTGGTGATCTGATTGAGCTCGCCGGCGCTGATGCTGCGGGTGGCGAGTTTTTCCGCAGCCTTCCGCTGCACCTTGGGTGACCAGGAACCCAAATCGCTGATGAGTTCGCTGTCGCTGCGCGGATCGGCATCGTAGTCGTCCGCCACCAGGGCCTCGGTCACGTCGGTGCTGGTCAGATCGCGGGCCGGGTCGTGACCGCGCCCGGTGAGGGACAGTTTCCGCAGGGGAAGGGCGTAGGTCAGCAAAGCGGCGGTGCTCATGCGGAAGTCGTTGTACTGCGAGCCGCTGTTCGGCCCCTCGCCGTTGAGGCAATCGTAGTCGAATCCCCCGTCCCAGCGGCGGTGGAGGTCGAGATACCAACTGATACGGCTGAAGTGCGCCGCTGCGGCTTCCTCGCCGCCCACTGCAGCTCCGAGCGGTGCCCACAAATAGTTGAAGAAGGCCCCGGTATGGCCGTTCTCCCGCTCCACGCTGGAGGCCGTGGCCATCTTGGCGAAGAATTTCCCCTCCTCGACGCGGTTGTTCTGCAGGGCAAAGGCCACCGCCGCGAGCCCGCTCTTGCCGTTGTTCTCGTGCCCGCCCGTGCCGGGCTCGTGCTCACCGTAGGGGATCGACCCCCGGCCCGCGTAGTAGGCAAAGAAGCGGCTCGACGCCGCGATGGCGGGGTCGAGTTCCGGGTCCGTCAGGCCGCACTCCTTCGCTAGCAGGAGGCCCAGAAAGCAGGGCATGCCGGCCGAGTTGACCACTCCATAGACCCCGCCCATCGGGCCGTTGTTGCTGCCGTCGAGGTTCTTTTCGGCATACTTGTGCCCGACCGTGCCGAAGAGGCTCTGGTTCTTGGCGATGTTCACCGCATAGGCCTCGATCGCGGGCAGGACGGCGTTGTCGCCCGTAACGAGGTAATACTCCGCGAGGAAGATGAGCGTGTGCCCCCGCTGCCAGGTGATCATGCCGGTGGTATCCTGCTCGTCGGACATCATCTGCGTCCGGGTTGCGAGATCGGGGATCAGGGCGTGCGCCTCGCTCTGGAGACGCGCCCGGTAAGCGGCGTGGTTCGGGTCGGCGGCATCGTCGACCGCCAGCAGGGCCATCGCGCCGAAGGCGTAGCGCCCCGAGGTCTCGTTGTTGAAGAAGTAGTCGGCTCCCTCCTGGAGAATCTTGCTCGACTTCGTGCAGTTGTAGGGTGCGGTGGCCGAGTAGGCCCCCATGTGTGCGAGGGTCAGGTCCACCGTGGCGGTCGCCCCAGCGCGCCAACGGATCACCTTCAGGGTGGCGGGGGTGCTGGCCTCCGCATCGGCAATGGCCCCGGCGAAACTGCGGCGGGCATCGGCCGTGAAGTTGACCGGGATGGCCCCGGTGCCGTCGGCACCGAGGATCACGTCACCGACCGCCAGCCACGGAGCGGCCGGGGAGCCTGCGTCCACTTCAGTGAGCAGAATCTGCCGGCTTTCGCTGGTGTCGGCCTTGACGTGATAGATCCAGCCACGGAGACCAGTGGGGCCCAGATTGATGGTTTTGGCGGGGCTTTCGTTGGGCACGCCGCCGCTCGTCAAGTCGGGCGGGGCGGCCATGGTGATGGTGCTGATGCCCAACAGGACCACCAGCGCCAGAGTCAGCGTGCCCGCAAACTGCAGGAGACCGCTCCTGAAAAAAGAAAAAAGAAGCATCATTGACGTTCTCCTAAACGATCAACCTCGTCAAACCAATTGGATTCGGCTGACCCGAAGCTGTTTTTTCGCGTAATAATTCCAGCGACCCGCTAAAAAACAGCTCGCCAACCTTGGCGGGCGCACTTGATTTTGTTCTTTTGTGGATTTTGCTTCTCATCACCCCCGACGGCCTGTCCATCGGCTACGAAGTCATGCGCGGCAATTGCCGGAAGAATTCAGTGAGCAGCCCGGCCGGCCATCTCCGCTGCGCTCCGATTCCTCCGACAACACCACCTTGGCCGGCATCAGTTTTCCGACCCCTGAAGTCTGCCGAACAGCTTCCCATTCGCGGCCTCAGTCGATGGGATGGTCGCGACCACCTCCAAGAGGTTGCCGTTCCTAGTAATCTGGAAATCGACGCCATTGACTTGACCAGATTCCTCCGGCACGGCGGCTGCGTTTCCAGTCCACACATCGCCGCCCCCCAGATCACTGCTCCACTCGACATAGGGAACGGCGGGGCCGCGGCTGGCGGAATCCAAACAACTGAAGGTCATTACCAGACCACCCCCAGCTTCCTCAAAGGTTGGGAGACGATCGAGAGCGTTTTGACCCGGGTCGGAAGCTCCGAGAAGGAATGCGATGCCGTTCTCGACGCCATCGCGATTACTGTCTTCAGCGAAGGGCACCCCACCGGACCAGACCTCAAACGCGCTCGCTCCACCGACCACTTCGTAGGTCAGGGTGATCGTCCCGGACCAGGTGCCACCCTCACCGGCTTGCCAGGAACTATCCTGATAAGCATTAGCGAGGAAGAGTCCCACGCTGCCGAGATCAATGGTGCCGGTCCAATCGGCATTGGTCTTGTTTTCGTCCAGCGAACTACCAACCCCGGCATCCCCTCCAGCCCAATTCAGTTTTTCACCGATACCGAAGTCCACGTTCGCGGCCGAAGAGACAATCCCCACCGAAAAGTCATCGCCGGGAGTGCCCGGAGTCGGGTCGAAGAGCAGACCGAGGTCGTTCGCGTAGTTAAGGGTGGTGCCATTATCGGAGGCTTCTAGCGTCACATTCACCTGGACCCCTCGCAGGATCGAGCCCGCGGGCAGGACCGGCAGCGGAAGATTCGTCGGGCCGCTGCCAATATAGGCGCCACCCTCGATCTCGGTCCCGGCCCCGAGGTCGATGACCAAGGTCCCGATGGCCGGAGCGACTTTGGCCGTGACCTGATAGGTATTCTCCGTGACCGGATCAGTCGAGTCGTCGGTAATGACGTATGGGACGGTGTTGCCCGCTGCGCCCGCAAAGGTCGGCGAGGGCGGTGCTCCGCTTGGCTGATTGCAACTACCTGATGTCAGGGTGAAGGTCGGCGCAAGAGTGGCCAGATTGCTCCCGGCAGGCACTGTCAGCTCGATGGTCTTGGCGTCGTCGTCAATCACAACTTCTGCGCCCGCCACCTCAAAGGTGCGGAATCTCGCCAAGGGGGCATCTGTTTGTACCAGTTGGAAGCCGTTAAGGTGCAGACGGAAGGCTTCTGACCCAGCGTAATCACCGGCGTCTGCAGCATCGCCAAACAAGACAATTTCACCATTGCTATCAACCTCGACATACTCAAAGAGCACGTAGTTGACTCCCTGCTGCCAAGTGCTGTTGTTGAGGGCTTGCGTGCGGTAATCGATGAGCTGCGGGCCCACGGTGGTCGTAGGGTTGGGCGTCGACCATTCGCCGAGAGTTTGTTCAACCACGGTAGTTGTATGGTTGTAAGAGGCGAGATAGACGTGGAAGAAGGTGCCGGGAGTCAGGCCGGTGATCTTGTGATTGGTGTCCACGCCCTTGCCGAAATGAGCCCTGCTTGCCGAAAGCATGCTGAGCGGAAAACTCCCCCCTAACCAGCCGCTGCCGACGTCGTTGGTGTAACCCACCCCAGTGGGCACACCGGAGGCGGCGAGCAGATTGCTGCCAGTGCTGGTGTTGAACTGGTTCCAAGACTCACCGAGGCCGCTAGCAGGACCCTCCAACGTCGCCGCGTCCTGCGGGACCCAATTCGCGGAAGGGCCACTGGAGGCGTAGAAGTTGACATGGAAGTTCAAGGGCGCATCCGGCTCCACAAAATTCACGCTGCTGGTCTGCGTGATAACCACGGATTCCACCGTCGCCGTGAACTCCACTACTCCGACAATGCTGGAGCTGACGCTGAAAGTTGCCCGCCCGTTCGCGTCGGTGGTCTGGGCACCAACCGGGCTGATGCCGGCGGTGGCCGGGGTTCCGGCGAGGGTGACGTCCAGACCGGAAAGCGGCAATCCATTCTCATTGTTCACCGTCACGGTGATGGTCGAGGTCGATGAACCATCGGCATACGCGGCGATCGGGAAGAATGCCATGCTGGAAAGGTCGGCGTCCGGGACCAGCGGTTCGAAGGCGACGCTGGCGGTCTGGGTGATCGTGAGACTATCGGACACGACCGTGGCAGTGAATTCCTCGGTCTCGACGGTGCTGGAGGCGACGGTGAAGGATGCGGTCCCATCGGCCCCGGTGAGCTGCGTGGCGGCGGGCGAAATCACGGCGTTACCGGTGTTGCCAGCCAGAGAGACTTCCTTGTCTTGGACAAAGAACCCGGTGGCGTCCTTGAGGGTGACGGTGACGGTGGAAGTGGTCGAACCATCGGCCGGAACGGCGGTGGGCAAGGCCACCACGGTGGAGGTGTCGGCGTCGACCGCTCCCGCCACCGTGAGGTTCTCGCGGATCTGGAAGCCGGCGGGACCAATGTGCGCGAATCCGTTGCTGGAGGTCCCGAAGACCTGGGCATCGAAGGTCGGCCCGGTCAGCGCCTTGTAGACGATGTAGTTTCCAGTTTCTCCGGCGGCAGTAATCTCTTCAAGGGTCCCGGTGGGCTCCCCCGATGTCAGGACGAAGTCGGTCCCACCCGTCGAGTCGGTCGGATTGGCGGGGATTTCACCGTTGACCCGGATCCTTGCGCCGCCACCAAGATACTGCCCTGAGTTGGCACCAAAATAGACGATCACATCATAGACGGGGAACGGGATGTCCGTCACCTGAAAGCGGTAGGACAAAGCAGGGAAATCGTTGGTGAGGTTGGTATCCGTATTCTCGCCGGCCGAGTTGGTGCCGTTCCCATGGCCATCTAGCAGGGTCGCGTTGCCGACATCCGTCGAATCCGAGTCGTCGCGGAAGGTCGTCCAGTTCCACGGCCCTCCATTCCGCGAACTCAGGCGGGTGAAGGTCGCCGTAGTCGTACCATCATCGGCGGTGATCGGAGTGGTGGTGCTCGTTGCTAGGACATTCTGCCATGCCGTGGTATCCCAGAATCCTGCGGATGGATCGGCATCGGTTGCATCGATCGTCACGGTTTCCCTCCATGACTCCTGCTGCCATTCGTTAGCTAGGTTCCTGCCGTAGGCAAAGAGGTTGACACTGAAGAGCTTTTCCTGCGCTCCGACCGAGGAGGCAAGTAAAAGGGTTTGAAGAACTAATAACAGTTTGGATTTCATGTTGGTGGGAGGGCTGAGAACAGTTGGCTGAGTCGTGAGTCTAGCACGATTGGATGACAGGGATTGAGTCCTCATCAGAATTGCAACTTCACCGATGGCATCTGGTAGATTCGGGAAAATCGGGCCATTCGTCTAGTCATACGATCATATGATGATGCACTCTGATGGGATTGGCAGCTGATGATCGGGCGGGCGAGGGTGTCGGTTTCTGGCCATGACGGAATTCCAAGTGGTGGGGAGGACGCTTGCCGATGGGCCGATCTGATACGAACCATGGACGCGATCCGTTTTATGGAGTCTCGGATCGGGAAGCGGCGGTCGGATCGAGCTCTTTCAGCATCGCGTCGGCCATCCGGCTCCCGAGCGTCAGCTGAGACGGCCCATCGAAGTGGGTGTTGTCCTTCCATGTGCTCAGGTCGTCGGTGGAAATGAGGTGGACGTGGGGATCGGCGGCGGCGACGGCATCCTGCGCAGCCCGCACCACGGGGACATGGTTCATGTTCCACGGTGTGCCCTTGAGCAGGCTCGACGAGATCCGTCCCATCACGATCGGAAGCTGGTCAATGCCAGTCTTGCGGCGCACATCGGCGAACATCCTCCTGAGATTTTCCTCGTAGGCTTGGGCGTGCTCGAGGTTGTCGGTATCCGACTCCCCCTGCATCCACAGCATGCCCCCAATCGAGTAGGAAATACCCGCGTCCTTTAGCGCCTTGCGGGCATTCTCGGAATTCGCGATGAAACGCTGATACATCCCTCCCTCCGGAATCCACTGGGTGAACAGGCGGGTGCCGCCGGTCGAGGTCTTGGTGATCGCGATGGTCTCGTTGGGAAATGCCTCGGCCAGCCGATGGGCAAAGGTCATTTCGGGTCCGAACATGCCGTTGCGTGCAATAGCCATCGAGTCCTCGGTGAGCCTCACCCAGCACTTCCGGCGATTGTCCCAAGTAACGACGTTTTTTGGCGGCATGCGATAGGCTTCCGGCAGTTCATGGGGGCGGCCGCAACCGTCCATGTTCGACTGGCCGCCGAGCAGGAAAAGCCGACATGGCTTGGTGGCGGAAAGCTCGACGGCGGGCGGCGGGGCGGCCTCCGGAGTTGCGGCGGCGAGAGGGCCTGCGAGTGCCACGAGCCCCAGCCATGAGCCGGCGAGGTGGCTGATGAGTTGCATGACGGGTTTCGGGAAGCCGGGCTTTAGAGGCCGAGCGAGATGAGTTCGGGCCGGTCGGTCGCTGCCTTGATCTCACGGATCGTATCGCGGACGTTCTGGGCCTTCTGCAAGCTCATCTGGCGCGGGAAGTCCGGCTCGTCGTTCTCGAAATATTGGATCGATTCCTCCAGGATCGGAATCGCCCGCTGGGCGTGGGCACCATAGCTCTTGAGCATTTCGAGGATCCCACCGATCCGGATCTGGCTGGCGTGCGGCTTCTGCGTGCGGGTGTAGCGAGCGATCAACTCAATTCCCTCGCTGACCCGATATTTCGCCAGTAGCTGGAGGCCCGCAGTCTGGATCTGATCGCTGAACATGATGCCGCTCGGAGCAGGCTCGATGATTGCCTCGTGGATCGCCGGCAGCAGCGGCTTGAGCTCCTCGAAACTGAGGTTGGCGTAAACGCTGTCGAAAGACCCACGCGCGCGCCCATCCTGATTCTGGAGCCCGGCCCGGACGGCCTTCATCAGCAAATCCCGATCGACGCCGTCGAGCGAATTCCCGAGCAGACCGCCGCGGCGATTAAACAAGGCAAAGGAAAGATAGCGCTGCTCCATCCCGCGCGGATCGTCCGCCGTCGGCCCCTTGGCGAGCATCTCCAGCAGCTCGGGCGCGGCGACCATCGCCGGCGCGCCGATTGCGGCGAGAGCGTCGGCAGCCTTAACCCGCAGCCAAAGGTCCTCGGCCTTGAGGATTTCGCGGAGCTTCGGCACGGCCGGGGCCGCCCGCCCCCGGAGTTTCTCCAGGGCCTGACAGGCACCGATGCGGGCCACCAATGTCGGCGCGTCGAGCATGCCGATCAAAGGCTCGACCGGCACCTCCTTGCGCCGGGCCAGCGCATCCGCCGCCCGCTCGCGGACGATCGGCGACCAATTGGCGAGGCATTCGAAAAGCTGATCGCCCCCGAGGGCATCGTAGGCGCTGTTACGGTCGTTATTGCTCCATCCGCGGCCGTCGAGCACGACCTGCCGCGCCTCCTCGGGTCCGAGCGGCGGGGTCGCCGACGGCCTCTTGCCGGTCAGCCGGATCGCTTTGCTCGGCATCCCGTAGGCGATCAGGTAAGCTCCGGTGGCGTCCCAGTTGCCGTAGGCGTCATTGCTCGGCTGCGGCGGCCCTTGGTGCGGGAACTGCCCGTCCCATCCACGAGCGAGGTCGAAATACCAGGCTCCGAATTCCTCCATCCACGCGCCGGTCGCGTGCGGACCGCAGCGCGACACCCCAGGCATCGCCCAAGTCATATTAAAGAAGTTGCCAGTGTGCCCCGTGTCGCGCTCGTTGCCGTGCGAGGCAGTGCTCATTTTGGCGAAAAACTCGGCCCCATCCTTTTCCCCAAGCTGGTCGAAGAGCACCGCCGCCATGCCACACTTGCCGTTGTCCTCATGGTTCTGCATCCACGCGGCGTGGTCACCGTAGGGCACCGCCCCCTTGCCGATGTAGAAGCGCAGCAGCTTGGCACTGCGCTCGATCGCCTCGGCCACCTCGGGGTCATCGACCCCCGCTTCCCGCGCCAGCACCAGACCGACGGTCAGTACCGCCCCAGG
This sequence comes from uncultured Haloferula sp., assembly GCA_964628795.1. Classification (GTDB taxonomy): domain Bacteria; phylum Verrucomicrobiota; class Verrucomicrobiia; order Verrucomicrobiales; family Akkermansiaceae; genus Haloferula. The sequence goes on along the minus strand of CAZVMS010000299.1, from coordinate 11,436 downwards.
CGAGTTCATCATGCCGTAGCCGACCAACCGTCCATCGGGCCCGGCGAACTTGTGGCCCCACGAGCCGACGATGCTCTGACCCTTGGCCGCCTCCATGGCGATCCGCCGCAGGCCGGGCAGAACGGAGTCGTCGCCGGTCGCCATGACATACTCGGAAAGGAACACAGAGACGTAGCCATACCACCAGGTCGCCATTGAATCTTCCGAGTAGTCGGCTGCCCATTTGGCCTCTTTCTTGACGATCTTATGATACTTCGGGTTGCCGCTGGCGAGTAAACCGAGCGCGTTGAGCGAGCGGGTGATCGGGTTGCCGCTATAGCCCGGCTGAGACATGCGCTCCGCCAGCGCTTCGCAGCTGGTATCCAGGATCTTCCGCGACTTCGGGCAATCATAAGGTGCGGTCGCGCTGTAGCTCCCAAGCACAGGAAGCGTGACGACCTGCTCCTGAGTCGCGCCGTCGCGCCAGCAGGTCAGCGAGAGCTTGCCGCCGCCCTTTTCCGACTCGGCGGCAGTCAGGGCCTTGCCGAACTCAGTCCGTGGATCGAATGAAAACAACTTGCCGGAAACTCCGAGGATCACGTCGCCGACTTTGAGCACGCCCTCGGCTGGCGACCCCGGATCAACCTTGGTGATGAGGATCTGCCGGGCCAGGGTCGTCTCAAGACCTTGGCAGTAGATCCACCCACGGGCACCCGTTGCCCCGAGGTTCCAGTCGTGAGTCGCGCCCTCGGGAATCGATTCCCCTTTGGTGAAATCCGGATTGGGCAGCGGTTTCGGTGCGGCCACCGTGATGCCCGGCACTACAAGGGCCGCGACTAGCGAGAGAAGGAGCAGATGTTTCACGTCAAGCACTTACAGGAGGGACGATTCGGAACTTGCAGCGTTACCCGCAAAAAACGAAGGATGTCACCTTGAAAATGAGATCCTAGGCATTTTGCGGGCGAGGCGGCGAGTTTGACACCGACGGAAGCTCCGCTCACAAGGGAACCATCCGCTTGAATGCTCTCGCTCCGATGGAGCGAAAAGTAGGGAGCTTCGACCCAGCTCAACGATTCCGCAGTTGCAAGGTGGGGGGCGACGGAGTAAGTCGGACCCGGGATGGATATTAGAAAATATTTCGAGCACTGGGGTATTCGCGTCAACCCATTTCAGGCCGAGGAGGCCAAAAACGACGAGGTTTACCTCGGCAACCTTGCCGAGACGATGACCCATCCCGATTTCGACAAAGTCATCGGAAGCATGCGGGAGGTCAGCACCTCAGTGGTCTTCGGCAAAAAGGGCAGCGGCAAAACGGCGATGCGGCTGCTCATGGAGAATCGCTACAAGGACCACAATGCGCAGCATCCCGAAGAACGTATCCGAGTGATCCGTTACGACGACCTGAATCCAGTAATTGACCGGCTGATGCGGCGTGAGCCTCCAAGGGCTTCCAGCAAGTCGGTGCCGGACTCGTTGCCTAAGCTCCGACTCGTCGATCACCAAGACACCATCTTGTCGATCGGGGTGAGCGAACTGGTCGACGAGATCCTCGCGGACAGCAGCCGGGAGTCCACTCGCAAAGTCCACAGCATGCCGCGCCGCAGTCGTTTTGATCTCGCGTTGCTAGCGGCGCTCTATGACGAACCGGCACGCGGCGATGGTTCCTCACGTCTCGCCAGGCTGCGCCGGCTGACGAAGGTCTCGCCATTCTGGCGCCCCGGTCGGCTGCTTGCGCTTGTCGCGCTTTCGCTGATCGGCCTTGGCGCGGCTTCCATCGCCTATGGCCTGTCTCCTGAGGAGGGCGTCGTCTGGATGCTCGCGATTCCCTCCGCGATGCTGCTGATCGCTTCCCTTGCCGCCTTTATCGGGGCCATCTTCAAGCGCGACCGGATCGGTCGTCGACTCCATCGAGAAATGCGGACCTGTCTCCGGACTGCATGCGAGTGGCGGAAGGTTCTCGGATTTTTTGGCGGCCGGGACCTCTTGTTCTCGCCGCTGCCCCGCGCCGGGGACCAAGAGAGTCGCTACGAACTGACTCAGCGCTTTCAGCGTGTCCTTGAGAACTGGGGGTATCGTAAGGTCGTGGTCATCATTGATCGCGTGGACGAACCTCAGTTCGTCAACAGCGACCCGCGGAAGATGCGGGAACTGATTTGGCCGATGCTTAACAACAAGTTTCTTCAGCAAGAGGCGTTCGCCCTCAAATTCCTGCTCCCCTCCGAACTCGGCGACCAGCTCCAGCGCGAGGACCCGGAGTTCTTCAAGGAGGCTCGGCTCGACAAACAGAACCTGATCAGGCGGCTCGAATGGACCGGCGCCACCCTTTACGACGTCTGCACCCGGCGCTTGAAGGCCAGCCAAGACCCCGCTGCCCAAGCGGAGAAGCTCACAAGCCTCTCGGACCTGTTCGACGACGACGTTTCCTCGACGGACCTGATCAACGCGCTCGATCACATGAAGCAGCCGCGCGACGCTTTCAAACTCCTGTATCAGGTGATCCATGAGCATTGCCTCGACCACCCGGACGACGCACCGGTGTTCCAAATCCCGGCGCTGGTTCTCAACAAGGTCCGTAAGCATCAGACCACCCGTCTGGAGGATCTTGAGAAGGGCATCTCCCCCGGCTAAGATGCTAGGCAACGAGTAAACGCGGCAAAAGAAGAGCATCTCCACAGGAGACTCGCATCCAGCGGGCGGGGCCTCGGCAGGGTGGGGCTGCTTCCGCCGTCTGCGGCTTGCCTACGACTCACCATGGCGGCAGCGTTGATCGCCAAATTCCCATGAAGTCTCCGACTACTCGTGGCGAATTGGGTGTGGCGAGGCAACAAAACCCTCAGCACTGACGGCCTCGAACAACTTTACTGCACCGAAAAAATCCACCTTGGAAAAAACGGTAGCTCGACCAGTTACCGCATCGAAGCCGTCTACACCGGCAACCGCCGCGAGACGCTTTTGAAAGGTCTAACAGACCCTAACCAAGCCCTCACCTGGGAACGTGCCAACTTCGGCGACCTCACCACCGGACTCATCCGCGCCGACCTTCCCTCGGAAGTTTAATAAACTCGATCACCATTCAAGCCGTCACTGCCGTCATCCTCCCGCTTCCGCAATCACCCGGGCCAAAGTTCCAAGCTCCGGAGTCGCGACCCTTTTCAGCTCCGCGTCCTTGTCCAAATCGATGAAGTACAAGCCAAAGTCCGTATTCGGATCGAAGGCGTGACCCCATTCCCGATTCGAGGTAATCGACCACCAGATATAGGCTTTTACCGGCACACGCTTCGCCAGCGCCTGCTCCACTTCCCTCAGGTGAAGCCGCATGTATTCCTCCCTCGAAATTCCACCCGCACTCGGCGGGCAGCCGTTCTCCACGATTAACAAATCCTGATCAGGAAACCACCGGTGAAAACGGCGCAGAGCATGGAACAAGCCCCGCGCCCACACCGGAGCTTTGATAAATCGACCATGTGCCGCCTCCTCTAACAGGCGAAAACGATTCAGCCGCCACGTCGGCAAACCCCAATAATAATCCAGTCCGACAAAGTCCTGCGCCCCGATCGCTTCATCCGGACAAAGTTCCTCCGCCAGCTTCCCTTTGATCCCCAAATACCACCAGTTCGCATTCGCGATCAAACTCGTCGTCCCCCAAAACCTCCACGCCCAATTTAACCAACCCATCTTTGTTTCAAAACGTAAAGCCCCCTGAGGAGTCAACTCCCCACCGACCAAATCCACCTCACCCCGCCCTCTAACAAGTGGCTTCCCCGTCGTAAACTTGAACAGCGCCTCGCTCATCCGCCGATGGCACGCACCCCAATCCATCAGCATCTGCAGCCAGGTCGGAAACCCCGTCACCAGAGGATTCACACCCACCTTCGCCCCCTCTCGTTTTCCCCGGATCACCCGCCGCGCCCGCGCATGAGCACGGAAAAGATTCGGCACCAACTTCCCCACGGCCGCCGCCTCCGCATCCACCGATGAACCCTGCGGCAACCCAGGCGGCATAAAATAGCGATTCTGCCACCACGGCTTGATGTAGCCAAAAGTCAGCTGGCTCGGCTCATTGAATGTGATCCACCAATCCACCAGATCGCCCATCCCTTCCGCCACCTTCTCCGCATACCTCGCAAATAGATCCGGAAACTCGTCACCAATCATCCCCCCATAATCCCGCTCAAGCCACACCGGCCAGACAAAGTGATGCAAGGTCACCATCACCTCCATCCCATGCGATCTCACACACCCCGCGACCCTCCGATAATGCCCCAGCGCCTCATTATCGAAACTTCCGCACTCCGGCTCCATCCGGGCCCACGCGACTGAAAATCGAAACAACTTACAACCCATCGCCGCCGCATTCGCGATGTCCTCTTCGTACCGATTCCAAAAATCCGTCGCCCGCCCCCGCGGCGTCAGCCGCTGCGTCCGTTCCCACAAATCCCACACATCCTCCCGCGCCGAATCATGGGCTTCCACCTGATGATCCGCATTCGCCGTGCCGAAAAGAAAACCCGTGGGAAAGCCCATGCGCCTCCAACCTATTCATGATCCCCACATGTCAAAGCCAAACCCGTGACGAAGCTTCCACGCTTCGCCTCACCACCACCACCGATGATCACCCCACCAAACCCGAAGCGGCGGACTAACCAGCAAGCACCTCCAGCATTCCTGGCAAACTGACAGCCTCGATTCCATCTCCTAGCGAGAAACTCGATGGATCTCATCAAGAATCACCAACTTGTCCCGATGACGCGACAAGTAATCCGCCGGGGCGCTCCACTTGGCCAAATCTGCCGGATGGTCTAAATCCAGATACATGATCCCATGGACCTACGCCCAATCAGGGCGCTCGGCTTCAAAAGCCACCTGCTCACCCGTGCGCGGGTGCACGAAGGACAGCTTCCACATGTGAAGTCGGATCGCTGGAGCATCCGTATCGAAGGCCCGCGTCTCATCTGGCAAGCGGCCACGAACGAACTCAGGCTCCCCCACAACTGGAAATCCAAGGCGGGAAAGATGAATTCGGATTTGATCCGTGCAGCCCGTTCCCGGCACCGCCTCAAGCAAAGCCGTCCCATCATCTCGATACTCCAGAACTTTGAAATCCGTGCGCGATGGCAGAACGACCTCATCTTCACCCTCCCTTGGCTTGGACTCACAAGGGATTGGCGAGTCACAGAAAAAATGATCCTGCCCCGGCTGACCGGTCACCAACACAAGAAACACTCTCTCCGCATCGCCTTCGATCAACTGCCGCTTGAGCACCCGACAGAGATGCCTCGTCCGGGCGAAGACCACCAAACCCGTCATGCTCGTCTCCAACTGATTCACTGCCCGGGGAACATGCGGCAGCTCACACACTTGGTTCATCAGATACTGCAGCGTGTTGCGATGAAAGGGCCCAAATTCAGCCATCGGAAGCGGTGCCGGTTTCCGCACCACGATCAAAGCATCGTCCTCGTAAATCACCCGAATGTCCGCAGACACCCACGGCTCCGCTTTCGGCGGAAAAATCTGAATCACCCTCTCACCCGCACGCACGACATGATCCTTTGCTCTCGCCACCCCGCGGTAAGTCACAAAGCGTCCCGCAGCGCACCACTCCTCGAGTTCCAGCGGAGGAACTTGCGGAAACAAATCAATCAGCGTTTCTAACAACTCCCGTTTGTCATGACTCGCCGGAACGGTCATCGCTCGCCGATTCTCCTGCGCCACCGAGCCAGGCAAAGGATCGCACAGCGCCTGCAGCTTCGCCTGCCGTGAAGCAACGCGCTCCGCAAGCTTGTCAGCTTCGTCAACATGGCAATGCGGACAGCTCACGCCCTTCACATATCTCGGATCCTCCTGTTCTTTGCGATTGAGCGGTGCCTGACAGGCGAAACAAACCGCGTGATCGCTTTCATTCAACCCGGGGTCCACGCCCACCCGTTGATCAAAGACAAAACAATCCCCATCGTAGTGCTCGCCACCACATTCCTCGAAGTATTTCAGAATGCCCCCATCAAGCTGATAGATATTCTTGAAGCCCTCCATCTCCATGAACGGCCCCGCCTTCTCGCAGCGAATCCCACCCGTGCAAAACATCACCACCGGCTGCTCCTTCAGCTCCTCCGGCAGCTTCCTTACCGCATCGGGAAATCCACGGAAGGTCTTGATGTCAGGATCGATCGCCCCCTTGAAAGTCCCGAGCTTCACCTCGTAGTCGTTGCGCGTATCGAGCAGCGTCACTGGCTTCCCTTCATCCAGCCACCGCTTCAGCTCCTTCGCCGTGATTTTCGGCGAAGTGTAATCCGCCGGACGCACCGTCTCGACCCCGAAGGAAATGATCTCCTTCTTAATCCTCACCAGCATCCGGTTGAACGGCTGGGAGTCGCTCAAACTCACCTTCGGCGTCAGCCCCTCCAGTCCACGAATCGAACGGAGTTTCTCAAGCAAGCGATCGATCGACTCCCCCGCCCCAGCCACGAACAAATTAATGCCCTCAGCACTCAGCAAAATCGTCCCCTTCAACTCCCACTCCTTGCAAGAAGTCAAAAGCTCCTCACGCAGCGATTTTAAGCCGGAAAGCGGAGCGAAAAGGTAGGTGGAAATGTTGGTGACCGCAGACACGACAAATTGACAACACGCGAGACGCCCCGAAGCAAGCGAATCGCCACTCTCTCTTCTACTCGGTCTGCTCGCCGGAAACCCCGCAAAGTCGTTGAATCTCCGCGCCAAGTCCCCGCTTTCACCTCTGAAAATGACCATGCTCAAGCCCATCCCGTTCTTGCCAAGTGCCCGGCTCTCTCCTTCACTCCGCCTCCGGCCATGGCCCTTATTGTCCAAAAATTCGGCGGAACCTCCGTCGGCACCATCGATCGCATGCGCAACGTTGCCGCCCGCATGAAGCGTACCCGCGACGAAGGCAACCAAGTCGTCGCCGTGGTCTCCGCCATGTCCGGCGTCACCGACAAGCTCATTGGCATGGCCAAGGAATTCGGCGACTCGCCGCCCGAACGAGAACTCGACGTGCTCCTCGCCACCGGCGAACAGCAATCCATCGCACTCGTTTCCATGGCTCTCCACGAGATCGGTGTCAAAGCCCTCTCCGTCACCGGTCGCCAAGCAGGCATCCGCACCTCCGGCAGCCACACCCGCGGCCGCATCGAAGGCATCGACCCCGAGTTCATGAAGAAGTCGCTCGAAGAGGGGCACAGCCTCGTTGTCGCCGGCTTTCAGGGCGTCACCCTCGATGGCATGATCCACACCCTCGGTCGTGGTGGTTCCGACCTCACCGCGATCGCCGTCGCCGCAGCTGTAAAAGCCGACGTCTGCCAGATCCTCACCGACGTCGATGGCGTTTACACCTGCGACCCGCGCGTCGTCAAAAACGCCCGTAAGCTCCCTGAAATTTCCTACGATGAAATGCTCGAACTCGCCTCATCCGGGGCGAAAGTCATGCAATCGCGTTCCGTCGAATTCGCCAAAAAATACGGAGTCGTTTTCGAAGTCCGTTCCTCACTCAATGATAACCCGGGCACCATGGTGCTCGAAGAACATCCTGCTATGGAAAACGTCGTCATCCGCGGAGTCTCAATCGAACGCTCCCAAGCCCGCGTCACCATCACCAATATCCCCGATGAACCCGGCATGTCCGGCAAGATCCTCGGTGCCCTCGCTGACGCCGAGATCAACATCGACATGATCCTGTCGAACACCGCCAGCGACGGCATGGCCCGCCATTCCTTCACCATGCACTCGAACGACCTCGGCCGCGCCCAAGCCGCGCTCAAGCCCGTGCTCGCCGAAATCAGCGAAGGCACCAAGGTGGAAACCGAAGCCGGCATCGCCAAACTTTCCTGCGTCGGCATCGGCATGCGTTCCCACTCCGGCGTCGCCGCCACCATGTTCAAGGCCCTCGGCGTGGTCGGCATCAACATCGGCATGATTTCCACCTCGGAAATCAAGATCGCCGTTACTGTCGACGAGACCCGCATCGAAGACGCCGCCCGCGCGGTCCACGACGCCTTTCACCTCGACCAGGCCCCCGTCTGAGCGCAGCGAAGCCAGCTTTTTGGGGCAACGAGCTCATTTGCTGATTGGAATCGTCTGCAAATGGCGTTGTAAGCAAGGAATGAACGAACCCATTTCACGACGCACTGGCATCAAGCTCATCACCGCAGGCACCCTGATCGGGTTTGGAGGTCGCAGCGGATTCGCGGCGGAAAGCGTGCCCACGGCTGATGCTTGGGCGAAGACCCACGACCGCGTCTTCCTCGGCGGAAACTTCTGGGCCAACCCGATGGAGGACTGGAAGGTCAGTGAGGGTGGCGCGGAGTGTATCAGCACGGGGCCGCAGCGGAGCGTGCACTCGTTGACCCATCAACTGACGAAGCATGGAGGCTTCGAAATGGGCGTCACTCTTCAGCGCATCGGAAACCCCGAAAAGGACACCGGGGCAGGCTTCCGGATCGGGATGAAAAGCGAACTCAACGAGCACAAAAGTAATTGTTTCGTGACCAGAGGCTTGGTCGCGGGATGGCGGGGAAATGAGCTGGTCCTTGGGAAGAACAAGACCCCGCTTCGGGTTGCGGGCGACAACAAAAAGTTGGGCCTAGTGCTCAAGGGCATTCCTCAGGGCGACAAGTGCCAGCTAACACTCACCGCTTTGTCTCCGGGATCAAACCATGAATTGGGTTCGGTCAAAGCCACGGTTCCTTTCTCAGAGATTCGTGGCAACGTTTCGATCGCCAGCAATCTTACCGCGGGGGGCTCCCACGGCAACAACGCCGGCAAGGACGGCGTGCGCTACCGTTTCTCGAACTGGACCCTTGGAGGCGAGGCATTCACCGTGACACCAGAAAATCGCTTTGGTCCGATCCTTTGGTCGATGTATTCGCTCAGCGACTCACGGAGTGACGAGGGCTTCGTGATGAAGATCAGCGCGCTGACCGGACCGATGGGGCCGAAGGATCATCAGAACGTCGAGCTCCACATCAAGAAAGACGGTGCGTGGAAATCGCTCGGCGAAGCGAAGCTCGATCCGGACGCCTGGGTCGCCACTTTTCGCATTCCAAATTGGAATGAAAAGGAGGCCACACCCTATAAACTTGTCTATCGTGAAAAGCATCGCGATGGCAGCCAGACGCCGGACGAGTGGACCGGCACGATCAGGGCGAATCCCGAGGGTCGACCGCTGCGCATGGCGGCACTGACATGCCAGAATGACATAGGATTTCCCTATGAACCGGTGACGGAAAACATCCGTAAGCTCGATGCCGATCTGCTCTTTTTCTCGGGCGATCAGATTTATGAAGCGCACGGTGGTTTCGGGATCATTCGGGACCCGGCCGATCGCGCGATTCTCAACTACTTGCGGAAGTATTATCAGTTTGGCTGGTGCTTCCGTGAATCGATGCGGAACAGTCCGACGCTCTGCTTGCCCGACGATCACGACGTTTTCCAAGGCAACATCTGGGGCGAAGGGGGAGCGGCGATGAAGACTGGCGGAAACTCCGGAGCTTCATCGATGGGCGGCTATACCGAACCGGCACGCATGGTCAATGCCGTTCATAAGACCAACTGTGCACACCATCCCGACGCTTATGATCCAACACCCGCCAAGCAGGATATCAGCGTTTACTATGGCGACATGGTTTACGGGGGTGTCAGCTTTGCGATCCTAGCGGACCGCCAGTGGAAGAGTGGACCTGATCGCGTGAATACCGGGGGAGGCCGCAGGGATCACGTGACAGATCCGGATTTCGATACCGCGTCACTTGATAAGCCGGGACTCGTGCTTCTCGGCGAGCGTCAGGAAGAGTTTCTCAAGAAGTGGGCCGACGACTGGCGTGGCCACAGCCTCAAGGCGGTAATCAGTCAGACGGTCTTCTCCGGCATGGCGACTCATCACGGTGGCTATGATGGCTATCTCAAGGGTGACCTCGATTCTGGTGGTTGGCCGCAAACGCCGCGCAATCGGGCGATCGATATCATGCGTCCCTCGATGGCTCTTCACATCAATGGTGATCAGCACCTAACAATGCTCAGCCAGTATGGGGTCAAGGCACAACGTGATAGCAACTGGTCCTTCTGCACTCCTGCCATTTCTGTCGGCTACCCGCGCTGGTGGCGGCCGGATGAAGTGGGCATGCCTCACGAAAATCGACCCAAGCATGGTCGTGCGTTTACTGGAGAGTATCTCGATGGCATGGGCAACAAAGCTTACGTTTATGCAGTTGGAAATCCGATCGCGAGTAAGTCGAAACACCGCTATGAGCGAGCCCATGAGAAGGGAAGTGGTTTCGGTTTTGTCACCTTCGATACCGAGAAAAAGACCTACTACCTCGAGTCCTTCCGTTTCAATGTCGATGCGACCGACGGCAAGCCTGAGAATCAGTTCCCCGGCTGGCCGGTGACGATTCATCAGAAGGAGAATCGGGGTGAGAACGTGTTAGAGTAGCAATCAAACGCCAGCAATATCGCACCTGGGAACTCCCAAGGAAATAAATCCCGGGTGAAATGAGTCGTTTGAATCTGCTTCTGACCGATTCTAGCCCGCTTATAAGGCGCTCGCTGATTTCGAAGAAAGTTAATTTGGGGCTTTCTTAAACAGGGTGCGGGGCCCCATAAGCATCAAACTGGCTGTTTACGCCATTAAGCCAATGCTAACACGACGAATGACTCCAATTTCTCTCAGGGAGGCGACAAGGATGCCGCGCAGTCTCACCACGCAGTGTTTCCTCACCCTGTCCGGCCTCGCATGGTTGCTAGGAATCCCGGCCGCACACGCCGATCCGGTAATCAGCAATATTGAACTTGGGCCCACCCTTGTGACGCTTACCTTCAGCGACAACGGCCATGTATGGGCTGGCGTTCTCAGCAGCGGGCTGGTTGATCGAAATTTCGGATTGGAGCGAATTCGTGCCGAATCAGGGGCACTCCCGTGAGATCGTCAACGCGGTCCGCCTCGCGCTCTATCCTCCCTTTGATGCCACGCGGACGGACATCGTAAATGGGAGCGCCCCGTTCCGCTACAAATACCTCCTCTACAATCATGAGGGCGCGGATATCACTCAGGATTTCGACAACATCGACCAGTGGTTCGGTGAGGCTCAAAAGAAGATCATCTTCGGCGACCCGGATGCGGTTCCTCCCATTCCCCAGGTAAGCAGGGAAAACTCCGCCACCCAACCACGTCATTTACCTCCGGAACTGAATGAGGGAATGGGATTGAACTACCGCGCTCCTCTTCGTCGCTTGCTTGTGCCGGCTCTGTCCGCTCCGTCGGCCTCGTATGTCGTTCTTATTCATCAGCTGGTGGCTTTGCCATCGCTCCGCTCAGGCTATCCCAGTTTGGCTTCGCTCTGTTTATCGCCGTTGCTGCGGCTTGGGCGTATTCTCCTAGCCTTCCTTCCCACGTTTGGTCGCCCTCCCGCAGTTGGCCTCGGATCGTCCTTTTCATCGTTAGCAGTTTCTTTT
>CAZVMS010000298.1:0-40016 GCA_964628795.1 uncultured Haloferula sp. | reverse complement strand
GGCGACGCGTGTCCTGATGCCACGCCGCCGCCCGGAGCCACTGTGTCAAAACCGCGTGTCGTGTCCTCCCTCCATATAATCGCGGGCTTTTTCACGACTTCACCGCATTTTCAGCAGCCATCATGCCGAACACTTCTGGGCGGGATCTACCTTTCATCGCTCGATGAGAACACCGGCCAGATCAGCCCTCCCAAGCGGATCGTCGCCCTCCAAGGCGCGGGCTTTCAGGCCCTCAGCCCCGATGGCAAGTCGCTGATCTCGACCACTAGCTCCACGGAAAAACCATCCGGCCAAATGACGATCTTCTCCATCGGCGACGGTTTCAAACTCACCCAGACAGGCCAGACTTCGACGCACGGCAATGGCACCTGCCACGTCAGCTTTGATCAGACTGGGAAAGTCGCGATGTTCGCCAACTACGGCAGTGGCAATATCGGCAGTGCCTTGGTCACAGCTGATGGGTCACTTGGCGAACTCGCCTCCAATTTTCAACACGAAGGCAGCAGCGTGAACCCCCAGCGCCAGAAGGGACCCCACGCGCACTCGATTTTCCCGGATCCCGAAAACTAATACGCCTACGCCTGTGATCTCGGCACTGACAAGGTGGAGATTTACAAAATCGATACGACGACGGGAAAACTCACCGAAGCCGGTGACGCGAAGACTCCAGCAGGCGCCGGGCCTCGACACCTGAAGTTCAGCAAGGACGGGAAACACGTCTATGTGCTCAACGAGCTCAACACCAGTGTCTCAGTTTTCAAGCGCCTAACCGATGGCCAACTGGAGCGAGTGCAGGACCTCTCGGTTTTGCCCGACGGCTCCCAACTTGAAGGCATGTCCTGCTCGGAGATCCGCGTCCACCCGAACGGCAAGTTTGTTTACACCGCAAACCGCGACACCCGGAACCAAGGCAACGACACCCTCACCGTCTTCGAAGTGAAAGGCGATGGATCCTTGAAGCGGCTCACCTCCGTCCCCGCTGCCGTCTCCATCCCGCGGAACATCAATCTTTCCCCAAGTGGCAAATGGCTCATCACCGGTGGCCAGAACTCCAACGACCTCGCGATCTTTTCCGTCGATCCCGAAACCGGTGCCCTCAAGAAGACCGGCGGCAACGTCCCCTTCCCCAGTCCGATGTGCTACGTCTTCCTACCTTGATTGCCTAGCATCTTTAACGTGGGATCAGCGATTCATCGCGAGTAGGATGATGCCAATGACGATGATGGCCATGAGGACGACAAAGGCGACTTTCCACGGGCTGATCGGGAAGTTCGCGTAGGTGGTGCCGGTGACGGCGTTCATGGCGCCTTGGTAGGTCTTGCCACGGAATTGATAGGCGAGGATCCAGACGGGGCAGAGGATGTGCTTGAAGGTCTTGCGCGAGTACTGCGGGTAAATGCGGAGGTTGCGGTAGGTATCGCCGGGGACTTCGCGGGCGCACATGTTTGTCAGCATGCCTTCCATGACGCCGAAGCCGCTGCGGGCGGCTTGAAGAAGCGGGATTTGGTACTGCTCGACTTCCCAGCCGGAGACGTAGCGGGTTTCGTAAGGTACTAGGTCTTTAGTAGGAAAAGGTTCGAGCTTGCTGAGGATCTTGGGCTCGATGCCTTGGGATCCGGCGACAAGGATGTCGTCGAACCAGGTGGAGACGTGACCGCTCGCGGGACGCCAGCGGGTTTTGCGCTCGCGGTAGGTTTGCGTCTTGCCATCGGGGCCGCGCCTGGTACGGGTCACGTAGTAGTAAGTGCCGCTGTCGGCGGTCCAGGGGCATTCGGCGGCGGCGTCGAAGGTCCAGTAAGGAAGGTAAACGCCGTGGATGCGGTCGACGAGGTTGCGCTTTTTCAGGTCGTTCGGCGCGAACCATTTGGAGGCGAGAAAGGCCTTAAGAGAATGATAGGCTTTTTCTTTGGAAATGGAGGCGGGAAGCAGCGATTCCGGACTGACGGGGCTGGAGGTGTCGGCGTAGTCGAGCATCTCGGGTGAGCCGCAGAAATCGCAGGACTGGCCGACGTTCTTTGCTTCTCTCACAAGAACGGCGTGGCAGTGGGTGCACTGGACTTTGCGTTTCGCGGTATCAACGGTGGATGATCTTTCGCCGAGCTCGGCGAGCATCTGGTCGAGGTCGTGCTCCTGGATGGAGTCCGGTGGAGGCGGTGGGGCGACGCGTTCGAAATCGGTACCGCAATAGGGGCAGACGAGCTTGCGTTTGCCGGGGTCCCATTCGCCTTTGCCGCCACATTCGGGGCAGACGTGGCGGTCGAGCGAGCGCACTTCTGCGGTCGATCCCCGGAGGTCGGGGAGCGGTGGCGGGATTTTGCGCTTTTCGACGACGATGGGCGAGGTGTCGTCGTCGATCGATGATGGTGGCTGCTCGGGGGCCATGATGGGGCTCACAGGTTCATGACCGGGACGGTCATGCCACTGGTAAGTGCTTGCCCTTACTCGGCGAGGAAGGCGTCGAGGGCGGAGCGGGTGATGCGGTGGGCGGAGCCGATCTTTTTGGCGGCGAGCTTGCCGGATTCGATCTCGGCCATGACGTCGGCCTCGGTCACGCCGAGCATGCGGGCGACGGTGGCGGGGTCGAGGATGTCGGGATTGGCTGGGATCGGTGCGGGCGAGGTGGCGGCGCCGACCTGACCGGGAAGCGGTGGTGGCGAGCCGGCCATCCCGGAGTTTTTCATCATTTCCTGGGCCATGGCGAAGCCGATGGCCATTTCGGAGGCCATGCCGCCGGCTCCACCGCCGCCTTCACCATTGGCCATGCCCTGGCCCATCTGGTATTTGACGTAGTCGTTGAGGTTGCCGATGGCGGACATGGCGGAGCGCTTGTCGATGGCTTCCTCGACTTCAGGTGGAACGCTGACGTTCTCGACGACGAAGGTCGCGACCTCGATGCCGTATTTGGCGGAGATGGCGGGGTTGATGATGGGAAGAAGCGCGTCGCCGAGATCGGAGTAGCGGGTGGCGACATCGAGCACCGGCACGTTGGCGGTGGCGAGGGCTTCGGAGAAAATCGAGACGATCCGCGAACGCATGGTGTCGGCGAATTCATCGACACGGAAGTCATGGTCGGAGCCGGCGACTTCCTTGAGGAAAGTCTGCACGTTGACGACTTTGAAGTCATAGGTGCCGAAGGCGCGGGCGCGGACGATGCCGAAGTCCTGGTCGCGCAGCATGATGGGGTTCGAGGTGCCCCATTTGTTGCCGGTGAAAAGACGGGTGTTGACGTAGTAGAGATCGGCCTTAAAGGGTGATTCGAAACCGTATTTCCAGCCCTTGAGTCGGGTCAGGACCGGGATGTTGTCGGTGGCGAGGGTGTGTTTGCCGGGCCCGAAGGTGTCGCCGAACTGACCGAGGTAAACGAACTGTGCGGTCTGGCTTTCTCTAACAATGAGCTGGGCGCCGTTTTTGATCGCGGCATCGTTATCCGGATAGCGGAACGAGATGGTGTCGCGTGAATCGTCCTGCCACTCGATGATTTCGAGAAGCTCACCCTTGATGAAGTCCATGATGCCCATATCGATAATTGGTAAGTTACGGTGGGCAGCCTCGTGAATGAGCCGGTCTGAGGCAATGAGAAATCGGTGGCGAGATTATCATCGCGGATCTGGCGGCTATTTTGCCGGCGCGAGGCAGGTCTTGATCTGGTCTTCCAGCAGTTCGGCGAGTTTTGCGGGCGACGCGCTGCTTTCCTCGGCGGAATCGAAGATCGAATCGGGCAAGGGCTCGCTGGCTCCCTCGCTGCCGGGTTCCACGAGCATGACGTAGCGCGGGAAGCGGCTGGGCAGCCAGATGATGGTGGGCTTGAAGAAGCGTTTGCCGACGAGGGCTTCGATTTCAGGGCGGCGTTCTTCGGGGATTGATGAGTTGAGGGTGATTTTCACGGGAAATGGCTCGCGCTTGGCCTTTCTGGGAAAAGCGCGGATCGGTGTCGTAACGCATTGCTTACCGTCATTCCAGATAAATCAGCTGTGAACGCGGTCTTTGCTACTCAGTGACCTGGATGGCGCTGGCATTGATCACCAGGTTGCCGGGTCCGGACTGCTCGGCGACTTTCCCTTTCACAAGGATTTTGGCGAGTTTTTCGAGCCCTTCCACCCCTTCGAGGCCTTCTTTCAGAATCCTGCCATCTTGGCCGACGATTTGGA
Source organism: uncultured Haloferula sp. (assembly GCA_964628795.1). Taxonomy (GTDB): domain Bacteria; phylum Verrucomicrobiota; class Verrucomicrobiia; order Verrucomicrobiales; family Akkermansiaceae; genus Haloferula. The sequence continues at coordinate 35,868 of CAZVMS010000298.1, read as the reverse complement.
TGGTGGCAGTGCCGTCGCGGAAGGCTTCCTTGCTGTCGCAGCAGTTGTCCCAGGGCGTTTTGCAGGCATCCTCCGGGCGCTCATTGCAGGGGGTGAGCTTTTCACGGTCGCCTAGGATGAAGGCGGCGCGTCCTTCGACGAAAGGTTCGGCAGCTCCCATGATCTGGCCTTTGAGAACGATGACATCGCCAGGTTGGACGGTGGTGCGGGCGAGGTGGATCGGGCTGGCTTCGTCGGGAATGCTGCTGACGAAGACGGCTTGCAGTTCCGGTGAGACGGTTTTTGCTTCGGTCTCGCGGATGACGGTTTCTTCACTGCAGGAAAGGAGGGCGAAGGTGAGGGCGAGGATGAGTGGATATTTCATGATCTGGATTGAAGGAGGTTACGAGGATCTTAGCGCGACGGGAAGAGCAGGTTTGAGGCAGCGGAAGGCAGGTGGCAAGGCACCGAGTAGCCCGAGGAAAAGCCCGGTCAGGATGCCGGTGAATGCCACGGAAGGGCTGATCTCGATGGCGAAGGTGCCGATCGAGAAAGGAACCACCAAGCCATCAAGAAAGAGAATGGCCACGACCGAAGCAAGCAGCGCGCCGGTCAGGCTGGCGAGGGTGCTTTCCTGAACGAGACTGGCGAGCAGTGCTCCGCGCCCGAAGCCGATCGCTTGCAGGGTGGCCAGTTCGCGGATGCGGGAGGCGAAGGCCGCATAGAGTGTGTTGAGCCCGCCGAACAGAGCACCGGCGGCGATCAGGCCGGCGGTCAGCCAGGTCATGGCGCGCAGCGGAGCGAAGAACGAACTTAGGCGGGCATAGTAGTCGGATTCACGCAGCGCACTCAGCTCGAGATCGAGCCGACGCTTCGCGAAAAGATCAGCCTCGGCAAAGTCGTCGGGGTCATCGAGGCGTAGGACGACGCAGGAAACGGTGTCGCGCTGGGCGAGCACGCGGAGGTCGCCGATCGGTAGCCAGACTTCCGATTCCATCACGGTGCCGGGAGCGGCAAAGACGCCGGAGACCTTTAGTTCCTGCTCGTCGAGCTTGAGCGTGGCACCGGGAGCGAGTGTGGAATGGTCCTGCTTCATCTGCCGCCAGGCGAGGCGGCCGACCATGACTTCGCCAGTGCGCGGGTAGCTGCCCTCGATGACTTGCACTTCCGGATGGGCGAGCAGCGCGGTGGGACTGATGCCGCGGAACAAGGCTTGAGCTTCCTTTCCTGCAGGAAAGCGCGCGAGGCCCATGTAGTGGATTTCGGTCGAGACCGCGCGGTGGCCCATCGTTTCGGTGACGCCTGGGATCTCACTGGCAGCGATTCCGGCGGCTTGTTCGGCGACTTCGCTGCGCTGCACGCTCTCTTCGGAACCCGCGCCTAACAGAATGACGTTGTGAGTTGAGCCGGAGGCGGCGAGGACCCGTTTCATGCCTTGATTGAGCGCCAGCGCGCCCATCACCAACAGCACGACCAGCGCCGAGCCGCCGACCGTTTGGAGCAGCCGGGCTTGGTCGCGGAACAGATTCCGGATGGCGTAGGAAAAGGGGAGCATATCAAGCTTTGAGACTATCGACGATGGGTTGGCGCATGGCTCGCCATGCCGGCCAGAGCGAGGCAAGCAGGCCTAACAGAAGGGAGGCCGTCAGGCCGGTCATCACGACGGCGGCATCCGGCTGGATCGCGAGGGTCTGGCCTTCGTTGCCGAGCGTGAACGACTGCCAGGCGAGGAATCCGGCGGCGAAGGCGACACCGAGCGTGCCGCCGAGCAGGCCGAGGATACCGCCTTCACTCATCACCAGCCAGGCGATGGCGCGTCCGGGATAGCCGAGCGTTTGCAGCACGGCATTCTCTTTCACCCGACCACGAACGATCAGCAGCACGGCATTGGCGACCAGTCCTCCGACGGCGAGCACGGCACCAATTCCGAGCCAGCGGGTGAAGCCGATCAGCTCGATCAGCTCGCTCGCGGTCTCAGCGAAAAATGCCTTCTCAGGGCGGGTGTTGGTCGGTTGCTGATCGTTGTGAAAACGCGCATCGATGGCATCGGCGACGGGCTGGAGGTCGTCCGAGGAATTCACGCGGACATTGAACTGGGTGACCACGCCAAGCCCGGTTTTGGAGGCTTGTTGGAGAAAGGCGAGGTCGACGTAGGCGACGTTGTTGTCTTGTGGGAAGGGCGAGCGGATGACGCCTGAAACGTGCACCGTGACGCCAGCGGCAACGAAACGATCGCCGGGAGAGAGGCCGCGACGTTTGGCGAAGACTTCGCCGAGGAGTGCGCCATCGCTGCGGCGGTTCCATTCCTCGAGACTGCCCTCGATCACTTCGATTTCAGGGGCGTAGCTGGTGAGCTTTCCTTCGGGAACACCGCGGAAGGTGACGACATCGAGCGAGGCCCCGCAGTTGTTGACAACGACTTGGATGGGCACGACTTCGCGCACGCCCGGGATGGTTTTGATTTCATCGGTGTAATGTTCCGGAAGCCGGCTGGTGGAAGGGCAGAAGCGATTCTCACGATAGACGACCAGTGTGGTATCCGCTGCCGTCGTCTGGGTGGCGGCGGAAAGCGAGCGCTGCATGGTCTCGACTGCGGTGAAGAGAAACATGCCGGACGCCACGCCAAGTACGGTGAGTCCCGTACGTAGCCGGTGGCGGCTGAGTTGTTTCCATGCGAGCGAAAGGAGATTAAGGATGGCGTTCATGCCGCTGATGGATCTGGTGGGTTGATGAGCACGCCTTTCTCAAGATGGAGCGTGCGGTCGGCGGCTTCGGCGGCCCGGGGGTCGTGGGTCACCATGACGATGGTTTTGCCGTGCTCGCGGGCGAGGGCCTGAAGGAGCGCGAGGATCTTGGTGGCACTCTCGCGGTCGAGATCGCCGGTCGGTTCGTCGGCGACGAGTAGGTCGGGATCGGCTACGAGCGCACGTGCAATGGCGACCCTTTGCTCCTGACCGCCAGAGAGTTCCGTGGGCCGGTGGTCCATGCGGTCGGCGAGGCTGACGAGGTCCAGCGCGGCCTCAACCTTCGCGCGGCGTTCCTTTTTGCTCAGCGGATCGAGCAGCAGTGGGAGCTCGACGTTCTCGTAGGCGCTGAGGATCGGCACGAGGTGATAGAGTTGGAAAATGTAGCCGACGTTTCTCGCTCGCCAGCGGGTGAGCTGACCCCGGGTGAGCTTGCTGATGTCGCTACCGGCGACTTCGAGCGTTCCGGCGCTAGGCGAATCGATTCCGGAGAGAAGGTTGAGCAGCGTGGTCTTGCCCGATCCCGATGGGCCCATCAGGGCGAGGAACTGGCCGGTGGGGACGTCAAGGTCGAGGGCTTTCAGTGGAGTCACCAAAGTGCTGCCTTTCTGGTAGGTCTTCGTCAGTCCGCGGCAAGTGATCATGGGAGCTTTCATGGTTGGCTGATTTGGACGCGTTGGTTTTCGCGGAGCGACTTCGGGTTCAGAACGATGCGTTCGCCGGGACGCAGGCCGGCGAGGATTTCTTGGCGGGTCTCAAGACTCCCGCCGAGGGTGACATCCCGGGCACTGACGCGGTTTGAATCCGGGTGGATGACCCACACGCGGCTGCCATCAAGGGCGGCCTCAGGGATCCAGAGACCGAGGCCACGGGTGGTGGTGGATGTCCTGCTGGAGGCTTCGAGGAATTCGACGCGACAGAGCATTTCCGGACGCAGGGCATCGTCGGGATCTTCAATGACGACCTTGGCCTGAAGGGTGTTTCGCTGGATGTCTGCCTCGCCGACGATGCGCGTGACCTTTCCGTGGAAAATCCTGTCGGGGAGAAGGTTGCAGCGAATGCGCGCGGCCTGGCCGACTTGGAGCTGGGAGGCATCGGCAAGCGGGACATCGACGCGGACTTGGAGTTTTTCCGGATCATAGAGGATCGCGACGGTGGAACTGTCGGGATCATCCATGCCGAGCATGCGTTTCTGCCCGGGCGAGGCGAGGAGCCGGAGGATTCTTCCGCGGATCGGTGCGCGGATCGCCGTGCGGGAAAGGGCGAGCTTGGCCTGGTCGAGCGCGACTTGGCCTGCTTGGATCGTTTGTTCCATGGCAACGGTTTCGTAGGACTTTTCGTTTAGGCCGGCGGCGATTTCGGTGACCTTTGATTCGGCAGCACGGACGAGCGCGCTGACTTTTTCGTAATCGAGTCGGGCTTCGACGATGTCTCTTTCCGAGACGGCGCGGGTGCCGCTGCGGGTGAGGCGGTCGAGCCGGTCCTTGGCTGCTTCCTGCACGGCGACGGCGGACTTTTCCTGAGCTTGGATGCCTTTCATTTCCTCGATGGTCCGGATGATCCCCGCACAGTGGGCATCGCGGGCGGATTCGCGGCGGCTGAGTTCATACTCGGCGGCGCTCAGCATGAGTTTGGCGTCGTCGGCGATGAGGGTGGCGATGAGCTCGCCTTTCTCGACCTCCTGGCCTTCGAGCACGTGGACTTGGTCGATGACACCGTCGATGAGGGCGGTGGCTTTCACGCTCCAAGGATCGGGTTCGACCCAGCCGGTGGCTTGGAAAATGACGGGATTTTCGCGGTTGGCAGCAGGGGTGGTGGTTTCGTTTTCGCCGGGGATGGCGATGACTTGGGCGCTTTCCACCTGGGTGGCTGGTAGCAAGCGATCGCGAAAGAGCATCAGGAAAAGCAGCGCGAAGCCGAGCAGGATGCCGACGGGCAGCAGCCATGCGTGGGATCGCCGTGGGGGCGGAGCGCTAGCGCGCTGGCGGCTGAGGGAATTGAGGGATGAAGTGGTCATGGAAAGGATGGAGACAGGCGGCTGCACCGATGGGGAACAGCATCAGAGCGCGGCGAGGGGCCACGATGAATCAGGAGAAACGACGGGAATGAAGTCGTTTCAGAGTCTCCACACGCCCAAGGCGATGCGAATGGGGGCACCCGGAGGTGGTGGGGGTGCGCGGTTTGAGAGTGCCGTGCGTGAGAATTCGCGTTTGGGGAAGATAACGAACTCATCCGCAAGAATCAGCGGAGCGGGCAGCGACAGGGGGGCGGGTGCATGGATCAATTGCGGCTCCATTCCGTCGGGCAGTCCGGGAATGAGAATGCAGCACTCGGATTCACCCCAACACGGATCTGAATCCTGACAGCAGTCCACCGCGACCCCGCAACAGTCTTCCACTCCATCGGGATCCACTGGTTCCAGACACACGCAGACCGTCATGCTCGCCACAGGCAGGTAGAGCCCGAGGAGGAGCAGAAGAACGTAAGCGCTGGCCTTGCGGATCATCGGCAGGGCGAGGGTAGCGCTATTTTGGGGCGAATTCAAGCGAGGTAATGGTAAGGATTGGAAGTCCTCTCCAAGGAGTCCATCAATTGGATCTCCCTGCCCACTCTTCCTTGCTTCCGGTTCGGAAAGTGGCATCAAGTCCCAAACCAGAGCCTCCCCACTTTTATGACGATGCAGACCTTCGAAATGCTTCTGACCTTCGTGGTGCTCGGGGCGGTTTTCCTGATTTTTATCCGCGAGTGGTTGCCGGTCGATATGGCGGCGCTGGGCGGGATGTGCGTGCTGCTGGCGGTCGGGGTGGCAAGCAATGCGGGCGAACCTGCTTTCTCCATCTTTGAGATCAGCGGACTGGGACTGATCTATGCGGCGATCGGTTTCCTTTATTTCTCTTTCATCGGTTATCGCCTGCTGCCGAATCGTGATACGGTGAGTAGCTTGCTTGATGCCGAGGTTCTGGCCGTTTTGAGCATGGTGGAGCGGGCAAGACGCAGGTTCTGATTTTCAACGGTGAAAGGTCGCGGTATGGGTGGCTGAGCCATGGAGATCGAGTGGAGAATCGAGCGTTTGGACGAGGGCGAGATGGAGGACCCTCGGGAAGATGCGTGCCTTTTGAAGATCGATGGGAAGATCACGGAAGGTGGGAAGGTGGCAGGGAAGCTTGAGGCTTATTACGCTCTCGATCTCTCGTCCTCCAGTGCCTTCTTTGCCCTATGGGATATGGAAGGAGTGACGGCCTCGATTTATGAGGAGTTGATGGCTCCCTCGCAGGAGGATTTCCGAGAGCCGCTGCCCCGCTTGCTTGAGCATCGACCTGGGCTGCTGGTGATCGAATACATCGCGCTTTTCCCTGACTTCCGGGGCCTTGGGATCGGCAGGGAAGTGATGAGGCAGTTGGTTCGCTGCTGTGCGGATGGGAATATCGGCGCGGTGTTGCTCGATGGCATGCCGCTGCAGCATCGCGCGGGTGCGTATGATTTTTTCGATCAGGAAGTCCGAGCCCTGCCGTGGAATGGCGATGAGCAGGATACCGAGCAACTGCGGCGTCATCTGCGTGGCTGGGGCATGCACCACATGGCGAAGACCCGCTACATGGTGGCACCGCCGGGGACGCTCAGTGAAACGCACACCGCCAAGTGGCCGCCCGTTCCGATTCTCTGCCATTGGAACACCTGCGTTTACTGCGATCGGTGGATCGATATCGCTGCGGGTGATTGGGAAGAGAGCCCGGATGGGCGGATTCATTCGGGGTGCCGGTAGCTCTTGCTGGAAGGGTGGTCACCCGAGCGGGGCGAGGAGGGCGGAGAGGGTTTCTGAATCCATTCGCAGCGAGGTGGTTTCCTCACTCAGTAGGGATTTCACGATGCGTGCCTTGTGTGCCTGGAGATCGAGGATGCGGTCCTCGATGGTGCCGCGACAGATGAGCTTGTGAACGAAGACGGGCTTGGTCTGGCCGATGCGGTGGGCGCGGTCGGTCGCTTGATTTTCGGCGGCGGGATTCCACCAGGGATCGTAGTGAATGACGGTGTCGGCGGCTGTTAGATTAAGGCCGGTGCCACCTGCTTTCAGCGAGATGAGGAAGACCGGCGTTTCGCCTTTCTGGAAACATTCGACCAGTGCGGCTCGATTGGTCGTTTTGCCGGTGAGTTCGAGATAGGGGGTTCCCGCTTTTTCCAGCTTGCTGCGGATCAGAGAGAGGACCGAGGTGAACTGCGAAAAAATCAGGATGCGGCGGCCTTCCTCGATCAGCGGTGGTAGCAGTTCCTCGGTTAGGAACGAAAGCTTGGTGGCGTCTTTGACGCGCTGAGCCTCGGGGGTCTTGATCAGCGAGGGGTGGCAGCAGACTTGGCGGAGCTTGAGAAGGGCGTCGAGGACGATGATGTGGGATTTCCCAAGTCCGCGCTCGGCGATGGCGTCGCGCACCCGCTTGTCCATGAGGGCGCGGATGGATTCGTAGAGATCAATCTCCCGCGGTGAGAGGTCGAGCTGGTGGATGATCTGGGTTTTCTCAGGAAGATCGGTGGCGACTTGGTCCTTGGTGCGGCGGAGGATGAGCGGGGCGACGCGGCGGTTGAGGGCGAGCTGGACCTGCGAGGATTGGTCGCGCTCGATGGGGCGGCGGTAGATTTCGCGGAACTGATCGGAATCGCCAAGGAAGCCGGGCATGAGGAAGCGCATCAGGCTCCAGAGTTCGCCGAGGTGGTTTTCCAACGGCGTGCCGGAAAGGCAGAAGCGGTGATCGGCTTGGAGGGCGCAGGCGTGGCGGGCAGCGGCGGTGCGCGGGTTCTTGATGGCCTGGGCTTCATCGAGGATCACGGTGTCCCAGTGCTGGTTTTCAAGGGTCTCATGATCCCGGACGAGGAGTGGGTAGGATGTAAGTACTAGATCTACCGTAGGAATCGATGAGAACAGGTCGTTGCGGGTGGATCCTTGAAGAAGCAGGGTCTTGAGCTTTGGGGTGAAGCGCTTGGCCTCGGCCTCCCAGTTGGTGATGACGCTCTTGGGAGCGATGACGAGCGAGGGCCTGCGGTCCTTTTTCCGAGCGGCACGCCGGGTTGCGAGATAAGCGAGGGTCTGAACGGTTTTTCCAAGGCCCATGTCATCGGCGAGGATGCCGTGGAGCTGGTGCTCGGCGAGAAAGCGTAGCCAGCGGTAGCCATCCAGTTGGTAGGGACGCAGCTTGGCCTTGAGTGCGGCGGGAGGTTTGGTGGCGGGCAGCGCGCGGATGTCTGCAAGCTTTTTGCCGAAGGCGGCGAGATCGCGTGCCGTGCCGGAACCATCAAGCTCGAGGTGATGGGCGATGCTGGCGGCGGCGAGGCGGTCGAGTGCGGGTGGCCCGTCCGGAATGCCTTGGAAAAGATGGGCGACTTGATGGCAGATTTCGAGGAAGCGCTGGGTCGGAAAGCGGATAAATCCGTCGTCAGGGTTTTCCGCGGCGAATAGCAGTGTTTCCGGGAGATTGGGGTCGGCGGGATCGGGAATGCCGACGCGGATGGCCTCGGCGATGAAGGGGATGAGCGAGATGCGTTTGCCGTCGATGTCAGCGGTGAGATCGAAGCGGAACCAATCGATGCCGTGATCGGTATCTGCCTCGATCGAAGGCATGAAATCGGTGGCATCTTGGACGATGAGCCCGCTGGAGGGATCGACGGTGATCGTCCAGCCCTTGCGACGGAGGGCCTCGGCATGCTGATCAATAAAGAGGAGCCAGGCGGCGGCAAGGCTGGGTTGCGGGTGGGCGACGATAAAGTGGTGCGCTTGGGCCGATCTGTAGCTGCTGGTGTGGAAAACCCGGTGGAGTGCCACCAAGCCGGATGCTTCGAGTTTTTCCTCGAGCGCCCGTTCGGCTTTCAGATTACGCGTCGTGATGAAGCGTTTGTCATCGTGAACCCAGGCGGTTTCCGGGGGTTGTTTATTGGTGAGTGGATCGAGCGGTGGCGAGTGGTGGTATGAGAAGCGGAGCTCGCCGAGGATGCTGCGATAGCGATCATAGGACGGACCGATCTGAGATTCGGTGATGTGGAGATGGGGCACAGGTAGCGTTGCTGGCAGCGTTTCCGTTTCGCGTGCCTTCGGTGTGGGCATGCCTGCGGCGCTGAGTGGAAGAAACTCCCGCTCCAGTAGATCGAGCGAGTTGGCGGCGATTTCAGGTCCATTTTGCCAACGTCTCAGTGCGTTTGGTGGAAGGCTGCAATCCACTGGCCCGATGAGTGCGTTTACAGGATCGATATATTGTGGCGGATCGACCGGCAAGAAGATGAGCTCCTCCGCTTCGCCGTCGAAAACGAGAACTGGCACAGCACTTCCCTTGGGAGTTTCCTGCCAGCCGGGCCCGACTTTTCGCGTGGGGCCGAATGAGAGACGGATGTAGGATCTGTCTCCCTTTCCATAGAAAAGATGTTCCGCCTTGAGCGCATCGCGAAGCAGGGAATCCCATCCAGCGCCGGTCAAGACGGGTGCCTCGTAGGAGTGGCGGACGTGTGCCTGATAGACGGCGACGAGCGGGATGTCTGCGGGCGAGAAATAGGCGGCTGGCGAGGCGGCATCGGCTCGCGCACGGGTGTCCGTGACACGCGGCTCACCATCCTTGAGGGTGCTTCCTTTGCGGAGCTCGAGCACCGGAGTTCGGTCCGGAGAATACGGCGAAGGCGGTTCGATGCAGTAGGCAAGGAAGTCTTGGTTCGGGGCCTTTTTCTTCCGATTCGCCTCGGTGTTGTCCAGCTGGAGAAGCTGCAGCCAGTTGGAAACCTCGGCTGAAAGTTTGTCCACTCGTTGGAAAGCTTGCACCGCCGAAGTCAGCTCCTGCGATAGATATTCAAGTACGGCTGCGCTGTGTTTGCACTGTTCTCCGACGGGGCATGAGCACTCCGCGGCACTGACAAAGCTGGTCTTGATATCATAGATCTCGATATCGACATGATAAGGATTTCGCCGTGTCCCTTTGACCTCCGCACGGATGTTGCTAAAGCTTCTGCCTGTCGCCGAGATCTTCAGATTCGAGATTGGTGGAACGCTCGCGTAGCTCTTAGCGCGTGACAGGGCCGTTTTGTTGTAATCGTCATACCATTTGCGGCTGGCGAGCCATTGTTTCACGGGAGAGGAAAGCGTGGCTGACATGATGCGAAGCATAGTGAATCGGTAACCAGCAAGCGCCAAGTGAAAGGTGAGAATGGCATGGCGGGCTGATCATTCGCCTGCTCGTCCGGCTGGTGCTGACGCTGGCTCCCGAGCTGAGGTCGAATCCCTCCGCTCCCCGCCCGGTGGCGGACTACCGCGTATCTCGGACGGCCAGCTCCTGTTCCTCCAGCACATCCCTGCGCATGGCCGCCACCCTGCTCGAATCCATCAAGATCGAGGCCAACAAACGCGACGTGCCCTACCAGTCCCCCATCAAAAACTTCGACTCAACATCCAAGACTCACTATCCTTAAGATTTGCCAGCAGCACGGATGGAGGGCATTCTCACGGGCGTGGATTGGGACGGTGGAGCATCAATCATGACGCGGAGATGAATAATTCCGAGCCGTCAGCGTCGAATGATGCACCGGAGGTCGAACGCGAGGTGACCGACGAGGTGCTGGTGGCCCGTGCTCAGGCGGGAGACTCCCGTGCCTACGATGCTCTCGTGACCCGTCACCGGGGTCGAATTTACGCCATGATCCGCCAAATGACCAAAAACGAAGCCGATGCGTGGGACCTTTCTCAAGAGTCCTTCATCAAGGCTTGGAAGGCGCTGCCTCGCTTCGAGACGAAGGCGCGCTTCACGACCTGGCTGTATCGGATCGCGCATAACACGGTTTACGACTGGCTGCGGCGCAGGCGACCGGAGTCGGGTGGTGAGCTCAATGATGAGATTTTCGGCGAAGACCGGATTGATCCTTCGTCGGTGACGACGCCAACCATGGACCGTTCTCCGGACGAGGAGATGGCTGGTGGCGAGCTGCGCGACAAAATCGAGGCAGCGCTTGAGCAACTTTCCCCGCAACATCGCGAAGTCGTGGTGTTAAAAGATGTCCAGGGCTTGGCGTATAAAGAGATCGCCGAAGTCATGGAGTGTTCGATTGGGACGGTGATGAGCCGTCTCCACTACGCCCGCCAGAAACTGCAAACCCTGCTGAAAGATGAATACGAAGCCCGATGACGAACTGTTGGCCCTGTGGGTCGAAGACGAACTGAGCGGAGAATCGCTGAGCGCGGTCGATGCGTGGGCATCGAAGCAAAGCGAGTGGCTGGAGCGGCGCGAGCAGGCGCGTTCGTGGAAGTCGCTGATTGATGGTGTGCTGCCCGCGAGCGAGGAGGTTCCGCATGGCGAGTTTTTCAATGCGCGGATCTCGCGTGAGATCGAGGCTGTTCCTGAGGCGGTGCCGACTTTGGTGCCGATGCGCAGTACGCCGAAGTGGGCTTGGTTCCTGCCGGCGGCGGCGGCGGCAGGGATGATTTTTGGATTTGTCATGGGTCGCGGTGGTCCGGAAATGGCGCCGGATGGGGTCAAAGTGCCGCTGGCGACCCTCGCGCCGGTGCTTTATACCCCGACGAAGGGGGTGAAGGCGGAGTATGAGACTTCGGAAGACGCCACGGTGATCGTGCTGGCAGGGGTGGATGCGATTCCTGATAGCTGGGAAATTCCAGAAACTGCCGTGCTTGAGAAAGAAGGTCCACGGACCGTATCCCGTGAATCGAAATGAGGATCTTTGCGATACTGTTGCTCTGGATGGTCCTGCCGCTCTCACTGATGGCGAGTGATCCCGGGCGCGATGAGATCGCGAATGTGAAGGTGCGGGTGTATCATGCGACCAACGGGAATCCCGAGGTAGCGGGCGATAAGGCGGTCGAGGTCTCGAAAGAGACGGCGAGGTGGCTGGCTTCCAAGGAGCGCCTGAAGTTCGAGCACTACCGCTTGTTGGGCAGCGATTTCAAACCACTTTATCGCAGCTACGAGAACTGGGCCCAGCCGATTAGCGGGAGTGACGAGATTCTCTGTCGCTTCGAAGTGGCGAGCCGACTTTCGAATGAATCCGTGAGGATCGACCTCGAATTGTGGTTGAGCCGAAAGAAAATTCTGAAGTCCGGGGTGGTGCTAAAGGCTGGAAAGCCAGTCCTGGTGCTGGGTCCCGAGTGGCGGGGTGGACGGATGATCGTTTCGGTCGAGCTTGCGCCTTTGGCAAACAAGGGGCAATAGTATCAGCAATGAGACTGCTATTGCCGATTCTTTTTGGGCTGGTCCTGCCGTGCATGTCGGGCGAGTTGACCTTTGAGACGAAGCTCGAGGAGGTCGAAGTGCCGCTGGATGGCCGTCGTGTGACGGCGGACTTCAAATTTGAGAACAAGAGCGACAAGGAGGTCGCAATCGCGAAGTACGATGCGACCTGTTCCTGCATGACTGTCCAAGTGAAGGGAGGGAAGCTCAGCTATGCGCCGGGCGAGAGCGGCGTGATCCGTGGCGTTTTCGACATGGGAAATTTTTCAGGCACCGTCGATAAGTCGGTGCAGATTTGGCTGGATGGCGACCCGGAGGCGTCGCCTTCGGTGACGCTCACAGCACGTATTCACATTCCCGTGCTGGTGGAAGTCGAACCGAAGACCCTGCGCTGGGATGTCGGTGGAGAGATGAACAGCCAGACGGTCACGGTTTTGATGAAGCACGATGAGCCGATTGATGTGACTTCGGTGAGCTGCGCGAATCCAAATTTTAAAGTTGAGCTGAAGGTGGTGGAGAAGGGGAAAAAGTACGAGCTGGAGGTGACTCCCAGCGATAATCAGACCCAAAGTATCGGCCTGATTAGCATCGAGACGGATTGCGCGATCAAGAAGCATGCGATTCAGCGGGCTTACGCGATCGTCAGAATGCCTACGCCAAGTGGTCAGTAATAGCCGATGAAGAGCGCCGTTGAATTGGGACTGATTGGGGGGCTTGCCGTGCTGGCAAGCCTCGGCAATTGGTTGTTTGAGGGGAAGCCTTCTGGGGATCCCTCGATGGAACTTCAAAAGATTCCTTTGAAGGACGGTGAGATTCTTCTGGAAACGGCCCTCAAGGATGGCGCAGAGGGTGTGGTGTGGATGGATGCCCGGCCTGCGGCGGCATGGAGCCAGGAGCGTATGGAAGGATCCATCAATATCACGATGCTATCGGACGAGCCACTCGCGGATCAGCTCGCCCGGCATGCCGATGTGCTTTTCGGATCAAGTCGCGTGATCGTCTACTGTGACGATGTGCACTGCTCGGTCAGTCATGACTTGAGCAAGCAGCTCAAGGGCGAATTTCGCGATTTTGTGGCTGGGGAGGTCCTCGTGCTCCACGGCGGAATGACCGCGCTGAGGGCAGGAGGGCTCGTTACGAATTCCAATCCAAACTTTTGATTTCCAGCAGTTCGATGTATGGCTGGCTTGGATCTTCAGTGGTGTTCCACTGCAGGGTGATGGTCGCGCGGATTCTTTTTCCCCAGCGAATGCGGGAGTTGGGATCCGAGAGTTCTTCTGCCAAGGACGAACTCAAGCTGGCGTAGGCGCGCGCGGTGGAGCGGCCGATGTCGCAGGCGGAGAGCTTGTAGGTGAACTTCTTGGCGGGCTCCGGGACGTTTTCCTCGAAGCAGCGGGGCATCGCCTCAACTACGGCGTGGAAGGTGTGGGCACCTTCGATAGGGGTGGCGGCAAACTCGGCAAGGCGACCGCCGAGCAGATCGAGCAATGGCTGAACGGCGACTCTAGGTTCAAGGTCCGCACGCTTGCGAACCACGATTGTATAATCGACGACCGATCCTTCGCCGCCTTGAAATGAGACTCGAAAAGGGAAGTGAGTAAGCTTTTCAATCGAGTCAAATGCAGGTGTCTCGGAGCTCACGCTGATGACCTCCGGGAAGGCTTTGGTAAGGATCGTGCCCTGAAGCTGATCAGCCGTCATCGGTGGGTCGATCATGGGGAGACGTTCTTTGAGGGTGCTTGTCGCTAGAAAGCGAAGCAGTATTTCCTCGGCATTGATGGCATTGGACCCATCGACGCTGAGCGGTGGCGGATCCTCGACGGTCGCTTCTGTTTTCCTACTACCAGGCTTGATGCTTGGCATCGGCGGGATGTAGCCACTTCCAGTCGTACTTGGCTGAAATTCCAGTGGAGCTTCGGGAGGTGGGATAATGTTACTGCGATAGCTCTCACCGGGACCGCCCGGGAGGTAGTAGTAGCAAAGGCCGTAAACGAGAGTGCCGCCGGCGATGATGAAAAAGAGGGGAAGCAGGATCCGACCGAAGCTAGGCGTTTGTCTCTCCGAAGAATGACCAACGCTCTGGCGTCGACGCATTGAGGCGTCGTCGGTCGTGAGGCGAGTTTCAATAGCTTTCGATGCTTCTCGCTCCGGCTTCAAGCGAGGTTCGGGCCGGATGTTGGCCCGCACAGGGTCATCCTGGCGCGAATTGCGAGCACTCGGTTCAGGTGTGTTCTTGGGACTAGGTTCAGGAGCGGGATGCGCCGGGCCTTGAGCTGGCGGTTCTGCCGCTGTTACCTTGGGGGCCTGAATGGTTGCGGAGCACCTTGGGCAAGGGCCTGAGATACCCGCCATCGACTCCGGAACGGTGAGACGAACACCGCAAGAGGGACAGGAGAATGAGATTACACCGGGGGTCATTGAGTCATGCGGCTGCCTTGACGCTTTGGTTTACTGGATCTTTAAGGCGGCGTCAATACCACGGAGGTTTTGGCGCTTGAACATCAATGATCGATGGGACTTTCAGCAGAAGCTTCTCCTCCAAGGGTCCTGTGCTGGGAAAGCAGCGGGCAGACCGGTTCGGTGCGCAGCCAGCGGCGCCGGTCGCTGGTGTTCTGGTCTTGAATTTAATGTTAAGATCAACTCACCTGTTTTTGCCCGCGCCTGTGCTGAAAAGCTTCTTTCGTTTCTCATATAGCTGCCCCACAAACTGTTTCCTGAACCCATTATGAAATTACTATTTTTCCTTAGTCTTCTTGGACTGCTGTTGATCTCTCGCGGGCAAGCCGCCGAGCCGCTCCGTGTGTTCATTCGCTCCGGCCCGAAGACTCATGGTCCCGGGGCGCATGATTATCCATCGTTCCTGAAAGACTGGACCAAGCTTCTCAATCATCGGGGTGTGGTGGCTACCGGCGCGAATCGTTTTCCAAGTGAAGAGGAACTCGCGAAGGTGGACGTGCTGATTCTCCATGCCGAGGAAGCGGGCAACATTACGGGCGAGGAAAGAACCCGCTTCGAACGCTATCTTGAAGCGGGTGGCGGTGTGGTGGCGATTCATGGAGGTAGCGTTTCGCGTGATCCGGATTGGTATAAGACGATCATCGGGGGTTCGTGGAACCATGATCATACGAAGTGGCTCGAAGGGCACCTGTCGCTCTATTTTACGGACCGCGAAAACCCGATCACCAAGGGGGCTTCGAACTTCGATCTCGATGATGAGATCTATTACGACATGGATCTATTGCCGGAAGTGAAGGTGCTCGCTGCAGCTTACACACCCAAGCCACGCGATGGTCAGGGGCGGGGAAGTGAAGTGAATATCTACGACATCCAGCCGCAGATCTGGAGCTATGAGACCGGAAGTCGGCGTGCCTTCGCCTGCATCCCGGGGCACCTGTATGAGAATTTTTCTCATCTGTCATTACAGACGGTTTTGCTGCGCGGCATCGCGTGGGCGGGGAAGATGGAGGACGTTGATGGCTTGCTGATCGATAAGGATGACATCGAGATCAAGCTCCGCTATCCTGCCGGCGGGCCGACACGGCCTGAGGACGCGGCTTCGAAAATCGAACTGCATCCGGAGTTTGATATCTCGCTGGTGGCGGCCGAGCCGCTGATTAACAAGGTGATGAATCTTGACTGGGACGAGCAGGGACGCATGTGGGTGGTGGAGTCTCCCGAATATCCCAACGGCTTGCGCCAGGCGAACACGGATATCTGGAAGGACATGGGCTCCGTGGCACCGGGTGACTACCGGCGCGATCCGCTCGACCGGATCAGCATCCTTTCCGACAGCGATGGGGATGGTCGGATGGATGAGAAGCATGTCTTCGCCGACAAGTTGGAACTCGCGACGAGCTTTGTCTTGCATCAGAATGGGGCGATTGTTTCCGCGGCACCTGACATCTGGTTTCTGCAAGATACCGATGGCGACCTTGTGGCCGACAAGCGCACCAAGCTCTACACCGGTCTTGGGACGGGAGACACGCACGCCGTGATCAACAACCTTCGCTGGGGCTTGGATGGCTGGATTTATGCGACTCATGGTTACAGCGCGGGGAAGGTGAAGGCATTGGCTGCTCCTGATTCGCCTGAGGTCGGGGTCAGCTCGGGGGTGGTTCGTTTCAAACCGGACGGCACGAAGATTGAGATGTATTCGAGCAAGGGCGGTAACACTTGGGGCCTCTGCATGACTTCGGATGGTCAGTGTTTTTGGACGCAGCCAACCAGCGGCACGCTTTTCTTTCACACCGTGCTTCCCGAGTATGTGCTGGCGCAGGGCAAGATTGCTGGCACGACCAGCTACAACGGGATGATCACACGTCAGAAGACTTTCCCGCTGATGACTTGGGAGCAGGCCGCATACAAGCAGATCGATCAGGTGGGATCCTACACTGCTGCGGCCGGCTGTGCGATGTATGAAGGTGGAGCTTGGCCGGAGAAATGGAACTATAGCTATTTTACCGGTGAACCTACGATTAATATCGTAAGTCACTATTTCGTGAAACCGGATGGCGTGACTTATTCGCCCGAGAAGGAGCAGGGTCGCGAGGAGACCGAGTTTATCAGGAGTCGTGACTTGTGGTTCCGTCCGATCGAAACGCGGGTCGGGCCGGATGGCGCGCTCTACGTAATCGATTTCTATAATCAGGCGGTCATCCATAATGATACTCGCGGACCCAAGCACGGTCCGGCGAATGCGGCGGTGCGTCCGGATCGAGATCACTACTTCGGCAGGATTTGGAGGATTCAGCACAAGCAAGCCAAGGAGGTCAGCATTCCGGTGATGGATCGATCGAAACCTGAGGGCCTGAATGCCGCGCTCGAAAGCCCGAATGCTCATACGAGGATGACGGCGATTCGTTTGATGCGTGAATCGGGGAAAGCGCTTGAGCTGAATACCGGTTCGGAGGCTCTTCAGGCTTATAACGAATTCACGGATCTCATCTCAGCTCAGCGCCAGGGTGAACTCATTGAAGCCTTCGCCGAGGCCAAGGATCCATGGACGAAGTCAGCGCTGGTTGCGGCGGCGAGTGATCATGCTCTTGAGGTGGTTCTTGCAAGCATGAGTTCACCGAAGGCCGTCGAGGCTTCGGAGTTGGTCACGAATCTGCTGCCGATGGCTTTGGAAAGGAACGCATCGGAGGCGGCAAGCCAGCTGGTGATGGCGGCTTCCCGTGCGCCGGTTTCCGCTGACCCGCTTGTCACGACAATAGTGAGTGCCATCGGTGCCAACGATGCACGCAAACCGAAGCTCTCTCCTGAATTGAAAGACGCTCTGACTCGGTTGCTTGAGAAGCCTGCGACGGCAGTGGCCGTGCTGCCCTTGATCTCCCGCTGGGACTCTGAAGGAAGCATGGCGAAGTCGATCAAGGCTCAGGTCGAACGCCTTTCCGCGACGCTTGCTGATGACTCGTCTCAAGGGGGTGATCGTGTTGCGGCGGCGCGCGCGCTCATTGCGGTGGGCAGCGCGGATGCCATTGATAAGGCGGCGGCGCTTTTGGCGCTGGACGGTGAGTCCGCTGCGCTGAAACTGGCGATTCTTTCAGCGCTGGAAGAGGCTGGGAAATCCGTTCGATTGGCGGCGATGTATGAGAAACTTTCTCCTGGGATCCGTGATCAGGCTTTCGATGTGATCGTCAAGCGACCTGAGGCTTCACTTGCGATCCTTCAGGCGGTCGATGATGGCAAGGCGAGTCCCGAGCTGATCGGTCCCGGGAACATTGCGCGACTGCGCAATCATCCGAATCAGGATGTTTCCAAGCGAGCCAATGCCTTGATCGACAAGCTGATGCCGGGTGCAAAAGAGAAGGCGGAGATCATTGCTCAGTTTTTACCCGAAGTGCAGAAGCCTGGGAATATGGAGAACGGCAAGTTGATGTTCACGGCGGCGTGCGCGGTTTGCCATGAGTTTGGAGAAATTGCTTCCACCCATGTGGGACCTCCCCTCACAGGTATGGGTGCGCATGGTCCGGCGGAATTGCTGGTTCATATTGTTGATCCCAATCGCGAGGTTGATCCGAGTTTCTGGCAGTGGAACATCACAACACAAAAAGGTGAGACTCTCGCCGGAGTGATCACGGCTGAGAATGCTTCTTCTCTAACACTTCGCAATCAAGGCGGCGACACGGAGTTAAACAAGAAAACGATCGCCAGCCGTCTGAACACCCGACGTTCGCTGATGCCTGAAGGGCTCGAGGGCCTGGGGGCGGAGAACCTTCGTGATATTCTCGCCTACATGACGGCGACCGATGCGAGTCGTTATCGGATCATCGATCTTCGAGAGGCCTACACGGCGGATGCGCGGCGTGGTCTTTTCATGCGTGCGGAGCAGACCAGTGACAGCGTCTTTCCGACGAAGTTCGGGAATGTTGAAACTGAGGGTCTCCCCTTTTTCCTGATGAATCCCGAGATGAGCCCGAATGGGAAAAGTCTGATTGTGCTCAAGGGGGGGCCTGCGAATGCTTTGTCCCAAGAGTATCCACAGAAGGTGGAGATTGCGACAAACGTTCAGGCATCGCGGTTCTATCTCGTCAGCGGAGTCGCGGGTTGGGGCTATCCGGCTACAGTTGAGCCGGTGACCGCACTCAAAGTCACACTGACCCATGAATCCGGTGAGACGGAGTTGTTAGAATTGCTGAACGGAAAGCACTTTGCCGACTACAATCGAGTTCTGAAGGTTCCGGGTTCGAAGTTACTCAATGGCATGACGCGTGGTGGTCAGTTGCGGCTCATTACGATTGATGTGAAAAAGCCGGGCCCGGTGACGCGGATCACTTTGGAAAGTGGCGACAACCAACTTTCACCCGTGGTGGTGGCGATCACGGCTGACCAGTCGAGTGAAGCGGCCGCAGTGAAGACGGAAACCGTGTCGAGCGGTGGGCTCAGTGATGAGCCACCGACGAGCACGGCGGCGACGGCTCAGAAATTTGTGGAGCCTCGCAAGGATGGGGTCTTGAGAGTTCTGCTAGCAGGAGCTGGATCGTCGCATCATTTCCCGCGTGATTTCATTTCGACGGATTCGGAAACGCTCAGCGCCATGGCGAATAGTGATGTCATTGGCACGATGAACTTGGAGGAGGCGCTTGCTGCCATGCCGCTCGCCGACGTGCTGGTTTTCTCGGGAAACCACGACCAGTGGGGGACAGCGAGGTTTCAGCAGGCGCTTCATGCCTTTGCGGACAGTGGAAAGGGAATGGTTCTTCTCCATGCGGCGACGTGGTCGCATCCGTGGGAAGGATACAATGATCGCTTTGTTGCTGGTCGCACGCCGGGGCATGGCAAGGGCCAGTTTGAGGTGAGCATTACCGACAACAAGCACGAGGTGACTGCCAAGGTGCCGGAGAAGTTCAAGATCTTCGATGAGAACTACCGCTTTGTTTTTCAGCCGGGTGCGAAATACGAGCTTCTCGCGGTGAATGAGCCTGACCAGTCCGATGGTCCGCTACCCTGCGCCTGGGTGGTTCAGGATCCGAAGGCGCGGATCGTATGCATCACGCTCGGTCACGACGAGAGGGCACACCACCACCCGGCGTTCAAGACTCTGCTGAGCAACGCCGTGAAATGGGTTGGGAAGCGCTAAGGACGGGTCGGGACGATGCGGAATTCTTTGAGTTATCCGTTTCTGTTCATTGCAATCTGCACCCGCTGCCTCTAGGGATCGTGCCGTCAAATGAAACCATCACTCCATCTACTCCTCGCCTCTCTGCTCGTTCTTGCTGCGGACGCGGCTCCGGACTACTCCAAGATGAAGGTCGACGAGCTCTTCGAGACTCTTTGTTCCACCTGCCACGGCAAGGATCTTTCGGGTGGTCAGGGAACCTCGCTCATTGATGGGGAGTGGAAGCATGGCTCGAGTGACGATGAGATTTACCAGACCATCCTCAAGGGCAACCGCCAACTCGGCATGGTCCCATGGGAGGGTGTGCTGTCTGATGAAAAAATCCGCTCGCTCGTCATCTTTATCCGGGAGAAGGAAAAGGCAGCGCTGGTCAAAGGCATCCAGTTTCCCAAGCCCGAGCCCGGCAAGGTCACCAAGACCGATCACGAAGACTACAAGATTGAAGTCATGATTGAGGATGGATTGAGCAACCCGTGGGCGCTTGCCTTTCTCCCCGACGGCCGCCGCCTGATCACCGAAAAGTCAGGCAGACTCCGATTCATCGGCAGCGATGGCAAACTCGACCCCAAGCCGATCAACGGAACCCCTGAAGTCATCGACCATGGTCAGGGCGGTCTGCTGGAAGTTGCAATCCATCCGGACTTCAAGGAAAACGGCTGGATCTATCTTGGTTTCGCCGACGGCTGGTGGGAGAAGCGGGAGGGCGTTGACGACAAGGGCAAAAAGAAGAAGGACGATCCGAAGACCATCACGGCCATTGTCCGTGGACGGATCCAGGACCACCAATGGGTGGATCAGGAGTGGATTTGGAAGACTGACCCCAAGTTCTACACTAACCAAGGCGTCCACTTCGGCACCCGCATCGTGTTCGACCAAGGCTACATCTATTTCGTGGTCGGCGAGCGCAATGGCTGGGATCAGGCCCAGGAACTCAATCTCCCCAACGGCAAGATTTACCGTCTCTTCGACGATGGCCGCGTGCCGGCCGACAATCCCTTCGTCGATACCAAGGACGCGATCCCCGGCATCTGGTCTTACGGCCACCGCAATCCGCAGGGCCTCGACATGGACCCGCGCGATGGTTCGCTCTACGCCACCGAACACGGACCCCGCGGCGGCGACGAGCTGAACCGGATCCGTAAGGGCTGCAACTACGGCTGGCCGGTCATCACCTATGGGATGCACTACAGCGGCGAACCGATCACCTCGATCACGAAAAAAGAAGGGATGGAGCAACCCGTTACCTACTGGGTTCCTAGTATTGCTACCTGCGGCCTGGATTTTTACACCGGCGACAAGTTCCCGGGATGGAAGAACGACCTCTTCGTCGGAGCCCTCGCCCAGAAAGAGATCCGGCGGCTGCGGCTCGTCGATCACAAAGTCGTCGAGCAGGAGATCATCCTCAAGGATCTCGGCCGAGTCCGCGATGTCACCGAAGGCCCGGACGGCTACCTTTACGTGATCCTCAACGGTCCCGACAGAGTGATCCGGCTGGTCCCTGCGAAATAGGGCTAGGGAGCGATGATGTCTGGCAGCTCAAGTTTCTATCGCTCGAGAAGGCCTTCCGCTTGGAGGGCTTCCATGATTTTGAGGGCGGCGAAGGCGTCGTTGGCGGCGTAGAGCAATTGGGCGGTGCTGAGCTCGGGGAGCGACCAATTGCTGGTGGTGATGGATTTGGATTTTTTGAAACCTTGTTTGAGCAAAGCTCCGATGGCACCGCGGACGCCGATCTGTCCGCGGTAGCCTTGCGTGCGGAAGGTTTGATCGAGGTCGAGGACGTGGTGGAGGGCGATGCCAAGGCGGTCGCGGATTTGTCCGTGATCGTTTTTCAAGCCGAAGCCCACCTTGAGGACCTGCTTGGAGGCGATGAGCTCGGCGGCGGCTTTTTCGCATGCGCTGCGATGAAGCTGGAAGATGAAGGCTTTGTCGGTGAGGGCGAATTGCACGACGTGGGGACCGTCGCTTTTCTGTCCGACGCGAAAGGTCGGCTTGGCCTCGGTGTCGAATCCGGCAATCCCTGCGGCGAGGATTTCATCGACTGCGGCCCGGCACTGGGCCGGGGTCGCGGGCACCTGGATCTGGTCGTGGGAAAGTCCAGAGAAGGGGGGAAGGAGCGCCGTTTCTGATTTCGTCGGGGCGACCAGACCGGCCTGCTTGCTCGCTTCCTCTCGATGGCGAGGGCCGGAGGTTGGTGACGACGAGGCGGCGCGTCGGCGTCGGCGTCGGTGGGGGCGGGGTTCGGATTCGCTCATCTCGGTGCAACTGCTTGCCTTTTGTGCGAAGGGCTGTCCATCTACAACTGCCGAAGGGTGGTAAGAATCCAAATGCCTCTTTCTCGACTGGCGGACGAGCGAGGGCGAGGTTTGAATGGGCTATGCTGATTGGACTCACGCGCACGATTTTCATTGGAATGCTCGCAGCCGGATGCGCGACGATGACGGCCAATGAATCAGCGGGATTCAACGCGAAGGTACTCACGGCGGTGCGGACGATGCCCAGTGGTGGTGGGTATGACGGCAGCGATGCGACGAAAAATTTGTTGCATGGAGCTTGTGATCTAACAGACGGTAAAATCCGTGTGAAGGCGAGGCATGCGGGGCCGAGTTTTTGTTCGGGGGCGACTTATCTGGTGCTGCTTGAGGCATTGGGAAATGGCTCGGAGTCGCTGCTGCCGGAGATTGATCATCAGGATGGGCACGGCGTGTTCGGTCGTTGGAATTCAAACGGCCCCGGTGCGGCGAAGCTGGTGGCAGACCTGGGTGCCGGTCGGAATTTCACCTCGTGGGATGAGGCACAGCCGGGGGACTTTCTGAAGATTTGGTGGACGGACAAGATCGGTGGTCGCGAGCGCGGGCATCTGGTCGTCTATCTCGGGCACGGCAGCCAAAGCGTGCGCTTTTGGTCGAGCAATCAGCCCGACGGCTACGGCGTGAAATCGGCACCCCGGAGTGATTGCCAACGGGTTCTTTTCACCCGCATCACCCGCCCGGAACGATTTGCCTCGGCGAACAAGCTACCCGCCGTGGATCCATGGCTTTCAAGGATGCTGCGGGAGGATTTCAGGTGGGACGAAGTACTGAAGAAATGCCAGGTGGGCGAGTGAGTCTTATCCTTGAACTGCGACCCGCGACAGACCAAACCCGAGAACCTGCGGACTCTCATCTGCATCCCGATCAAGTAGTCAGCACGGAGTTCCATTCGTCGTGACGACTTGGTCGGCCCGCGGCTGATGTTTCGTTGTCGCGACACCTTAGCCGGTCCGACTGAAACGCCCGGGGAAAAACCCTGATGAAACGGGGCGCAGGACGACAGTTGCATAAGAGTAAGACAAAGGCGGCCCAGCCGTGGCGCTTCCTGTGTTGTAACCATGAAACACCAATCCATTCAAAAAATCCTCGGCGCGGCAGCGATTGCCTGCTCGATCCTGCCTGCTGGTGCCCAAGAGCGAGGAAATCCGGAAGTCCGGATGATCGAACTCATCGAAGCTGGTGACGCGAAGCCGACCGACATCATGAAGCACGTCGAAGAGCAAATGAAGCAGTCGAACGTCGATGTGACGCCCGAGATGCGTCGGCAAATGATGCAGTCCATGCGCCGTGCGATGAACGAATCCCCATGGCCCGCTGACCGACAGGCGGATACCCCACGGATGGTGCCGAAGGGTAATCCATGGATGATCGGCCTCATGGCCGAGCCGGTCGGTGACCTTCTTCGCACCCACCTCGATCTGCCCAAGGGATCCGGAATGATCATTTCCCAAGTCATCGATGGCAGCCCTGCGGCAAAGGCTGGTCTGGTGGTCAGTGACATCCTTGTTTCCGCTGATGACAAGAAGATCTCGGATATCGGTGCGCTCAAGGAGGCCGTCCAAACTGCAGGGAAATTCGGCAAACCGCTCAAGTTGAACATCGTGCACGAAGGCAAGCGGCGCCAAGTGGTCCTTGAGCCCAAGGGCCCGAAACCGAAGAAAGAGAGAAAGGCCGCTCAGCCTTCAAAGCGCGGTGAGGCAGTCCAAGCCGTCCGACCTGGACCTGAGATGCTTGAGCGCCAGAACCGCCACATCGAGGAAATCAGGAACCAATTGCGCCGCATCAACCAGCAGCTCGAAAGGCAACAGAAGCAAATCGAAATGCTTGAAAAGCGCCTTGCTGAGGGAAACCCACGCGGACCAAGGCCATCGCTTCCTTCGGCACCCCGTTAATTACCAACTGAGCCCCTTTGCTTGAGCGTTGCGAAGGGGCAAACGCCTTCTTCAAGGCAGCAGCAAGCGATCCGCCGCGATCCCTGCCTCCGCCGTAGGGATCGACTTCTCTTTGAGCTTCTGGAGCAGCTCGGTCTCTTTAGGGGTCATCGGATAAGGCCCGGCAAACTCGATCTTCTGCTGACTCCCGCGCCACGACCGGCAGGCAAACGCATGCCTCGAAGCAAGATAGTAGAGGATCATATACTGCCGCGAGTCACTCGAAGTCTCGGCAATGAAATCCGGCTCGCCACTTGAGTTCAGAAAGCTCGCAAAGTCCGGGTGAGCGGCCGCCTGATAGGCGATGCGCTTATGACCAAGCGTCTCGGGACTTTGCCTAACAAGCATGATCCGGTCTTGCGCCGCACGCTCCGACCAATGCCTCCCATCCCCGCAGGAAACGAGCATCAGAGGAACCAAAATTAGGGCAAGAAGCTTCATCATTCAGGGTGATACGCGGTTGGCTGCGGTCTCTTTTCGATCACGTGCGATGGTCGCCATCAACTTGCCGACATTTGGGCGGTTCGCCTCAGATTCAATGAAAAACGCGGTCTCCAGCGGCACCAAAAACTCCACCGCCGAGTTCACCCCGACCAGCAGGCCGCGAGCATCCACCACCGGTCCCCCACTATCACCAGGTTCCAAAGGGATATCATGCTTGAAGCGGCGCGATCCCGAAAACGGCGTCTCCGGCGGAATCCCGGTGATCAGCTTTCCCGACGGACTCTTGAAACCCGTCGCAATCCCCGCATGCATCACCGGAGCAGAACTCGGCACCCACGCCGTCGGCGGTGTCCAGCGGTAGTGATCCGGCGTCGGGATCGGCGCGTGCAGCACCGCGAGGTCACTCGCTGCCGAACGCCAAACAATCCGCGCCTTCGTCGCCCCGAGCCGTCCCGATCGACCATAAATGATGAACACATTCCGATCCCCAGACGACGCCAGCACGTGGTCCGCCGTCAGAAAATAGCCATCCGCCGTAATCGGGATCGCCGAGCCACCATCCGCATCGGGCGGCGCATCGCCCTGGGTGAATCGACTGCCGACCCATCGATCCACATCCTTTTCAGCGGACACCACGATCGCCGTAAGGCGCTTCGCGGCCAAGCGATACACCTCGCGGCTCGGCGGAGTGGGATTCGCGGCAGGCTGCGGTGGGGTGCAGCTCGAAAAAATCATCAGCCCCAGCCCCAACGACAAGATTGCTAACACACGGCTCATGTGGACGCAGCATACGCAGAGGATCGCCCGCTTCTCACGCGATTTCTTCTGCATCTCCGATCACCGCCGCCAGTGCCGCCCGATCCGCCGGTGGCATGACCAGACCCGCCACCTCCTCAAGCGGTTGCCAAAGCTCCCCCTCGCCCGCTTTCAAACCCTCATCGCCATGCACGTGCAGCGTCACCCGGTAGCGCGTGATCCCATACTTCCGCCGATAAAGCAGCGCCCACTTTCCAACTTCTTCCACCGCCCGTTCCGGCAGCCGCCACATCCCTGATCGACGCCCCCCCTCCAGCCTCCGCAGCAATACCCGACCATCCTTCTCCGCGAAAACCACGTGCTCATCCACCTCCGTCACCTTCACCCGCTTGCCCTTCTTCGGCAGCTCCGCCGGCTCCCGCGTGCGACAGAATTTCGCAACCGGGCACTCCAGACAATCCGGCTGACCCGTCCGGCAATGCGTCTGCCCCAGCTCCATCAGCGCCGAGTTATAGATCCGCGGATGCGCGTGATCCAACAGCTCCTCCGCCCACGCCCACAACTGCTTCTGCGCCTTTCCTCCATCGATTTCCTCGGGAAAATCCATCAGCCGTGAAAGCACCCGCGCCACATTCCCATCGACCAGCGGCTGTGCCTCATCAAAGGCAAACGACATCACTGCCCCGGCCGTGTAGCGCCCCACCCCCGGCAAGTTCAGCACCGCCCCATGGTCCTTCGGAAACACACCGGCGTGATCATTTTCCACCACCCGCGCCGCCTCACGCAGCATCCGCGCCCGACGGTAATAACCCAGTCCTTCCCACGCCTTCAGCAGCTCATCGTCCTCCGCCGCCGCCAGCGACTTCGTATCCGGGAACTGCTCCATGAAGCGTGTATAAAACCCGCGCCCCAGCACCGTCGCGATCTGAGTCTGCTGCAGCATCACCTCCGAAACCAGAATCGCATAAGCATCCTGCGTTCGCCGCCACGGATAATCCTTCCCCCCATTTTCAAACCAAGCCCTCAACGCCCCCCGAAACCCATGCGGATCTCCCAGAGCATCGATCTTACAAAGCGGCTTCAGCATGCACGGACCCTGTCTCAGAAAAACTCAGATGGGAAGGATGGGATGAGGGCGGACTTGGATTCCTTGGCGGCTTCGGGGAAGAGGCTTTGGTAACTTATTCTAACGGCCAGTTTAACTGTGCTGTGCGGAGTCTCTGGGTAACGTGAATGAGAATGTACTGCCTTTCCCTGGTTCTGACACGACGCTTAAGTTGCCGCCATGGGCTTGAACCAGCATCGTAGAGATGTGAAGCCCTAAACCCAACCCGCGCCGGTCTTTGTCATGTAATTGGGCAAATTTTTCGAAGACCACCTTTGACTTATTCCGAGGTATTCCCACGCCGCTGTCTTGAACACTGACAGTCAGCACGGCATCCGTGGAAGTGGTGCGCACCGAAATGCTTCCGCCTTTGGGCGTGAATTTAATAGCATTGGTCACCAGATTGGAGAGCACCTGTGAGATTCGGTCAAAATCAAAAGGGAAATCTAACGATGATTTAGACGCGATAAACTGCAGGTCGATTTGTTTTTCAAGAGCTTGAAGCAACAATCCAGTGCTTGCCTCCCGGAAAAGTTTTTTGATGCTGTTTGGTTTTATATTAAGCGCCAGATTGTTATGGGAAATTCTTTCGATATCAAGAATGTCAGAAATAAGTCGAAGCGCACTGTCAGCGGAAGTTTTGACGGCAGAAATCCACTGTTTCAGAGTGGGTGTTAATGGGCCTGCCTCTTCCTCTAGGAGCATGTCGGCAATATTCGATACGGTTCCAATTGGATTTCTGAGGTCGTGACTAAAAATGGCTAGAAATTCGTCTCTAGTTGTCAGCGATGTTTTGGTAATCTGATGCTCAAAAATTTCTGAGTTTAGCTGTCGAGATGAGGTGTCTATTTCCGAGTCGGTCTGTGTGCGCTCCGCTCTTAAGTTTATATCGGTGAGGCTTCGTTCTTGAGTGATTATCATTTCAAGTAACGCGCCCTGCACCTCACGCTCGTTGTGAAATGCCTCATCGACGTTGCGCCTTTCCAACTCTACGGCGGCATAAACCTCCAATCGTTCATTTCGAAGTAATTGGTCATCCAGGGTATGAGATTGAGGCGGGATCTGCGTATTGTAAAACCTGTGCTCTTTGCGGCTTAAATCGGCGTTATTTCGATTTGTTTCAGCCACATTGTCAGCCATCGCCCTCTCTTTGGCGATGTCGTCGTCGGTTTGCGTCTGCGTCTGCAGTTTTGTTTCAGCAAGGGATTTTCTCGATCTGTCCCGCTCTGCATCCAGGCTGTCGTCCGTTCTTTTTCGCTCATCAACTAAATTGGAAGGCTTTGTTTTATTCGTCATTTTTCCGGGGGTGGGGTGCTGGGTTATAGTGCAGGGCGGAGAAAAGCTCTGGAAATCCATCAGGTGTGCCGAAGGGATTGCTCGTGTTTGATGGATAAACAATTCTGAATCTAGCGAACTGCAGCTTAGTGCTGCGTAGTCCAGAGAGCATTGCGGCTTCCGTGAGGGGGACTTTAGCATCCGGCTCGAAACAAGCAAGGTGTGGGTTTTTTGGTGGAGCAATTGGCCAGGGCGGATTCCCGCAGATCAAGTGCGGGAAGCGCGACCTTCGAGGGAGGCGATCCCTCATTGGCGGTGACAACCGGCTCGCGGTTGAGATCCTTGCCCAAGACGTCCGAGAATAATGACGCTCGAACGCTTGCCATCCAAGGCCGATCCCGCTCGAAATGCAAAAACCAAGGACCGTTCCACCTTTCATACAGCTTCACTCATGGCTCGTTTCCGCGCCTCCCGCCACCCCGCGCCGGAAGTCTTGCCGGTAAAGGTTTTGAATGCACGGCTGAAGGCGTCCTCGGATTGATCGGTTATTCCGGCAAGCGGCAAGTCCGTGCCGCGCAGCCAGTTCATCGCTACGCGGAAAGCCTAGAAAGACCCCAAGGGACCCGCAAAGTATACGCAACTTATGCTTGCCATATGAAAATGAATTCAGTAGTTCCATGGTTTCTATGCAGTTTCAAGGCCCTTCGCTTGATTGGCCAAATTCACCTGAGAAAAAAACCGAACAATTCCTAAAACCATGAAGCAAAGCGTAAGTAGAAGAAGTAAACTCAAACCATCCGCCCTAGCGTTGGTGCTGGGCTTTGGAGTCATGGGAAGCGCGCAGGCGCAAACCATCATTGAGGTCGGCGGTGCCGGCACCATTGGTGACGATGTCCTCGCCACCAACACTGTGCCCGTCAGCGGAGGGAACTGGACCGCATCCGGGGGAGATGGCGGGATCAAATATTCGTCTCTCGACAGTCCTACCGTTCAGGTCGCCAACACCGGCGCGGTAACCCTCACCTTCACGCATCGCTATGATTTCGAGTCTGACTATGACGGCGGGGTGGTCTTCGTGAACGTCAACGGCGCGGGGTTCGTCAAGGTGCCCTTGGCGTCCTTCACCGCGAACGGCTACAACGCTGCCATTAACGGCAATACTGCTTGGCCTACGGGCGAAGAGGTCTTTAACGGCACTTCGACCGACTATGGAATTCCCACGCTGATTACCAGCGTGGCCGATCTTGGTACTTTAAACGCAACGGACACCGTCGCCGTGCAGTTCCGTGGTGGTTGGGACGACAACACCAATGGTGCCAGCCCGAACTGGGAAATCGGCACCGTCGCCATTTCCGACACGGGAGCCACCCTCCTCGACGTGGATTTCACCGCCGACGGGACGGCCGGGTTCACCGCCTCGACCTCGGGGCCGGGATCCCCGTCAAGCCCCTGGACCTACGAGAAGCCGACCAACCGGTTTGAAATCGATGCGGATCTCCTCACGTCCGACCGCTATGCGCCCACCACTCCCGGCGACGTGATCGATCTCGCCGGCGGCAACATCCAGGTTGAAATTCTGACCGGAACGCTCAACATCGGCGATTCCTTCACCCTCTTCGACCTCACTGGCGGCACGATGCTGAGCGGCTCGGTCGGCACCCTGAGCCTGCCCGCAGGAGCACAATGGGACACTTCGAGTCTGGCGACGAATGGAACGATCACCGTTCGGGGTACGGCTAACCCGTTGATCAATGAATCGTTTGCCGATCTTGACCCATCCCTCAATGGGAACACCCCCGGGACGGGACTTACCGGCACTTGGAGCAGCGGAGCGCTTGTCGCGAATAGCAGCCTTACCTATGGCAAGCTCGGCTACCAAGGAGGCCGTGTCGTCTCGAATCCCGCGAATTCAGTCGAAAGCGGCACGGTGAACCCTGGCACCACCTTGACCGACGCCGGCCTGATGGCTGACGGAGCCACCCTCTGGTTCAGCGTCCTCATCAAGAAGTATCCGGATACGAGCACTACCACCAACGACCGGACAACCTATTTCTCCCTAGGCACCGGAGGACCCGACGGTTTTGACCGCATCGGCGGCAACACCGGCAGCGGCTTTGCCCTTGTGGTGAACCAGAACAACGCCGGCTTGGACCGGCTCCAACTTTGGAACAACAACAGCGACGGTGCAGGCGGTGCTGAAAAGAGAAGCCCTCTTATGTCTTGGGGCCCTGAAGGGTCGACGATCCTGGCGGTTGGCAAGATCACCTGGGGTGAGTTCAACGTCACCGATGACGTCTTCGAGCTCTACCTGCCGGACAAGGATCTGAATCTGGGGCCGGTCATCGACACGCTAACCGGCAATTTCGACCAGCTTGGCACCGTTGCCCCAGCGAACGCCTTCAGTACGATCGGCTTCGCCGGTAAGCGCGGAGCAACCGGAGAAAACAACACTCCCGAGATCGACGAATTCCGCTTCGCCGCCGACGTCGCCGACGTGCTTCCGCTCGACTTCACCGCGCCGGTCCTCGTGGCCACCGATAATGCATCGGGAAGTAAGACCCAACGGGTCGCCACCTTCGACGAGGAAATCTACGCTGGAACCGGAGATATCCGCATCGTCAACGAAACCACTCCGGGGACGACGACGATCACTCTCCCCAATCCCCAGGTCGTGTTTGTCGGCAATACGCTCACGGTCACACCGACCGTGCCGCTGATTGGCGGGGATACCTACCACATCGAGATCGATGCAGGAGCCGTGACGGATCGCAACTTGAACGGCTTTGCCGGGATCTCCTCCCCAACGGAATGGGTCTTCACCGCGGACGGCACGCCTCCGACGGTTGCTTCCTTCGGTGACAACACCTTCCCCAAGCCGGTCCTGACCAACACCAGCACCCTTACCTACACGGTGACATTCAGCGAGCCGATGAACCCCGGGACGGTTGAGATTACCGACTTTGGGGTGACGGCTGGTAGCGTTTCGGCCACGATCGATAGTGTGACGCCCACGGGCGACCCTGCGGTCTTCGAGGTCGGAGTCTCCACCGGCGGCAGCCCCGGACCCTTGAGGTTGGAGATCGTCGCGAGCGCCGTGATCTCGGACGTGGTCGGCAACGATCTCGTCACCACCACCGCGATCCCCTCAGACAATACCCTAACGGTGAATAACCCAACTCCCACCGCAGCCAGTATCGGACTCGACTTCCAAGGCACCATCGCATCGGAGCAAAATGCCAACAACTTGAAAAATTCCGCCGGGAACACCAATGGTGAAGGGCGCTATTTCCACGTCTCAGTGAATCCCGCCAATGCAGGCACGGGGTGGTATTGTGCCGACTTGCCCAACTCCGGGACTGATGGCCCTCCAGGGTTCAGGAACTACGGTGGCGACGTCGTCGCCTACAAGTTCCTCGGAGGTACCACTAACAGTATCAACGGCGTGACCGGATCAGGCGGAGAGCCGAACCGCATCACCTACACGACCCCAGACGTGGCGTTCGATGGCTTTGCCCAACAGCAGCTGAGACTGTGGGCGACCAACGACCCGGGGGCCGATCTGGCCAGTGGTGCCGGCACTGGTGCCACTGGATTCGACAATGTTGGCAATTTCGGTTACCGCTCCTTCGGTGGGGCCGTCGGCACCATTGACATCTCCGGCTTGGAGTCGGGCTCACTCCACATCTACTACGGTTCGTTCAGCGCGACACCTTCGGTGAAGGTGACCCTGAAGGACACCGACAACGTGGCCGCAGACCTCGTGCTCAACGACGCCCACAGCGTCGCTGATGGTGGCACCGGCGACGCCGCCAACCGGACCGAATACTATCTCGCGGAGATTGATTTCGTGACGGATGGGTTCTACGACGTCATCGAATTCGAGTGGCTCGCGAATGGTGTGGATTACACCGGGAATGGCCGCGGGCTTGGTGCCGTGTTGACCGGTCCGGAACCTGTCTCCGATTACAACGCATGGGCCTCCCTCTACCCGGCGGCCGACCTCAGCGATCCGGATGCCGACAACGACGGTGATGGATTGACGAATGACGAGGAGCGTCTGTTCGGGCTGAATCCGACCAGCGGTGCCTCGATGGATCCGTTCACGGTTGCGCTCGATTCCGGAGCGGGAACCTTCAGCTTCACGCGTCGCGATCCTTCGCTCACCGGCCTGTTCACCGACATCGAGACCTCCACGGACCTCGCGATGTGGACCAAGGATTCCGGTGCCATGCTAACCGTCTCCGGGACGGTGGACAACGTGCAGACGGTCGACGTCGTGCTCAGCCCCGGTCTGCTCACCGCGACGAAGCTCTTCGTGCGGGTCGATCAGAACGACGGGACCGTCTTCTCGGCGAACTTCGAAGATGACAACGGTGGGTTCACCGTGGTTGGGGCGCCCAATGACTGGGAATACGGCACGCCTAACGCCAACAACGGGGCTGGCCTGACTCTGACCAGCGGCAATGGGGGCTCGATGAAGTGTTGGGCCACCGTCCTCGGGACGGATGGCTTGGTTGGCGCCGGCGGCATCACCGCCGCGTCGGACTCCATCCTGCGCTCTCCCAACATCGACATCGTGGGTGCAGCAGGCGCCCAGCTCCAGTTCGCGGCGGCGATCGACTCCCAGAGCGGCGACACACTCGAGATCCTTGTCAAGGAGGTTGGCAGCGACGCCCTCTTGGAAACCGTCAACCCGGTCACCCCGCCCTCCAGCGATACCGGCTGGAAGAACTACGGACCCTTCGCCATCCCGGGCGCGGCGAACAAGAACGTCTATCTTGAGTTCCGGTTCGTGGGCACCGACGCCGACTACATCGGCTTCTACCTCGATGACGTGACCGTCCAGAAAACGCCCTGAGGGATCTTCCCCCAGTAGAAGAATCAGATCAAGCGGCGGCCTCTTTCCGGAGGCCGCCGTTTTCGTTTGTTTCAAAGAGGAGCATCTCGGGGAGACGAAGGGCTGGATCGCTGAAAAAAAGCATCCGCTCATCCCGTAAGCTCGTGATTCATGATCACCACCGCGTTCATCCGTCTTGCCCTCGTCGTTTCCATGAGCCTTGCCGGTGTGCAGGCGGAACAAGCCACCCCCTTGTTCAACGGCAAGGATCTTGAGGGCTGGAGTGCTCTTCCGGGAGGGACTTGGACGGTTGAAGGCGGGACGATCGTTGGAAAAAGCCCGAAAAGCGAGAAGCGCCACGGGATTCTCCTTTCGAACAAACAATACTCGGACTTTGTCGTAACGGCCCAATTCCGTGTGCTTGCTGGAGACAGTGGATTTTACTTTCGCTCGGAGCGGGTCGAAAGCGGGGTGAGCGTCCATGGCTTCCAGGTCGAAGTCGACAGTTCCCAGGAGACTGGGGGCCTTTATGAAACTGGTGGCCGGGCATGGGTTGCCAAACCCGATGAGAAAGATATCGAAAAGAAAAACTATCGACCCGGAGAATGGACTTCACTTGAGCTCCGCGCTGTCGGTCGGGATCTCGAAGTCAAAATCAATGACGTCGTCACCTCAAAACTCACCAACGACAAAGGTCGCCTGAACGGACATTTCGGCCTTCAACTTCACGGTGGAATGGACATGCACGTCGAGTTCAAGGACATCAATATTCAAGAGATCTCGGACGAATCGGGCTTTGTCGAAATGTTCAATGGCAAGGATCTCACCGGCTGGAAAACGAAGGGGAACTGGGTCGTTGAAGACGATAACGTGGTGACGCTCAAACCTCGCCCCGGCGAAAGCGGCTGGTCGCGATACGATGACTACCTCACCAGCGACCGGGAATACGGCGACTTTGTTCTGGATTTGGAGTTCAAGTTCGAACCGAAAGGAAACTCGGGAGTCTTCATGCGCGTCGGCGATCTCAAGAATCACGTCACCAGCGGGTTCGAGGTGCAGATTCTCGATACGCATGGGAAACAGAACTTTGGTGAGCACGACTGCGGGGGAGTCATCGGCACTTCGGCACCGAAAAAGATGGTCGTGAAGCCCGCTGGTGAATGGAATCGCTACACCATCACCCTGAAAGGTTCACATCTGAACGTCGTCCTTAACGATGAAGCAATTCAAGATTTCGATCTCAGCGAAACCGGACTCAGGGACCGACCCGCCAAAGGCTACATCAGTTTCCAAGATGAGGCCAAGAGAGTGTGGTATCGCAACGTCCGCATCAAAGAGCTGAAGTAGGAAGCTTCGATGGCGTCGGAGCCTTGAGCATTCCCCTACACCCCCCTCGCCATGCCCATGGGCATGCCGCTCGAAACTCCGCGAACACAAGTCGTCCCTCTTCCACGAAAAATACGACGACTACCTGAAACTCGGTGTCGAAGAGTGACGCAAGAGCTGCACCGAACACGAGAAGCTCGGCAAAAAAGCCGTCCTCTTCGTCATGGTCGACGATACCAAGAACTGCGACGACGTCGGCGCGCATCTCGAAAAAATTTGCCCCGAACTCGAAGGCAAAGTCCTCGTCATTCACACCAAAAACAACGGCGACCTCTCCCACTACGTCACCGACTTCCTCGTCCGTGATACCGCAGGCACCATCTGGCTGATCGAAACCAAAGGCCGCGAGGAACTCGACCTCCCCCAGAAGATGGCCCGCCTCAAGCAATGGTGCGCCGACGCCACCGCCGAAGAAAACGGCACCACCTACGACTTCATCTACGTCGATGAGGACAGCTTCAAAAAGCACGACCCCAAAACCCTCAACGACCTCATCACCACCTTCACCGAATACAAATGAACCGAAACCGCATTTCGGCGAGTGAACCCGTCTCTTATTCAATCGAACTCAAGTTCGCTTCAATAAGACTCATCCTTATTTAATCGAAACGCGTTTCGCTTCAATAAGCAGCTTGCTTATTCGACGAAAGCGTCTTTCGGTTCAATAAAGATCGCCCTTACTCGCCGAAACCGCCTTTCGGAAAAATCATGGATCTCGCCACCTTCAACGACGCCCAGCGGAGCCTCTGTCGAAAGCAGCCCGAAGGCTATCACGCCTTTATGCCGCCCGATCTACCGCCTAAGCTGGAGATTGACTGGTCTCTGGCGGCCCTTATGTCCGAGGCCGACCGCGCCGTCGCAGAACTCAGTGGAGCCGGACGACTTTTGCCCAACCCCCACCTTCTCATCCGCCCCTATCTGCGTCGGGAGGCCGTCCTCAGCTCCCTGATCGAAGATACCTTTGCCGAAGTTGACGAACTCCTTCTCTTCGAGGTCGAGCCAAGCGATACGCCACCTCGCGAATCCATCCGCGAAGTCGCCAACCATGTCCGCGCCCTCGAAACCGGCCTCGCCCGGCTCGACGACATCCCGATCAGCAGCCGCCTGATTCGTGAAGCGCACTCTATCCTCCTCAGCGACGTCCGCGGTGGCGAGGGTAGCAAGACCCCCGGCGAATTCCGTAGGAGCCAGAACTGGATCGGACGCCCGGGTTCCACTCTGAAAACCGCCACCTACGTCCCACCTCCACCAGATGAGGTTGAGCGACTGCTCGGCCAGTGGGAGAATTACCTTCACTCCGACTCCCCCGAGCCGGACCTGATCAAGATCGCCCTGCTCCACTATCAATTCGAGGCAATCCACCCCTTCCTCGATGGCAATGGCCGTATCGGACGCCTGCTCATCACGCTATTCCTCTGCACCAAGGGCACGCTTTCCCAACCTCTCCTCTACCTCTCCGCCTACTTCGAGCGCTACCGCGACGAGTACTACCGCCACCTGCTCGCTGTCAGCACCCAAGGCGCGTGGATGGCCTGGCTCGGCTACTTCCTCGTCGGCGTGCGGGACACCGCTCGCGACGCACTAGCCGATACCACCGCCATCATCGATCTCTACCAGCACTACCGTGGCCTCATGGACAATGCCAAGCGCCCGCCATCCGCCGCGCCCGGGGTTCTCGATGCCCTGTTCGCCGCCCCGATGCTCTCCATTTCCTCTCATGCCGAGCGCCATGGGGAAAGCTTCCAAAACGTTTCAAAAGCCGTTACGTGGTGGGAAGGCCACGCCCTCGTCGAGGAAATCACCAACCAGAAACGTAACCGTATCTTCACTGCCCCAGAAATCCTCCGCCTCACCCGTCCGAAAACAAGTTGAAACCGTCACCCGTACAAAAAGAAAGCGCCGGGTGGTCCGAAGACCCTCGGTCAGGACAAGAAAGCCTGACGCCCCGCGCTTGGCACCACCCTCAAGCCATGCGGCCATCCAGTGATTCGCGCTGAAGGAAGCCGATCCCTCCTTCATTTTCCAGCATTTTTCCCGATTCCCCACCATGCCCCGCCCCACCGCCGACCACTACGAGCTTTCCGAGACGGAAAAGCGCGACCTCATCAAGCTCATCGAGGATGGTAAACCGCTGCCCGAGCGCTACCGCTTCCTGCTCTTCGATCACAAGCGCGAGGTCGAACTCGTCTGGAACGGCAAAACACGCGAAGTCTGCACCGCCGTCCTCCCCTTCCAGACCCTCGAACACATCGACGAACCCCGGAAGGAAACGGAGCGCGGACTT
>CAZVMS010000297.1:0-2202 GCA_964628795.1 uncultured Haloferula sp. | reverse complement strand
TCGACATCCAGCGACGACGGCCTGTGCTTTGGCATCAGCCGCGAGAAACGTCCCTCACTCTCACCGAAGCTCAACGCACCGCTGTCGCCAAAGCCAGCGAAGCCGCCCTGCTCGTGGCGGATGATGGGGATCAGCCTCGTCGCCGAGCACGCCGCGTCCTCCAACAACAGCGCCACCATTTCCCGACGATCAGGCGACTCGGAAGGTGCCACGCTCGTATCCAAGTGACCGCTGGCGTCCGGTAGCCGCACCCATGACTCGACGATCATGACCAGCGCCCGCGCCCGGCAGGCCACCGCGAAGAGCCGTGCCACTTCCGCGAACCGGTCCTTGGCCGCTTCATCGCCAAGCTGGTCAGGCATGCAGAAAACGTAGCCATCCTCAGTGTCGGCTAGCACCGTCGATGGCACCGAGCCGGTGGTCCGCATCATGTGCAAGGCGTAGTCCTCCGCCTGAGCCGCCAGTCTTTCCAGCCGCTCCGGGTCGCTTTGTTTTCGGCTTCGCTTCACGGGCACCACGCTACCTTCCACCCTGAGCGGATGACCAGCGAATCCCAACGGTGCTTGCGTCTGAGTTCACAAGTTGCCAGCCTCGCCACGGTGCCCCACGACGCCGACGCTGCATGCCATTTTCTCCCGAAGCCCAGCAGCTCATCGAGCAAGTCGAGCAAGTCGAGCAGACGTCCGGCCTCCCGGTGCACGTCGTCGAGGAGCCAAGCATGAGGATGCGCGCCACGGTGGTCGCAGCACGTGGCGGAGCACCAGCCCACCAAATCCCTCAAGCTCGCTCAGGAAGTCGCATCCCTGGCCTACGAGTTCCAAGGCAAACCCGGCAGCGAGTATGACCTTGTGGATCACGTTGCCGGACTCCTCCGAGTTGCCACTGGTATCACTGGAGGCCGGACACCGGAAACAGCTCACGACCCGCCGTATCCGCCGCCCCGGTCACCGGCGGAGTCACTGATTCCCTTGGCCTGAAAGCACGCTCGGCCGATGCCGTCCCGCTCCTGCTCGCGGCCTTGCGGAGATTCGATCAAATGGACGACGCCCGCATCCTTGACCTGATCCACGAGTTTGGCCCTACTGGTTCTACTTCTGCGACCTCCGCGCCGAGACGCTCACGATGATGACCCTTTGCCTGCTTCCGAACCTCAGCAGCGTCAAACGCTTCGGCGAGCCACTTACCTGCGTCGAGTGCAACCCGCTGGAGATCGTCGCCTTCATCCAGAAGAACTTTGGCCCGCTCAATCACATGATGGAGCGGGCCAGGATGTCGGAGCAGGCGATCTACGAGCGGACCAGGGACGTCTTCCTCCACTACCGCCTCCCTTTCGATGCACCGCCGCCGGAGGATGAGGAATGAGAGGAGCTCCCGCCCCGAAGTCACTCTCATCACCGGGCGTCCGGCATCGACGCAATCCCCCAACCTATGTTAGATCCTTAACCTCTGTGCTGGGGCTATTCGTAAGCGGGGTAACGCGGCCACCTTGACAACCCTCAGGCGGCGCCGGTCGCGGCCGGTTGATTACCTGAGGAAAAGCCCGCTCGTCCTCAGCCCATCATAGTGAGCTGATAGTCGATCATTCTCAGGGTTGAGGCATCGATGCAGTAGACACCTGCTCGCCCACGAACTTGAGCTTCTTCGATACTCCAAATTCGATGGCCCCCCTATACTTGTCCCACCCTCTGGATAACGCTCCCCTAAATTCCTTCACTCATCTTTGACGACGCCTTCACGAACAGCGACACCGACCGCATCGTCGGCCTCCAACGAATCCTCGACTTCGCCGCCAACCGAGGCCTCCAGATCATCGTCCTCACCTGCACCCATCTCGACTACTCCAGCCTGGGTGCCCAAAGCCTGACCCTGCCCCCTACGCCCAAATCAGGCGACTTTCAATTAACTCGGGATACCAGACACCTCAAGCTCCTGATCACCACAATCCGGACCACCCACCGGAAATCCGCAGAAGCCTCAATCACCGCGACACCTCCATTCCGCCCTGAAAGTCATTAAATACCCGCTTTCAAGACATACAGAGCCCCACAAGCTCCTATAGATTGACCCTATTCGAAAAGCCGCTGACCGACCGAAAACACGTCGCAGCCTGCGTATGAATCATTCATTGAAAATAAAATAAATACCTTGAAAAGGTGTGACGCAACATGTTGTAATTCAATAACTTAATTTCACTCAGCAAAT
>CAZVMS010000296.1:0-51999 GCA_964628795.1 uncultured Haloferula sp. | reverse complement strand
GGTCTCAGGTCTCAGGTCTCTGGAATCTCGATTCTTCACTTGGCACCCGCCGCCTCGGCACCTATCAAGTCCCTGTCCCGCCATGACCGATCAATTCCTTCCCGTCTTCTTCCAGATCCTGATCGCCACCGGCTTCGCCGTCGTAGCCCTGACCCTCAGCGTGGTCTTGGGAAAATCCGCCAAGCGGAACGCCACCAAGGATACCCCCTACGAGTGTGGAATGGTGCCAATCGGCGATGGTGCTCCGCGCTTCTCGATCAAGTTCTACCTCGTCGCGATGCTCTTCGTCATCTTCGACATCGAAGTGGTCTTCATGTATCCATGGGCCGTTCAATTCCGCGACCTCGTCGCCGGTGGTAATGTCGTTCCCTTGATCAGCATGGCCAGCTTCGCTGGCGTCCTCGGCTTCGCCTATGTCTACGCCCTGAGGAAGGGCGCACTGACTTGGAAGTGAGCATGGCCCACTCGTTCTTTTTTTTCACGAGTCTCTCCTCCCCAAGCATTCCCTGACTCGTTGCATGAGCGAAGAAAAACCAAACCGCCGGCAAGACTCAGCAGGCTTACTCCGATTCTGATCGGTAAGAACCTGCCAATTTCTCGCTGGTCGCTTTCAATCACTCTTCGGATTGCTCTTCGATTGGAGCTTCAACGTCATCATTAACCTCAGGATCATCATCCTCAGCATCCGGGATCACTCGCGCAATATCCTGAAGTTTCTCGCCATCTTTCAAGCTGAGCAACTTCACACCCATCGTGTTCCGGCCCGCTTCGCGGACTTCTGAAACCCGAATCCGGATCGACTGACCACCTGAAGTCATCAGCATCAGCTCATCGTCCTCATGGACGCTCACTGCACGGACCACTTCACCGGTCTTCTCACCGACCTTCATCGTGATGATGCCCTTACCACCGCGAGTCTGAGTCCGGTAATCCGCAAATGGAGTGCGCTTACCAATGCCATTCTCGGAAGCCACGAGCAGCGTCGAGTCTTCGGAGACAATCGCGAGACCCACCACATAGTCACCTTCGACGGGCTTGATGCCCGAGACACCCGCAGTCGCACGGCCCATCGACCGCGACTGCTCTTCTGGGAAGCGTAGGCTCAGGCCCTTGCGGGTCACGAGAATCGCCTCGTCCTTGCCGGAGGTCAGACGCACATCGATCAGCACGTTGTTCTCTTCCAGACGGATCGCGATGATCCCGTCCTTGCGGTAGTTACGGAAATCATTGAGCGGCGTCTTCTTCACCTTCCCACTACGGGTCGCGAAGAGCACATAGCCGGCATCCTCACGGAAGGTGACGTCATTGCCGTCCTCATCCGTGACGCGCTCCAAACGGAGCATTGCCGCGATGTTTTCATCGGCCTGAAGGTTGAGCACATTCTTAATGCTCCGCCCCTTCGACGCACGCGATGCCTCGGGAATTCCATAGACCCGCTCAACATAAACACGCCCAGTATTCGTGAAGAACATCAGGTAATCGTGCGCCTGCACCGAGAACATCTGCTCGACGAAATCCTTCTCGTCCTCGTCCTTCGCATTTCGTGTCTCCATGCCCCGCACGCCCTTACCTCC
Source organism: uncultured Haloferula sp. (assembly GCA_964628795.1). Classification (GTDB taxonomy): domain Bacteria; phylum Verrucomicrobiota; class Verrucomicrobiia; order Verrucomicrobiales; family Akkermansiaceae; genus Haloferula. The sequence goes on along the minus strand of CAZVMS010000296.1, from coordinate 50,425 downwards.
ACGCGCCTGGACGCGGTATTCGCTCGCAGGTGTGCGCTTCACATAGCCACGGTGGCTGAGCGTCACGATCATCCCATCGTTGGCAATCAGATCTTCGATCGCAATCTCACCCTCATCCGGAAGGATCGGGCAACGTCGTGGTGTCGCATACTTCTCTTTAATCGCAAGGAGCTCTTCCTTGATGATCGCAAGCACGCGGGACTCCTTCGCCAGAATGTCCATCAGGTCCTTGATCTCCTCTATGATCCCATCGTATTCCCCCTTGATCTTGTCCTGCTCCATCGCGGTAAGCTGATAGAGACGGAGTTCGAGGATCGCATTGACCTGACGATCCGTGAAGATATAGCGGTCACCCTTGATGCTTGGTTGATCGCGAATCAAAACACCAAGTCTCTCAGCCGTGGCGATTGAGAAATCGTAAGCCTTGAGTTTAATACGCGCTTCCTCGCGATTCTTCGATTCACGGATGATCTTGATGAAGTCGTCGAGGTGGCCCAGAGCCAAAAGGAAAGCCTCTAGGTTTTCCGCGCGGTCTTCGGCTTTCTTGAGGAGGAAACGAGTCCGGCGAATCACCACATCACGGCGGTGATCAATGAAGGCATCGAGGCAATCAATCACCGACATCTGCTTCGGTCGGCGCTCGTGAATTGCCAGCATGTTGACCCCGAACGAGGTCTCCATCGCCGTCAGCTTGTAGAGCTGGTTGACCACCACCTGAGGACGGGCTTCCCGCTTCAGCGTGATTTCAATCCGCGTCTCCTCATCGGAGAGGTCGCGCATCCCCGAAATATCGGTGAACACCTTCTCACGAACCAACTCGGCAATCCGCTGCTGTAGCGTCGCCCGGTTCACGCCGTGTGGCACCTGGCGAATCGTGATCGTCGAGGTGCCAGAAGCATTTTCCTCGATTTCCATCGTGCCGCGAATCTTCACGCTGCCCCGACCCGTGCGGAAATAACTGTCGATTCCCTTGTATCCACGAATCTCACACGCCGAGGCAAAGTCCGGCCCCTTGATGTATTCCTTAATGCCTTCAACCGAAATCGTCGGATCATCGATGCGGGCGCAAACTCCGTCGATCACTTCGCCGAGGTTGTGCGACGGAATATTTGTCGCCATGCCGACCGCGATCCCCGTGCCACCATTGACCAGCAGGTTCGGAATCGATGCCGGAAGCACCACCGGCTCCACCGAGTTTTCATCGTAGGTAACCTGGTGATCGACGGTCTCTTTCTCGATGTCGGTCAGCATCGCCGAACCCATCGGCGTCATGCGGGCCTCCGTATAACGCATGGCAGCCGGCGCATCGCCTTCCACCGAACCGAAGTTTCCCTGGCCATCAACCAGCGGTTCACGCAGCGTCCACGGCTGAGCCATGTTCACCAGCGTCGGATAAATCGCCCCGTCGCCGTGCGGGTGATACTTACCCATCGTTTCACCAACGATACGCGCACATTTCAAGTGCGGCTTACCCTGCGTCAGCGAAAGGTCGTGGTGCATCGCATACAACAAACGTCGCTGCGAGGGCTTGAGACCATCCCGTGCATCGGGAAGGGCGCGCGAAATAATGACCGACATCGAATAGTCCAAAAAGGACTTCGACATTTCATCGGCAACGTTGATCCACTTGATCTGCTCTTCAGACATTTCTCAAAAATTCTCTAAGTTTTTCCTCAGGATCAGACATCCAAGTTTTGCACGTTCAGTGCGTTATCCTCAATGAAGCGCTTCCGCGGCTCCACGATATCCCCCATTAGCACATCGAACATCTTGTCCGCCTCCAGATCATTTTCATCATCCAGCCGCACTCTAAGAAGCTTGCGCGTGGCGGGATCCATCGTCGTCGAATAGAGTTCCTTGGCGTTCATTTCACCAAGACCCTTGAATCGCTGGATTCGCATGCCACGCCGTCCGATCTCGAGGACTCGGTCGAGGATTTCAAAGAGGTTGAAGACCGGACTCGGCTCGGCGTCTTTTCCGTCGCCCTCGATCAATTCATAGATCGGCTTGTCATCCGAGAAAAACGGATCGGTCTGCACCCCAAACTCACGCAGACGTTCGAGGAATTTGGAAATCGCCGTGGACTCGTGGAGTTCATACTTCACCGCCCGGCGAGGCATGCTTCCATACTTTTCCTTGAAGGCAGCTTCTTCTTCCTCGCTGAGTTCTTCGTTGAAAAGCTGCAAATCGCGGTTATCCGAGGAGAAGGTCAGCAACTCACGCTCATCCGTGAAATAGAGAACCTCTTCGACGTTTCCTTCGCGGACACGAACCAGATACTCGGGGAGCTTGCCATCGACTGCCGCTTCCAGCAGAGCACGGAAGCTACCCCCATGGCCTTCCAATGTCTTCGTGTAGCGCGTCATCTGCGCCAGCACATCGAGCACGCCTTGAAGCAGGTCACTTGCGACAAACTCCGTCGTTCCAGGCTTTTGCAGGCGCACATCATCGGATCCGAGCGAGATCAGAATCTTGTTCAGTGCGGCATCATCGGCCACGTATTCCTCACGCTTTTTGCGGGTTACCTTGTAAAGTGGCGGCTGGGCAATGTAGAGGTAGCCGGCCTTCACCATCTGCGCCATGTGGCGACAGAAGAAGGTCAGCAGCAGCGTCCGAATGTGGGAACCGTCCACGTCGGCATCGGTCATGATGATGATCTTGTGATAGCGGACCTTGTCCAACTTGAAAGCTCCCTCTTGATCTCCATCACCAATCCCAGCACCGATCGCCGTGATCATCGCCTGGATTTCCTTGTTCTGAAGTGCCCGATGAAGACGCGCTTTCTCGACGTTGATGACCTTTCCGCGTAGCGGAAGAATCGCCTGCGTCTGACGATTTCGGCCGGACTTCGCCGAGCCACCGGCCGAATCTCCTTCGACAATATAGATCTCGGACTTCGCGGGATCGCGCTCCGAACAGTCCGCCAGCTTGCCAGGCAGGCCGCCGCCAGAAAGCACTGACTTACGAACCGTCTCACGAGCCTTGCGCGCCGCCTCACGAGCTCGCGCGGCGTTCACGCCCTTCTCGATAATTGTCTTGGCCAAGCCGGGATTCTCTTCGAAATAGGTTTGCAACCCGTCGTAAACGATCGAGCTGACCACCCCTTCGATCTCTGCATTGACCAGCTTGTCCTTCGTCTGCGAACTGAATCGCGGATTTGGCATCTTGATGCTGATTACGCAGACAATTCCTTCGCGCACGTCATCACCTGAAAGCGCTGGGTCCTTGTCCTTGAGGATCTTATTGACCTTTGCATACTGGTTGATCGCACGGGTCAACGCACTGCGGAAGCCGGTAAGGTGCGCACCACCATCCGCATTAGGAATCGAGTTCGCGAAGCACAGGATCTGATCGTTGTAGCTGTCGTTGTACTGGAAAACAACGTCCGCGAAGACATCGTCTTCCGTCAGCTTGCCGTCATAATCCACCTCAACCTTGCGCTTGCCTTTCAGGATAACCGGGTCCGGATGAAACAGCGTTTTATTCTCTCCGAGCTGGGCAACGAATTCTTCGATACCTTTCGCGTAGTAAAACGTCGTCTTCTTGGCGCTCTCCGGGCGTTCGTCCTCGAGCTCAATCGTCAGCCCTGGGTTGAGGAAAGCAAGCTCGCGCAAACGTCTGGCGAGTCGCTCGAACTCAAACTCGATCGAATCCGTGAAAATCGTCGCATCGGGGAAGAAGGTCACACTGGTTCCGGTCTGACCGACCGGAACTTCTCCAATCACTTCCAGCGGCTTGGTCGTCTTGCCGCGCTCGAAGGTAATCGAGTGAACCTTGCCCTCACGACGAACCTCTGCTTTGAACCAATCGGATAGCGCGTTGACGCATTTCGCGCCGACGCCGTGAAGACCACCGGAATACTTGTAGGCCCCTTGTCCGAATTTACCGCCTGCGTGCAGGCTGGTAAGCACCAACTCCACCGCAGGAATTCCAAACTTCGGATGGATATCCACAGGAATACCGCGACCATTATCGGTGATGCTGACTGATCCATCGACGTGAATCGCGATCTTGATCAGACTGCAGTAGCCCGCAAGATGCTCGTCGATAGAATTGTCGAGCACCTCGAAAACGCAGTGGTGCAAGCCCCGGATATCGGGATCGCCGATATACATTCCGGGCCGCTTTCGGACGGCCTCCAACCCCTCAAGTTTATCAATCTGCTCAGCACCATAAAGCTGCTCCCCACTGACCTTGGTTTCGGCCTCTTCAGGCTCTTTTGACGCGTCGGACATGAACGGGGAGATAATCCGAAATCACTCGGCCCGAGGCAAGGCCGATCACCCCGAAATTGACGTTTTCTACGCCGCTACGCAGCTACTTCAAGATGCTGATCCTTAGTATTTTTCAAGAATCAGGGGTGGATTGAAACGCGCACCCCAAGATCACGAATGATCAAAGCCCCAAACACTCCCTTTGCCACCTCAAGAGTAAGCCTTCGGAGCCTTCATCCTCGATCGCGAGGCTTTCAATCACTGCACGGGACGCGATCAATGAAGACTCGATGTCTAACTCCGCCGCCTTCTTATCTCGAACTGTAAGCATCTCGTTGACCCGATGCTCGAAATCACTGTCACGCCGACGGCGCAAGCCCTTCACTTTGGTCGGATAGGTGCTAGGGGAAGCCTTTTCCGCTTCGGACAGAGCCTTTTCCAAACGGCGACGCCGATCCGAACGAAAGTGCGGAGGGAATTGGACTCGATTACCCGTCGCCAGATCTCCGCTCCACTTAAGGAGGTCTCGGTTGGTCGCAACCATGAACGATGGCCTGTCCCAACTTTCAGCTTCGCCATCACGCCAGTTCCACAATGAGCATAGATAATGGAGGCCTTTTCGATCCAGTCGACCTGATCCTTGAATCCGCCACGGCTCTTCCTTGGACTCATCCCGCTCCAAGACCTTCTGACGGGCTGCATCGCAACTCTCGACAAACCAATCGTAGCGACCCTTTTCACGAAGCTCCGCGATGATCATTTCGCCCATCGGCAGGAGATAATGGACGTCATTCAAGGCATATTCCGCCATCTTGGCTGACAAAGGGCGCTTACCCCAATCCGCTTTCTGAGATGTCTTAGAAAGCACCACGCCAAAGTAATGCTCGACCAAATTGGCCAATCCAAATTTCCGAACACCTAGCAACCGCGCACCAATCTGAGTATCGTAAACCAAGGGCGGAATTGCGTCGAACTCACGACGCAGCATGGTCATATCGTAATCCGCTCCATGCATCCAGACGATAGCGGTCTTGAGGAATTCACCCAACGGAGCCATATTCTCCAAGGCAAGTGGGTCGATCAGCACCGAATTCTCACCTACGGCAAATTGAATCAGACATAACGACTCCTTGTAGCGATGGAGACTATCAGCCTCCGTGTCAATGGCACACACCGTGCCGGACGGCAATCCATCCAGCAGTGCCGTCAATCCTTCCAAAGAATCAATCATTTTACCAAGGCCAGTATCCATGAAACCCATTCAGACCAGAGGGCAGTCGATCGAAGGAAGGCCAACGAAAGGAAGAAACCATATTTCAACAACCCCCAAATACCGGGACCGCTCTTATCGCAAGTCCCAGTGAGCAGAAACCACCTTTAGTTGACAATGACCTCGGCAATCTTCGGCTTGGCTGTGTAGATCGCCGCATCTGCTGGTGACCTTGTAGTGATGACGTAAGCAGTATCATCATCTTGAGTAATCTCCCACACGGAGTCGCTTGTTCCAATTGTTTTAAAGCTACCGCCTGAAGTCGAAACCGCAAATTGATACTTGGCAGCACCATTCGGCCGCTTCGTCATCGAAAACGAAACCCTTCCAGTCTCCGGGTCAGTCGTTGCCACTGGCGCAGCGAACATGCTGGTTGCGTCATTAGGGTCGGAGTTCAGCGCATATTCTTCAACATTGGTCTGACCGTCGTTGTCGAAGTCACCGGTGCCCCTTGTCGCAGAATCTTGCTGCCCCAGGGGGAATGCCGAAATCCGGAATCCCTGGTAGGAATCGACGAAAAGAATCCTGAAGTTGAAGAGCCTCACGGAAGTATCGAAAGAAATCCCATTGGATCCGCGAACACGCTGAAAACGCATCTTGAAGACCGCTTGTTGACCGAAGACGTTCTCTGGGGTGGTCGCATCTTCCAAGCCCGTGAGAAGCGGCGGAAGGAAATATCTTTGATCAAGTGGACTTGGAATAATCAAGCTCGCTGCCGCAAGATCACCCGCAAGAATCACCTCTCCCGTAATCGGATCGACGATATCCTCGCCGCTTGGCGGAAAGAGAACCTCTACCTCATCCGCATCATAAATGCTGATGCGCAGGGTATCCGTTGCAACCGAAGTATTGGTCACCTGATTCCCCGTCCAAGTGATTTCCGCCGTGAGGCGATGATCCATCAGGTAATTCCCGGCGGAGTCAAAAGTGCCAGACGTGAAGCGGAACGGATCTGATTGGAGGCGCTGAGCCAAATCAAGCCCTTCGGGAATCGGCGAGTAGGTCACCGGAAGGGCAACCGGCGCAACGGGGTTCCCCAGTCGAGGGAAGGTGAAGAGATAGCTGCCAAAAACAATTTCGTCGTCCATCCGCTTCCGGTCACCGGGGGTCGCCGCGTAGTTCCGAGCAAACTCGTACTGGCTGACATTGTACTGATACACCGAAGAGGACAGAATGTTGTAGAAGATGATTGCTCCCCGGTCAAGGAAGGGACCCAACGGCCGAGGAAGCGGTGAGGGAGGAGCCGAAATCAGCTGACAGAGGTCTGGACGGAAAGGCTCAACCAAGATAGCGGGGATGACTTGGGAAATCGAGTAGAAACTCAGATCGTCACGGATGCCATCACCATTGAAATCACCATCGGCGATGAAGCCAGTGGTTCCGATCGGGCAGCTAATGTTCGGTGGAATAATGAACGGTGATGGATGCGGACAAGGAGAGAGCACCGCATTACCATCGCGGAATCCGACGAAGAGGTCGCCTCCTCGGAATTCCAGCTTGATCTTACTCGTCTGGAGATAATCGCGACCCGTGGAGAAGCCCAAGTAGATCTCCGAGGAAGCCGGAATCGCAGACGCGACGAAGGCTACAGACGCGATCGCAAGGGATGAGAGGTTCTTCATTGGGAGGAAAGTCGTCTCTCCCGTCTCAGCTGACAAGTGTTTTCTATGTCCCATGGGGTGTCAATTGGTCTAATTCAAAGGGCCTTAGCGGAGCCCACGCAGAAGGAGCTCCGTGTTGGATTTTGTAACGGAAAGGTTCTTCATCAAGGTCTCGATCGCCTCCCCGACCGGCAACTGGGCGAGTTGACGCCGAATCTCCACGACTTTTGCGAATTCATCCGGGTGATAAAGGCGGTCGTCATTTCGGGTTCCGCTCTGGGGAATGTGAATCGCGGGGTAAATCCGACGTTCAGCCAACTCCCGGTCAAGTCTGACCTCCATGTTGCCCGTGCCCTTGAATTCCTCGAAAATCACGTCGTCCATCCGGCTTTCCGTTTCAATCAGGGCAGTCGCCAACACGGTAAGACTTCCGCCTTCTTCCACATTCCGGGCATTTCCAAAGAATTTCCGGGATTTCTGCAGCGCCGATGGGCTGACACCACCACTACCGATCGGACCTCCTTGTGAAGCGGCATTGTGGCCTCGCGCCAAACGAGTAAGGCTATCGAGCAAAAGCACCACATGGCGCTTCTGCTCCACAAGACGTCGCGCACGCTCGATCACAAGATCCGCCACTTGGGCATGGCGCTTCGCAGGTTCATCAAAGGTTGATGCAAAAACCGTCGCTCCGACCGTCTCCTCGAAGTCCGTGACTTCTTCGGGACGCTCATCGAGAAGCACGATGATCAACTCCACCTCCGGATGGTTTTCGCGAATGGATCGGGCGATCTGCTTCAACAAAATCGTCTTTCCTCCCCGCGGTGGGGCCACAATCAATCCACGCTGCCCCTTACCCAGCGGCGCAATCAAGTCAATGGCGCGAGGGCTGAGGAAATCCACACCTTCGCCTTCGAGAATGATCCGCTCATCCGGAAACAAGGGAGTCAACTTTTCGAAATCCTTGCCGGGCTCGAAGTCAGCCACAGGAACCCCTTCAACCTCCAGCACCTCAACCGCACTCAAAAACTTGTCGCGCTCGCGCGGGTTCCGAACCTTGACCTTGACGCGGTGACCTGGGCGGATGCCGTGGTCACGAAGCAGATTCCCGCTTAAATGGACGTCGTCAGGCGCGGTGCGGAAACTCCGTTCCGGATCCCTGAGCATCGCATAATTCTCCTTTGCCTGCTCCACAATCCCCTCCCCCACAAGCACCGCACCTTCGCGGGCGTGGAAGTTCAGCAATTCGAAAATCAGCTGTGCTTTGGTGGGAGTAGTGGGCGTACGAACTGGCATCGCCTCCGCCATGGCCTGAAGTTCGGCCAATGGCTTTCTGCGAAACTCATTGATGTCGATCAACGGAGCATCAACTGCTTCGGTAGCTGCGGCGGCCGCCTCGGCGGACTCGGTATCTGGGGTGTCTTCGCTCATAATGGCGTGGAAATGAAGGAAGCGGGAGAGCTGCGATCTCAACTGATCACGCGGCCCCTCGTTCCAAAAAACAACATCCGCCCGCCACATCTTTTCTTCTACCCGCATCTGCGCGGCAAGAATCGAACGGGCCAAGGCATCGTCGAAGCCGTTGCGTTCCTTAAGTCGCGCAAGCTGGGTTTCCCAACTTGTCGCCACCAGGAGATTGAGTTCCTGTCCGAAATCGAATCCGTTTTCGAACAGCAGCGGAACATCCGCCACAAACAACGGCAGGCGGAGTTTGCGCGCAGATTCCAACGATTCAAGACATTCCTCCCGAACCCGCGGGTGCAAAATCGCCTCCAAACGTCGCCGAGCCTCTGAATCCCCAAAAACCAAGCCTCTCAGGACCCCTCGATCAACCCCACCCTCCGGCAATCGGCAAGACGCTCCAAAGCTCTGAACCACTTCGCGCTCAACGGCCTGATCGCCACCCAGAAGCTTCCGAACGCAGTCATCTGAGTCAAAAACGGCAAGCTCCGGGCATAATTCCTTCAATTGCCCGCAAGCCGTCGATTTGCCACTGGCAATTCCTCCGGTGAGCCCAAACACCTTCATGACGGCAGTCTAGGAAGCGCGGCCGGATACGCGAGCCAGATTCGGTTCACGATCACATGATCCTTGGCACCTTCGTTTCCCAATCAGCTTACCCAAAAACGAAAAAGCGGGCGAAGGGAAAACCCTTCGCCCGCTGGGAATCATTTGGAATCGATCAGTTCGGAAGCGGCGGAAGCACGCTTGCGTCGAGATCCACTGGCGGAGCCTCCTTCTTGATGTTCCGGCCGGTCGCATCGATGATGTTCGCGGTCACGAAGATGATCAGGTTGCTCTTGATCCGGTTCTCAGCACGGCTCTGGAAGAGGCGGCCGATGAACGGGATGTCACCGAGAATCGGCACCTTGTCCTCAACGTTCTGCACGTCTTCACGCATCAGACCACCGACGGCTACGGTGTATCCGTCGAAGATGGTCAGCGCGGTCGTCACGCTACGCTTCGAGAAAACAGGCATTTCGATGCGGTTTTCCGTGATGGTCACCGTCGTCGGGTTACCAAGCAAATCGGTCGAAGGCGACTGAATCGGGCTACCGTAGTTGATGAAGCCTTCGAATTCGACGATCTCCGGAGCGAAGTTCAGGTCGATCACGAAGTTGTTGGCTCCAATGTTCGGCGCGATTTCGAGGGTCACACCGGTATTCCGTGTCTCGAAGGACGTCGGAGTTGCAGGAGTCACTGGGAAGCTTTGGGCACCTCCACCGACGATACTACTACTGCCACCACCGAAGCCACCACCGACACTGTTCGGAAGTTCGGGGGGTTCGTATTCGGTCGGGTAGATAAATTCACGGATGATCTCGATCGTGGCCTTTTCACCGGAACGGGCGGTCACGCTGGGAGCGGTCATCAGGTCAGAACCCTTCTTCTGGGAAAGTCCGCGCATGATGAGCTGGACCTGGCCATCGGAGAACAGGCCGGTAAGGGCCATGATGCCTGGAGCTGGGCTCGCGGTTTGAGCGGTCCGGTTCGGATTGTTCAGGATCGAGTTGATGCTGTTACGGGTAATCGCGCCGTCACCGGAGCGAAGACCACCACCAACGATGTTGGTCACATCCGCGCCCGGGGTGGCTGGAATACCAGGGATCGTCACACCATTGATGGGTGAGACAAAGTCCGAATTGGTGCGCGACTGACCGCTGCCAATGGTGCCACCGCTGGCAAACATGTTGTTCGCGGAGAGACCGAACGGAGTTACGATCCAGTCGAAGCTCAGCTCATCGGAGTTCTCCTGGGAGACTTCCACGAACTTGGTCGAGATCTTCACCTGCTTCGGAGCGAGGTCTTGGATGCTGGCGACAATGGTTTCCACCATATCCAGGTTACTAGGCGTGTTGCGCACCATCAGCGTGCTATTCGCAGCAAAGAACTGAGCAGAAGCATCGGGCGGGAATTTCACACCGTTGGACTTCAGAGCATCCACGACATTCATCTTGGCCTTGAGCGAGCTTCCACCACCGTCGCTAGGAGCAGCGAATGGATCGACATCGCCACCACCGCCACTTTCGCCAGCGCCTTCACTGATCCGCTGAACAAAGTCAGGTGGCACATTGAAGGTGCGAGTGAAGAGATCTTCACCGGTTTCTGTCGCAGGCTTGATGGTGACGGCAAAATCATCGACGGACCAGCGCAAGCGAGTTGCTTCACAAATGTAGTTGAGGGCTTCTGCCAGCGGGACGTTGCGCAAGCGAAGCTCGTTGATACGGGCGGTGCCAACATCACCACCGCTATCCGCACCAAGACCATCGTCTCCACCACCACCTGCACGTGGCTTGCGGATCACGAAGTTGATGCCCTTGTTCTCAGGACTCATTTCCCAAGTATCCAGCTCGATCGAGCGGACCCGAAGGTAATCAATGGCTTCCTCCACCGATGTATCCTCGAAGTCAATAATCGGAATGATGATATTCTTAAGTTTCTGAAGAATCAGAGTCGCACCCACTGAAGCCGTGGAAGGGCCTGTGTTGTCGAGCTGAATGTTAGGATCATCCGGCGGCACCGCGAGTTCCCAAGCCTTGTCGACTTCCATCAGAAGTTCGGCGCGGGCCTGATCGTAGGCGGCACGGTAGTAGTCGGACTTGGCGGCATTGACACGCTCAAGACCACGACGGGCAGCGGTGTTGTAAGGATCAATGCGGATCACCTTGTCATACTCTTCCTTCGCTTGATCGAACTTACCGAGATCGAAGGCACCTTCTGCCAGGTAAAGACCACGACGAACGGCATCAACGTTCTGTGTGTGATCGTAAGTCAGCGCAGGATTGGTGCGAATCGGATCACTGAGCCACTCAGACTTGGTCTTGGCGGCGATGTTACCCGGATCAACTTCAAGCACGGTGTCAACCAGCTGGTTGGCCTCGTCATACTTGCCAACGCGGCGATACTGCTCAGCCAACGCGACTGACGCATCACCGAGTGACTTCTTGAGGAATTCACGACGATCTTGGAGAAGCGGAGCATCAGGCAGAAGCTGGAGAGCTTCGTTATACTTGTCATAAGCCTCCTTGTATTCGCCGGCGGCGGAGGCTTCACGAGCTTCGTCCCGAAGACGATCGGATTCGGCGACCTGTTGCTGGCGACGGATCATTTCCCGCTGGGCAAGGCCGGAGTAGCCACCCGAGGAATATCCTTCACCAGCTTGGGCCACAGTCACGGCGACCGGCATCACAGCTGCTACCGCCAGAAGGCTGGCAACAGTGGTCCGATAGGAATGCGTTGGCGTTTTTTGCATGGTTGGAAAGGGGTTTTGCCGATCAGACCGGCATTTGGAAAGCGTTTTCTTTAAAGCTGTCACAGAGTTTACTTAGTAGTTTATTTCATATCCGGAAGGCCCCCTTTAGGGATGGTGACCGACTGGGGTTTTCCGTCCTTGTCCTTCCATTCGACCACAATGGCCTCAGGAGTGACTTCCTTGAGATGATAGGCCTTCTCCGTGGCGGTTGGAGGCAGGGCGAAGTCGGTGCGTTCCTCGACCTTGAACTCCTTGCCAGCGAGTCCGAGGGCTTGAAGATCGAGCACAGCGGTGCGGTCGAACTGCTGATAGTCCGCGCGCTGGGCATTCGGCAGGCGGTTAGGCACCTCGTAGCGCAGGGCCAACTTGTTAGGCTTCTGATCTTCGTAGATGGCGTAGCGAAGTGTCTGGTCGATACCAAGTCGCTCATTCTTCTCGGTGCGCTCCTCGATTTCGATAAACTTGAAGCGCCCCTTCATCGGATCCTCACCGAAGAACAAATCCCCTGGCTTGAGTCCCTTGTCGAATTCGACGCGGTTCTTTGGACCAGATTCAGCCGGCAATTCCCCGGTCTTTAGTTTCGGAATCCAGAGGCCCTGGGTTTCAAAACCAAATTCCACACGCCATGGCTTGGACTCGTCCTTCACATAGGAGAGCTTCGCGACGAGCAACGGATGGACAAATTTGTCACCTGGATCGGTGCCAGCATTGAACTCTTCCAAGTTCGAGAAGCCATCATCATCGTCATCCCGCTGAGGAGAATCCGCGAACTGAGGCGAGACATTGTATTTGAGCCACCAGACGTTCGGGATCGGCGGATGAACGTCCGGGCTGGTCGGAAGGTCGACAGGGTTGTTCGGATCTTCACGGGAAGCGAAAAGCGGAACCCCGGTGAAAAGATTCACCTCCCGCTGTCCCCCTTCCAGCTGAGGTGCTGGGATCGTCCCGACATCCAGCACCCGGTTACTGGTGCGCGAAGCGACGACTTCAGGCACCTTCATGGCACCTTCGACCTCGGTTTCGGTCCCATGCTTACCGCTTGGGTTGGCATTGAAATCTTCCTCGACCGCACTGGACTTGGCCGTTCCGAGATAAATGAGCCCACCGGCGGCCACAACGGCCACGCCCAGCAGGACTTTCTCAATATTTTTTGGAGCTTTTGACATTGGATGCAAAGGGTTCTGCCTTAGGGAAGTGGCTTGGGATCTAGGAACTGAATGACGTCGATACGGACAAAGACTTGGATCAACTCATCGCCGAGCACTTGTTTGAGAATTTGTCCGCTATCGGAGGGGCCTACGTCTGCCGCAGGAGCTTCTTCTTCGACAACAACATCCACGACTTCCCCATCAGCAGCATCCGGAGCGCTTTCCAGTTCATCGGGGAACTGAAATCCACCAACACCAAAAGGGCTCGCAGCTTCCGCAGCTGGTTTCGGGACTTCAAATCGGGCATCCTTGGCGCTTGGAGCAGTCTCCCGCTCATTCTTGATACGAAGGGTCCGGACAACGTAAGCAAACTTATCGGAATCATCAATCGCGCTCAGGAAATCACGAAGTGAGGATTCCCGACCACTGAAGGTTAGTTCGATTGGATGCGTCCGGTAGGACTTGCCCTTGAGATCGACCTTCTTGCCTTTCTCTTCCGGAAGCTGAGGACGGTGAATATTGAGCACCTTCTTGATCTTGGCATCGGCCAGGTAGCCGAAAAGAGTTTCGAAAGCATTCAGCTGATAGAGAAGGATCCCGGTGTTCTTCGCGTTGACGGTCTCACGGGTGTAGACCCCCAAGCCGAGATGGGCATCGGCTGGCATTTCCGTCCCGGACGCCTCGAACTTGGCGACAAGCTTCTCGCGAGCCTCGCGGAGGGCAATACTGAAAACATCGACTCCAACGTTTGACAGCTTGGTCTCACGATACTTGTCGAAGGTCTTCTGCATTTCCTCAACGGAAGTCTTGTAGTCACCCACAGCCTTCTCCTTGGCGCTGACGTTGGCGGAATCCGGATAGGCTGGACCTCTTGTCAGCTTTTTAATCTCGCCCACGGCAGAATCGTAATTCTCCTTGGCGGTGTCGTATTTTCCGGAGCTGGAGATACCCCAATAGGCCAGTCCTCCGACGAGGATGGCGGTGGTAGCTCCCAGAATGATGGGGAATCGATTTTCTTGAAAACTCATGTCAAAAAGTGGGTTTATTCGAAGGGAACCTCAGAGGAGAGAGGAAGGATGATTTCGAAGGGTGCGGCAAATTGTTCTGGCTGAGGTGCCGCATCGAGTTGAGGTACCAGTTGCTTGTCATCCAAGGGCACCTTCTTGCCGTCTTTCATGGCTTGAAAGCGGTAATGACTACCCCCTTGGGCGTTCTCTCTGAGCTTATTAAGCAAGTCATAGACCACGTTCGATTTGCGAGGGTTATCACGCCAGAAGCCCTTGATCCGAACAGCATTGGCAACGGCTTTTAACTCTTGGTTTCCGCCACCCTTCAAGTTCTCAAGCGCTGAGCCCCCATAAGCGATGCGCACGAAGTCCCCCTTCACAATGGATTTCCCAGCGGCCTTTTCCGCCATGGGATTGTAGTTCGCAAGCGGCTCGTAATCGACAATCCAAACGGCATCGCTCGCGAAGCTGCTCTTGAACTCTTGGAGAGCATCGACCCAGAAGGTCCGCTGATCCTCGATGGCCACATACTCGTTGGCAATGCTGCGGAGCTGTTCTTCCTGCTTACTGAGTTGATTAAGCTTCGAGGAAGGCACCTTGAGGCTGGCCGCAGCGCGTTCCATCTCTTCCGCTTCTTTCGCCGCCTTCCCAGCAGCACTCATTTGCAAAAAGCCCCAGACTCCAGTACCGAGCACAAGGAGCGCAGCGGCAGCGATGAGGAAAGGTTTGCGTTTTTCCGAAGCGCGAGCTTGTCCGACTTTCGAAGGAACGAGGTCGATGTTGAGCTTGGATTTTCCAATGCCGCGCAGGCCGAGGCCGACGAGTTCGCCCATGGTGTGGGCTTCCTTGGAGAGCCGATCGGTATCAACGCCCTTGCCGATGCTGATCGCTGGCAAGGGGTTGAAGTAATCGACTGGCAGCCGGAGCTTCTCTTCGAAGAACTCCTTGGCGTAGGGAAGATTCGCACCTCCACCCGCGAGGAACACATGTTTCGGCGCGTTGCCGCCATGCTGGCTGCGGTAGTAGTTCGTGGTACGGGGAATTTCCGTCGCGAGACGGGTCATCGCGTTGCGAATGCACATCGCGAGAGCAGCCGTGGACTCGTCGAGTGACTCGGTATGCCCACCGCCAAGTGCCACCAGACCATTTTGGGTCTTGTGAGCTTCAGCTTCAGCAAAAGGAACATTGAACTCCTTGGCAATCGCGGCGGTTACTGTCGAACCACCGGTCGCGGCACTACGCGTGAAGAAACGGTCGCCCTCGATGTAGAGCAGGTCGCTTGTCTTAGCACCGACGTCGATGAGCAGCACTGGCTCAGTGATGTTCGGATAAGCCGCACGAAAGGAATTATAGAGCGCCATCGGGGCCACATCGACCTCGGCGGTTCCCAGTCCGGTGGCATTGACGCTGTCGTTGGTGTCTTCGAGTGCGTCAGCCTTGATTGCCACGATCACGACTTCCTTCTCCCCTTCAGCTTCAAGGATCTCGTAATCCCAAACCACTTCCTCAAGCGGGAAAGGAACATGCTGCTGGGCTTCGAAGGTCACCAATTGCTCGATGTTGTCATCGTCGAGAGGTGGAAGTTTGACAAAGCGAATGAAGACGGCCTGACCGGAAATGGCGTAACGAACCTTACCCTTGGCCTTAAGACGACCGGCGAGTTCGGAAATTGCCATGCGGATCTGGCCGGCGCGGGAGCTTTCAGTTGCCGGATCCGCCAAGACGGTTTCGGCATCGTAAGCCTTGAGAACGAGACCGCCGGACTTCGATGGTTCGAAGACGGCCATACTGATCCGCTGCGTTCCAATGTTGAGGGCGACGGTGGACTGGTAGTCTGCCATGATGAGTAATTAAAAGATTGAGGGCTAGCTCGGGGATATTGGAAGGATCTCAGCGTTTTTCTTCGATCTCAGCATATCGATCCCACCACAGCATCGCGAATGGGGTCTCCATCTTATTGAGCAGTGGAAAGCGGCTTGACTGATTCGAGAGACTGCCGGCGTTCACCCAATCGGGTTTACCTTTCGAGCTCTCGGCTGCGACAACCCGACCATTGACGAGCACCTCGATCGCCACGCGGTCCACCGATGACTTGCCGGCGTTGTCACTACCGGTGACGCGCTTGAGCGTATTCGGCGAGAGATAAACGGAGGTGTAGATCTCTTCATCGATCGGCACATTGATATGGTTGATGTCCTTGCTGAGGAGAATGAATCCCTTTCCATCCGGATTCTTCAGCGCCACTGACCACTTGACGGTGATTTGATCAACGAAGCCTGCATCCTTCTGCTCTTGGTTGAAGGCCGGAAGCTTGATACCGGCTTCGAACTCAAGCCAGTCCTTGGGTTTCCAGCTCTTGGACTTCCCTATATCGACCTGTGGCGAGGGCAGACTGTCGAAATTGATCTTACCGAGGTCGGTCTTACCTTGGCCAAAAGCTGAGCTTGAAAGCACGATGGTAGCGGCAGCAACCAGTGCGGTGCCGTTACGAAGCAGTGAAAGTGAGTTTTTCATACAGTTTGAGGTTTCATGAGAACTAGGCCCTCCCAGCCCGCGTTGGCCAGAAGAAAGCCCGTAATCGAAACAGAAAATTCACCCTTGTAATGACAATGGAAAGATCAAGACACGACGGGCGTGGTTGACAATCCCGCTCTTGGACGTCTTCGCTCACGCCGTGCCTCGCGTTCCATTCCCCCTCAAGCCCGGGATTCCGCTCATCGTCGGAAGCTTCGGAGACTCCTCCAGTCTCGCCTCGATTCCACTCGACCGGGTTCGTAAGTCCTGCGACATCGTGGAAATCAGACTCGACCTACTACCCTCTCAATCAATCAGTTCGGAAAACCGACCCTGGCAACACCTCGAGGATATGCCGCTGCTCTTCACCGCCCGCCGGGCAAGCGAAGGGGGCTCCGGAGAGCTGAAGGCGGAGACTCGAATGAGCATGATCCGGTCTGTCATCGAGGACGCCTCACTCGTCGATATCGAGGTCGCCTCCATTCCTGAAATGCAGCCACTGATCGATGAGTTGAACAAAGCCAAAATACCGTGGATCGCGTCTTTTCACGATTTCGAAAAGGCAGCGACACCCGATTTCCTCTCTGCCAAGCGCATGGCCGCCCGAAACGCCGGAGCCGCCGGATTCAAGGCCGCGGTCGAACTTGGCTGGGAAATGGACCAACTCGCGCCCCTCGCCCTTTTTCTTCAACAATCGACCGACTATCCGGTCTCGCTGATGGGAATGGGGCCGCTGGCACCCGTTTCGCGCTTGCTTTTCGGCCAACTCGGCTCGGTCCTCAACTACGGCTACCTCGGCAAAACTCCCACCGCGCCCGGACAATGGAGCGCACTGCAGTTGAAGGAGGCCATCGAAAACGTCGCACGAGCCAGCTAAGTCCCGACTCAAGGAGCCACTTTCAAGTTCAACCCCACCCACCCAAGCCACCAAACCCCCGGGGCTTAAAAAGCCCCGCTCCATGACCAAGAATCAGAGATTCTTATCCGTCACCGCGCCCTCGCTCGCACTGGTCACCAGCTTGGCATACTTCGCCAACACACCACGGCGGTAATGAGGCTCGGGCTGATGCCAGTTGTCGTAACGTGCTTTCAGCGCATCATCATCCAGATCAACGGAAATCGTGTTGTTTTCCGCATCGATGGTGATCATATCGCCATCCACAAGCAATCCGATCGGCCCCCCTTCGAAAGCTTCGGGCGTGATGTGCCCCACCACGAATCCGTGGCTACCACCGGAGAAGCGACCATCAGTAATAAGTGCCACCTTTTTGCCAAGACCTCGCCCCATGATCGCCCCGGTTGGACCAAGCATTTCGCGCATGCCCGGTCCGCCCTTCGGCCCCTCGCGGCGGATCACCACCACGTCGCCTTCCACAATTTCACCAGCGAGAATCGCCTTCATCGCAAGGCCCTCGGAATCATACACCTTGGCCTTACCGGTGAAGGTCGTGCCTTCTTTTCCCGTGATCTTTGCCACCGAACCACCGGGTGCCAGATTTCCATAAAGAATCCGCAAGTGACTGTCCTTCTTGATCGGATTGTCGAGCGGACGAATCACTTCCTGCCCTTCCGGGTAGTAAAGCGGCGAGTTCGCCAGGTTCTCGGCCATCGTCTTGCCGGTCACCGTCAAGCAATCGCCATGGAGCAACCCCGCCTCTAACAGCATCCGCATCAGAGGCACCGTGCCGCCGATCCTCACCAACTCCGCCATCACAAAGCGGCCGCTTGGTTTCAAATCCGCGAGCAGTGGCACCCGCTTGCCGATCTCCGTAAAGTCATCGATCGAAAGCTCGACTTCCGCCGCGCTCGCCATTCCCAGAATGTGCAACACCGCATTCGTCGATCCACCAAGCGCGATTACCACCGTAATGGCATTCTCGAAGGCCTTGCGAGTCATGATATCGCGCGGCTTGATGCCCTTCTCGATCAGATTCAGCACCGCCGCACCCGCATCAAAGCAGTCCTGCATTTTCTCATCGGAAACCGCCGCTTGAGCCGAGCTGTTAGGAAGACTCATGCCCAGCGCCTCGATCACCGAAGCCATCGTGTTCGCCGTGTACATCCCACCGCAAGAACCCTCTCCAGGAATCGCGCAGCTCTCGACCTTTTCCAACTCCTCATCGGAATACTCACCGGTAGCGTGCTTACCCACCGCCTCGAAGATCGAGACGATATCGAGTTCCTCTTCCTTGCCCTTCAACGTCGCACAGCCTGGCAAAATCGTGCCGCCATAAGCAAACACACTCGGACGGTTCATCCGCGCCATCGCCATCACGCAGGCCGGCATGTTCTTGTCGCAACCACCGATCGCCACAAAGCCATCCATCCCCTCGCAACCGACCACCGTCTCGATCGAGTCCGCGATCACCTCGCGCGACACCAGCGAATACTTCATTCCCTCCGTGCCCATCGAGATCCCGTCGGAGATCGTGATCGTATTGAAAATGACCGCCTTGCCACCCGCCGCATCCGCACCCTTCGCCGACTCCTTGGCCAGCCGGTCAATGTGGATGTTGCACGGCGTGACCTGCGACCAGGTCGAAGCAATGCCGATCTGAGGCTTGGCAAAATCCTCCTTTTTGAACCCTACGGCATAAAGCATCCCACGCGACGGGGCGCGATCGGGACCATCCAGCATTGGCGATGAAAACGGGCGACGTTCGTCTGACATGACCGGACTGTGTTTTTCCGAACCGCCAAGGTCAAGGCAAGGAGAGAGCATCCGAGCCCCTTTGGTAAAGGAAGCAGCAAGTTCCCAGAGATTCGACCATTTCCACAGCATCAACAATTCCCTCGCTCACACGCTTGCCAGCCTGCCCGTCTCGTCCTATGCCCTCCCGCCCATGGCCAAATACCGCGTTCTCGTTTCGGACCCCATTTCGGAAATCGGCGTCGCTGCCCTTGAAGCCCATCCCGACATCGAAGTCGATTTCATCCCGGACCTCGGCTCCAAGAATGCCGACAAGATCCCGGCCATGATCGGCGACTACGATGCGTGGATCGTCCGTTCTCAGACCAAGCCCAATGCCGAGCTGATCGCCAAAGGCACCAAGCTCAGAGCCATCGGCCGCGCCGGCGTCGGAGTCGACAACATCGACCGCCAAGCCGCCACCGATCACGGCGTGATCGTGATGAACACGCCCACCGGCAACACCATTTCCACCGCCGAGCACGCCTTTACCCTGATGCTCGCCACCGCGCGAAACATCGGCCCGGCCCACGCCGAAGTCCTCAAAGGAAACTTCGTCGCCGCGCGCAAGGCCTACCAAGGGATCGAACTCAACGGCAAACGCCTCGCCGTCCTCGGCATGGGCCGCATCGGTAGCGAATTCGCCAAGCGCGCCCAGTCCTTCAACATGCACGTCGTCGCTTACGACCCCTTCCTCACCCAAGCCCGTGCGGATCAACTCAAAGTCGAGCTCGCCACCACGCCCGAAGCCGCCCTGAGCGGTGTCGACGTGGTCACGCTTCACGTCCCGCTGACCGATGAAACCAAGCACATCCTCAACGAGAAAACCCTCGCCGTGATGAACAAGGGTGCCCTCGTCATCAACTGCGCCCGCGGAGGCCTGATCGATGAACCAGCCCTCAAGGCCGCCATCGAAAGCGGCCACATCGCCGGTTGCGGACTCGATGTTTTCGAAGACGAGCCACCATCCGCCGATCACCCGCTTTTCAGCCTCAGCAAGCACATCACCTTCACCCCGCACCTCGGTGCCTCGACCAACGAAGCCCAGGAAAACGTCGGCATCCAAGTCGCCGAGCAAATCCGCGACTTCCTCACTACCGGCGAGATCCGCAACGCGATCAACATGCCGTCGCTCGACGCCGCCGCACTTGCCGAAGTCGGACCCTACCTCGACCTCGCCGCCTCGCTCGGCAAGCTCCTCGCCAAGCTCGGCCCGGAAAACCCCGATTCGCTCCGCGTCTCCTACCACGGCCCGCTCGGGCAAAAGGACACCGCGCTCGTTTCCCGCACCGCCCTCACCGCGCTGCTCGAAGCCTCCCGCCCCGACGGGCAGGTCAACATCGTCAACGTTCCCGCCATCGCAGCCCAAATGGGCCTCGACCTGATCGAGAGCACCATCAACGCCGCCACCGAATACCACGAACTCGTCGTCGCCGAGCTCCGCAAAGGCGACACCCGCTTCCGCGTCGCCGGCACGATCATTGGAAAAAGCCCACGCATTGTCGAAATCGACCGCCTCTACGTCGATACCAACATCAAGGGCCACTTCCTCATCGTAAAAAACGACGACCGCCCCGGAATCGTCGGCGCTCTCGGTACCCTGCTTGGCAACTCGAATCAGAACATCGCCAACCTTTCACTCGCTCGCAACAAGTCGGGCGGCAACGCACTTTCGGTCATCGAAGTCGACGAACCACTTTCTGAGGATCTGATGACCTCCATCCGGACGATCCCAGGAGTCCTTTCCGCCACCGGAGCAACCCTTTAATCATCAGACTTTTAGAAACCAAAATCAAAACCCGGAGCAGCCCTCACTCGCCTTGAGATTTGATGTTAAGCATTTAAAGTTTCCAGTTTTTCACTCTGCCACACTTTCCCGTTGCCAAGCCCTAGGGCCTGCTTCTACCTTCTCCACATCGACATGAAAAAACTCCTCATTGCAGCTACCGCCATGCTTGCTCTCGGAAGTATCGCTTCCGCAGATATTCAGGCTCCTCCGGGCCACGCCTACACTTCGACTCGCAAGCTTGGCCGCGCCGTTAGCAACATCCTCTACGGATTCATCGAGATCCCTGAGCAAATCGTCCGCAAGAATGAAGCCTACGGTCGCAAGGCCGGCTGGTCCTTCGGCGTCGTCGATGGCAC
The DNA here is from genome assembly GCA_964628795.1 of uncultured Haloferula sp. Classification (GTDB taxonomy): domain Bacteria; phylum Verrucomicrobiota; class Verrucomicrobiia; order Verrucomicrobiales; family Akkermansiaceae; genus Haloferula. Next base: position 29,087 of record CAZVMS010000296.1, on the reverse strand, counting down.
GAACCGCGGCCTCCAGCGCCTCGGCTACGGCTTCTATGAACTCTTCACCTTCACTTGCCCAACCTATCGCGGCACCTTCAAGCCACCATACGAAAATGGCGGCATGGACAATCGCGTTGAGATGAACCCTACCGACGGTCTCTCCGAGTTCCCACCAGAACTTGGTTTTGAAACCTACTTCAAGCACACTCGTTCACAGAAATTCTAAAGCGGGCGGATTCATTCCACTTTCAAAGAACCCCAGCTGCGGATTCCGCTTTGCTGGGGTTTTTTGTTTCCGCCGAGGCCGCATCGATACTTTTCGAACAAATTTGGGCGGGATGATCCTATCATCAGCACCCAATACTTCTAAGAAAGTAGGCCCCACTTGTGTCGTTACCCAAGATCATGCTCCCACGCCTTCTTTCCCTGCTGCTGCTCCTCGCAGGTGTTCTCCATGCCGATAGCCGCAATTGGAAGAGCACCAACGGAGAATCCACCTTCTCTGGCGAATTTGTTTCACACGACACCAAGCGCGTCACCATTCGCCGTGCCGACGGCAGGGTGTTCACCTTCGACGTCGCGAAACTCAGCGAAGACGACCGGAACTGGCTGGCGACCAAAGATTCGATCGTTGCCGACAACGCCGAACCCGCTCCCGATCCGAATGCCGTCTTCGATACTCTCTGTTTCGGCGATACTCGCAAGGAAGTTGAAGGCAAGCTCAAGGCCAGCAAAAACGTCGAAACCCTCGTCGACGAAACCTTCTTTGGGCGCTTTGGGCTCAATGGCACCTTTCGAACCAAACAGAAGATCGGCGGCCTCTACTGCGAACTCTTCTTTGACTGGTCAGAGGGCGGAAAAATGAAGGAGATCTCACTCCAGACCCAGCCAAAGGACGCCGACACCTACGACGACCTGCTCCGGAACAACTGGACCCAACTCGCCGAACTCCTGACCATGCTTCACGGCAAGCCACTACAATCCGCTGGCTACCCCCAAATGGGCGATCTCCAGAACGACCTCTTTCTAGCCTCTCACATCTGGCGCCTTGAAGGGGGCGGCACCGCCATGCTCGGCACTTCCATGCAGGTGAATCAATACATGGTCGTCGTCCGCTTCACGACCGAGAAGATCAATCCGGTCAACACTCCTTGAGAGACACGCCAATCACACGATCGCCCTTTGCGATGTCGACCACAACCGCGCCGGTCGTGCTTTCACCAAATTCCCGGATGGCAAGCGCTTCTCCAACTACCGTGAAATACTCTCCCAAATGGTAGATGATCTTGACGCCTCAAAATGGCCGAACAACACCTACAAAACCATGACGTCTCCCCAAGCCCAGGGCTCACCCGTCCAGCGATAAGCTTTCCCTTCCTCAAGGGCGCTTCTCACGCTTCTCGTCGATCCTCGCTGCAGGCATCTTGCGGATCGCATCAAGGTCCGGCAGCTTCACGCGCTTCATCTTATCGCCATAATCGTCGAGGTTCTCATTGAGCTGATCTTCCGTCACCTTCTCGGACTTCACGCCACCTTCCGGCACTTCCATTCCCGCGCACCACACTATCGCATTCAGCACCACGGTCCGGAATCCATCCAAGGCCCAGTTGCAATGGTAGTGCCCGCCGGTGAAACCGACACCCCGTCCGCCGTCTTGACGCTCATATCCCCACATCATCGACTGCGGGGAATCCATGCCTTCAGCACCATGCCAGTTCCACATGTTGATGTAGTTCCGCATTCTCTCACGAGTCGGAATCGCCGTCACCAGATCCAGCACCTTCGCGCGATCCTTGATGAAACGCATGTTGTAATAGAACTCATCGAAGCTCTCGAATTTCTCCGGGACCCCCTGAGAAATCGGATGTCCAGGCATTACCTTGAGCTCGGCAAGCCAATGCGGATTCACCGAAAAATCATCCTCCATCGCAGCACCCATCCACGGACGGTAGTATTTTTCTCCCACTTCCACTGTCGGATGCACGGCGTAGTGCATGAACATCAGCCCGACACCCTTCTTTGCGAGGCTATCGAGAAATTCCATGTCGTTCTTAATCGCCGTGGAAGCATCGCAGTAAACCACCACACCATCCACGCCATCCATCACCGACTTGTCCTTTCCCCAATCCGGCCCGACCACTTCGGCCTTGACGGGGAGCCCACTTTGCTCGTTGAGAGCCTTTGCCAGCAGCATGCAGCCGGCGCGAAATTCATGATCGCCCGAACCGTGACTCTTGGCACCCGCGATGAAGACGATCTTCGTCGCTGCGGATTCTTCACAAGTAGCTGGCACGGACAGCAAGGCGGTCATGGCAAGGATGGAGGCAATTCGTTTCATCATCTGACCGAACCATACGGAGAAAATCCCGCGTCCTTCCAACCTAGAAACGGACATCTCTTAGAAAAAGCCTCTTTTGGGGCCTCACCCATTGAATATTCCCGACTTAGGTGCGTCAGTAGAGGATGAAGCTCTCCGAAAAACCGATGAAATCCCATCTCACCAAACTCGCTGCTTTCGCGCTCGTCCCGGTGCTCGCCACTTCCTGCATGACGACCTACGACGCCTACGGCAACCCCGTCCAATCCGTTGACCCCGGTGTGGCCGCCGCAGCCGTCGTCGGTGCCGCCGTCGTCGGAGCCGCCGTTGCCAACAACCGCGACAACAACCATTACTACTACGGTCGGCCTTATTACCGTGGCCATCGTGGGGGCTACTATCGCGGCGGACATTATTACCGCCACTGAGCCCGCGCACATCGGGGCTTCTCAGTTCACTCATTTTACTCTGGGGCCCCGCCCCGTCATGTGCCGTTTCTCCCTCACCGCGCGATGCCTTGTCGCGCCCCCGCCGCTCATCGCAGCTCCATCGAACACCAATCTCAGCTTCGACAAGGCCCTCACTGGCTACGCTTCCTCCAAGGTCGCCATCGAAACTGGCTACTTTTGCCATCGCGAGTTGGAATTTCATGTTCACCAATCGCCATTTGCGGTTACAGCAACCCCACATGCAGTCACCCGCACCCGGTCAACGCTGGATTTCCACCTCCGAACCCACCCTCGGCCTCGGCATCGTTCTCACCACCGAGTTTAACCGCGTCGAAATCCACTTCCCCGCCGCCGAGGAAACCCGCCTCTACGCGCTCGACAGCGCACCACTCATCCGCGTCCGTTTCAAAGTCGGTGACACCATCGCGAACTCCGAAGGAAAAGAGTTCGAGGTCACCAGCGTCACCGATGATGGAAAAACCCTCATCTACCATGGCGAAGGCATCGAAATCCCGGAGTCATGCCTACTAGAAACCCTCAGCTTCACCTCGCCGAGCGACCGCATGCTCGCCGGCATGTGCGATGACCCGCGCGACTTCGACCTCCGCCTCCAGGCCCTCGAATGGAATGGCCGACTCCGCCAATCCGCAGCCCGCGGATTCACCGGTGCCCGCATCGATCTGATCCCCCACCAGCTCGCGATCGTCGCGGAAACCGCCAACCGCCTCCACCCGCGCGTTCTCCTCGCCGATGAAGTCGGCCTCGGAAAGACCATCGAAGCCTGCCTCATCCTCCACCGCCTCCACCTCACCGGACGCGCCGAACGCATCCTCATCCTCGTCCCCGAACCCCTCGTCCACCAGTGGTTCGTCGAGCTGCTCCGCCGCTTCAACCTCGTTTTCGCCCTCTTCGATGAAGCCCGCTGCGTCTCCATTGATGCCAATGACCCCGACGCCAACCCTTTCCTCGACTCCCAGCTCATCCTCTGCGCCACCTCCTTTTTCACCGACCATCCCGACCGCACCGTCCAGGCCCGCGAGGCTGGCTTCGACCTGCTCATCGTCGATGAAGCCCACCACCTCGAATGGTCGCCCGAGGAAAGCTCCGCCGAATACCAGCTCGTCGAATCCCTCGCCTCGGTCATCCCAAGCCTGCTCCTTCTAACCGCCACGCCCCAGCAGCTCGGGCCCGCCGGCCACTTCGCCCGCCTCCGCCTGCTCGATCCCGAACGCTACGGCGACCTCGATGCCTTCCTTGCCGAAGCCGAGTCCTACGCGCCTCTCGCCGCCGCCGTCGAAGCCCTGCAAAACGGCGAACTCCCCGACGACATCAAAACTTTTGCCGCCAAATCCGAGCGCGCCTCCGCCCTGCTCGGAAAAGTCAAACTCGGTCAAGCCGCCGCCCGCACCCACCTCATCGCCGAACTCATCGACACCTTCGGCACCGGCCGCGTGCTCTTCCGCAACACCCGCGAACAACTCACCGGCTTCCCCGAACGCGTCCCCCACCTCCACCCGCTCGAACCCGGCAGTTCCCCCTACATTTGGCTCGCCGAGCTCATCCGCAGCCTCCCAGAGGACGAGAAAATCCTGCTCATCACCGGCTCGCCCGACGCCGCCATCAGCACCAAGGACAAACTCCTCGAAGAAATCCACATCGATTGCGGACTCTTCCACGAGGAACTCTCCCTCCTCGAGCGCGACCGCAACGCCGCCTACTTCGCCGAATCCGATGGCGCACGCATCCTCATCTGCTCGGAAATCGGCAGCGAAGGACGTAACTTCCAATTCGCCCGTCACCTCGTCCTCTTCGGCCTCCCCCGCGACCCCGAACTCCTCGAACAACGCATCGGTCGCCTCGACCGCATCGGCCAGACCGGCACCATCCACATCCACGTCCCCTACGGCGTCGGCAGCAGCTCCGAGCTCCAAGCCCGCTGGCTCCACGAAGGCATCGATGCCTTCACCCACCCGCTCAAAGGAGCCACCACCCTCGCTGCCGAACTCCTCCCCGGACTCGATGCCCTCGATCCCGCCGACACCGCCGCCTTCGAAGCCTTCCTCAAGAAGTCCCGCGACCTCAGTGCTCAAGTCATCCACGATCTCGCCACCGGCCACGACCGCCTCCTCGAACTCGGCGCACCCAAACCCGAGAAAGCCGCCGCCCTGTTAGAGACCATCGAGAAAGCCGACCAAGACCCCGCCTTCGAGCGCTTCACCGTCCGCCTCTTCGATCGCCTCGGCCTCCAAGTCTCCGACCTCGCCCTGCGCTCCTACATTTTTAAGCGCACCCACCGCCTCAGCGAAGCCTTCACGGAAATCCCCGACGACGGACTCTCCGTCACCTTCGATCGAGAAACCGCGCTCGCCCGTGAAGACCTCACCTTCATCAGCGCCGATCACCCCATGCTCCTCGGGGCCATCGACCACCTTCTCAGCTCCGAATACGGCAACGCCTCCTTCGCCCGCTGGGAAACCGGCAAAGGAAAAGCCGTTCTGTTAGAGTGCTGCTTCGTCCTCGAAGCCCTCGCCCCGAATCGCCTCCACGTCGATCGTTTCCTCCCCCCCACCACCATCCGCATCCTCGTCGATCATTCCGGCAACGACCTCACCGACAAACCCAAGCCCACCCCTCTTTTGCAAGGCGACGCCCGCCGCCTGATCTCCCAACCGACCTTCCGTCAGGACATCCTCCCGAAGCTCCTCGACCGCACTCAGGAACTCGCCAGCGCCAAAGCCGAGCCCAGCAGCAAAGCCGCCCGCGCCCTTGCGAAAAAATCCATCACCGCCGAGATCACCCGCCTCAAGGACCTCGCCAAGCGCAACCCGCAAGTCAACGAATCCGAGATCACCACCCTCGAGTCCACCCTCGCCGAAACCCTAACAGCCCTAAAAACTCCCCGCCTCCGCCTCGACTCCCTCCGCCTCATCTGGAGAACGTAGGAATTCAATTCGTGGCTGAGCCTTCCAGGCTCATCGCCAAGCTCACCTCCGGGAAAAGAAGTCACCTCTCAAAACTCCCCCCTGGTCCGGCGAGAGCATCATACCTTCAAAAGCAGGGACACAATCGCAAGTTGACTGAGGCGGGCGAGTGTGTGAGCTTACGTGCAGTTGCGGATGAAATTCGGCCTCGTGCCGTGAGTGCCCTTGGGCTCCTATATCCGTGGCTATTTCTTTTTCCCCTCATGCTTTCGTGGGAAAACGGTCTCCATGGTCGGACGCTCCTCGCCCTTGAAGAATGTCCCGCCTGGTTTGCCGTGATCGAGATCTTGAATCTCACCAATCTGCGGCCACATCATGTCGAGAAAGCGGCTCTCTTGTCGCTCATAGAAGCGCTGAACGGCCCAGAGGAAATAGTCCACCGCCTGCAAGCAGACTGTCGAATTCGGATCGGACACGTTGATATGCCACTCGGCATTCCGCCCGAATCCGAACTTCGACTCAAAATCCCTCTCTGCGTGCTCGATGGCTTCACTGAGGGCTCTATTGCGGTCACTCTTTCCGCGCCGGGCTATCCAGATTTGATACTCGTCCGCGATGCGGTGAAATTTCCCGTAGAGTTCCCGGATCAGACCATCATAAACCGAGTTCTCCTGATAACGTGCCTTGGAGTCTTGCTCCCGCCGCTTGGTTTCGTGCTTGGCCAGCACGGTCTTGTCGGCAACGACGGCGTGGAATCGGAGATCCGACCCCATCTCGCGAAGTAGTTTGAAAACCATATAGCGAACCTCTGGGAGATCGTTGTTTGCATGGAAGCCGTGCGCCGTCTTCGGTCGCTCCGGTTTGAAGGATGGAACGCCTGCGAAGTAGGGATCAGCCAGGAGTTCGAGACGAAGATCCGTCAGCTTTACGGCCAGGGCTTCAGGATCCGCGACCTCCAACTTTCCCATGATGAAATACTTCGAGCAGCCCTCGTTTCCGACAATGATGCCACTGCCACGCCGCCGTCCAAACAAATTCGGGTCACCTGCTTCGTCGACGTAGCTGTGGATTTGATCGGGCATTCTTGAGCTAAACGGTTTGAAGCATCTCCCGGGTTCGACTTAGAATCTCGCGTTCCTCGTCGGTGATACCGTCCGGATGGAAGTGCATCACGTGATTCCTGATCTTATTGATCCGGGTGAGACGCTCCAGCACCGCCTTCCTGTCCAATGGTAACCCGATGGTTTCCCAAATAGCCGGTTGCTCGAAGGCCCGGAGGATTTCGCCAAAGGTCAGATCATCGACAGATTTGACTCTCTTCAACCGAGCTTCATCCCGAGGGTCAACCAAATCTTTCAATCCTTCGACTCCAAGACGCGCGGTTCGGATCAGAGCCCGGAGATGATTCTCAATTTGTTCAAGAAAAAGAAATGGCTCGGAGAGCGCCACAAACTGATCGGCGATATCGGCGGGAGTCACCGACCCCGAGATGAGGCCGGAAGAAGAGGTCACCAGAACGATCCGACGTCTCGATATCTCCCGAACAGCGTCATACAAGGGTTCATCGTAACGAACCGTCCACGGGCGAGCGGCCATGCAGTCCTGGACCAGATTACAAGCGGTGCGTGTTGCCTTCGTCCGTCCGATACTCTCCCAGGTCACGACACCATCGGCCTGCCGCTGGTTCTGCGACACCACCAAATGATCCACACCTTCCTGAAGAAGCAGGGTGATCGCCTTCTCAATCGTGTCACCTCTTGTCACAAACGTGGGCTTCCGGTCGGCGGAGGGAAGTTGACCGATGGTGAGAACAACTTCGCGCTCGATCTCCTCGGACTCGGTGACTTTCGCAGTCGTCTCAGCCCCAGAGAACCCGCCAACCGCCTCTTTAGTTTTCGAACCGTCTTTACGATCTCCTCCTCCGTTGGAGCCGCTTTCACCGAAACCCTCGAGTCGATGTGGACAAGGGCGAAATCGGGTTCGGTGGTGAGGCCATTGTAGCGAAGCTTGTTGCGAAGGCTGCGGATTACATACTTCCCGCGCCTCTCCTTACCGACGCTCTGAATCAAGCCGCGAACCGTCATCCGCTTCGGCTTCCCCGTCGATTTGATCTCTTTGACGATCTCCTTGAATTCAAGCATGGGTCTTTTCGTTTTCTGTTTGAAATGCGCCGGGCCAGCCGCCGTGGGCGTCTATGATATCGTCGATCTCGGCCATCAGGCGGATGGTTTCGGTGAGGGCGATGACGATCTTTTGGTAGTGGGCGATGTCTTCGGCGCTGAGGGTGCGGCCGGGTTGGCCTTTTTTCGGGCCGCGGTCCTTGAGCCATTTCTCGCAAACCTGATAGCCGCCGATATGGAAGTTCCAGACGTCCTGAGGCACCGGGCGGAATCCGCTGGTGCCGGGTTTGTATTTGCCCTTCGCGCCGCTTCCGTCGAGCCAGACGGTGCCGCCGTCGTCGGGCGTCCATCCGACTTTGGTGACCTGATGATTGCCGCCGATGAAGTCGGTGGTGGCTTCGTCGAGGGCGGGCGATTCCAGCAGATGCAGCGCCACGAGTTCGCCGCCGAGGCGGGAAAGCTCGCGGAACAGCGCCAGCGAGCCAGTGAGCGGAACGCGCGGGAAGTCGATCTTGAGAAACTCGGCGTATCGCGTGCGGTAGCCGGGACTGTGGAAGACCGCGTAAATGTAGTAGAAGATGTCTTCGGGGGTTAGGCCGGTGGGAAGGCTGTGTGGGCCAGTAGTTGTAAGAGCAAGTGTGGTCGCCAACCTGCGAAGGAACGGTGGTGCGAGGTTCGGTTGCCGCTCTCTGTCTTCTTTTAAAAGCGTGGCTGGTGCATCGCCCGTTGGCACCAGCCAGAGCGGGCAAAGGTAATTCACTTCCTTTAACGAGACGGAATGGTGGCCAATGATTCCCTTCGTGCAGAAGACGTGCTCAAACTGACCAATCTCGACACTTCGGGAAAGCGCCATCCCCAAGTTTGTGCCTTGGGCCATGTTGCTCATCACTTTTCGGCACGGCGATGCGTAGAAGCCGCGAGAGTTCCCTGTGTAGTAAGTGAAGCGTCCATCAAATGGGCGATATTGGATGGAACAAATCTTATTCTTGGAGGGGCCGCTGGCTTGAACGTCAGCTTGCGCGGTTGCAACGCGCCAGTCGCGTGCGTCTTTGCCAAGTTCGTATTTTGTCCGCGCCTTTTCGGGTGGCAGTGAGACAAAGTCTTTCACTCGATCCCAAAGAACATTCGCTTCGAAATCGACAGTCATCGAATCTCGCGCCATGACGACTCCGACGCCATTGACGGGCAAGATGTCTGTGACCTTCCACCACGCGTCATACTCCGCGCGGCAGTCAGTATTCTGCGACTCGAAAAAGTAAAAGGGAGAGTCGGGCGTTAGCGGCGAGAAGCCCGTTTCGCTGACGCGATGTTTCGTGAGCCACGCATATTTCGATTCGCGGGAGCCCCAAAGATTGGCGTGGGCAACGGCAGTTACGGCAGAGCCCCGCGTGGCGAGGCAAATTGCTACGCCTTGGCGAATGTCGAAGACGTTCTTGTCTTCGGACCCATCGGGTGCTTGCTCCTTCTTGTTCGTATTGCCGTGAAGGTCGAGGACGCGCAGTTGCGGAAACGTGTCCATGAGGCTCTGCCTCATCCCGCGAAAGGTCGGGTTGTCGAGATAGCCGTGGTTCGTGATATATCCAAAAATGCCGACCTTTGCTCTGTCAATTATTGTCTGCGCTTTGCGAATAAATTTCACGTAGTCGTCTTGAATCCAGAGCTTTCTCTCATTCAATGGTGACCCATCAATGAACCTGTATGCGTCCACAATCCGAAGGGCGTGCTCACTCATGTTAGACGAAAGACCCGAATACGGCGGATTTCCTACCACGACCGTAAAGCGTTTGTGCCGTTTGATTTCATTCACGGCCTCTGCTTCGTGAGCCAAAGCATCAAAGCCGATTAGTGGGAGTTGTTGTTGCCACGGTTCGAGCGCGTTGGTGAGGAAGATGCGGGCGCGTTCGTCGGATTGGAAGCGGTAGCCGGTTTCGGCGAGTTTGAGGCCGATCTTCATGTGGGCGATGGCGTAGGGGGCCATCATGAGTTCGTAGCCGTGCAAACGCGGCAACAGGGCGTAGGGCACATAGCAGTTCCACCAAGCCGCGAAGTTTTCAGTGTTCAGTTTGCAGTTTTCAGGGAGCGGGATGCGGGGCATGGCGGCTGCTCCCCGCTCTTTCCATAGGTTCTTCAGATACTTGTAGATGACGTCGATGATTTCGACGGGGAAGGTGGCGGTGCCGGTGGCGGGGTCGAGGATTTGGACGAAGAATTCGCCGGGAGAGATGGTTTCGGTGCAGCCGGGTTCGTCGGTGAGGGGGGGAAGAGAGATCGTGGATTGTGGATCGCGGATCTTAGATTGTTCGATGAATTCTCCCCAGGTGATGGTGTCGGCGAGGCCGTGTTCGAGGTGGAACTCGGATTTGAGGAGTTCATCCACGGAGCGGATGATGTAGGAGACGACGGGATTGGGGGTGTAGAAGACGCCGCGCTGGATCTTGAGCTTCTTGTTGTAGGCGGTGAGGAAGGTTTCGTAGAAGTGGATCACAGGGTCCTCGCCGGGTTTGCGGTTGCCGAAGTCGCGTAGAATGGCGGGCAGGTCGGTTTCTCCACCGCGGAGGAGCTCGACGACTTCGTTGATCCCGAGTTCGTCGAAGTCCACGCCGCCCTTGCGTCCGCCGACTTTGAGGAACTCCTGGAGCATTTCCTTGAGGAAGGGATTGGTCACCGGGACCATGGCGGTGATGTCCTCCTGGGTGAGGGCGGTGCCGTGGCGGCCCTCGCTCATCTCGGTGCGGGAGATGGCGGCGGTGAGCAGGCCGTAGGTGACGGTCTGGGCGTAGGTGTCGGCGAAGTCCTCTTCCTTGAGATCGCTGATGAGGGCGGACTGGAAGGCGCGGTGGAGCTTGCGAAGCTGGCCCTTGGCCTCGGACTCGTGGGCCATGATGGTGGTGGCCGCATCGCGGATCTTGCGGGCGAAGCCGGCGAGAGCGTCGGCGAGGTCGCTGGAGGTCTTGATGATGTGGCCGAGGCGGTGGCGGAACGCACCGCGCCACTGCTTGCGCCAAGCGTCCTGATCGGCGGGATCGTCCGGCCAGTGGAGGCGGTTTTTCAGGACCTCGGCGACATGCTTGGTCTTGAGTGGCGTGTCGGAGCCGTCCCAGCCGAGGACGCGGAGGATGGGGAGTTCGGTGGTGTCGGGGTCCTTGTGGAAATGGGCGAAGGCGATCTCGCGGTCGTCGGTTTCGCCGAAGGCGGAGATGAAGAGCAGGTCGGAGGCATCCCAGCGCTGGCGGTCAGCGGGGTTGGCGGAGTTGCGCTTTTTCAGGACGAGGGCATTGAGGATGCGGCGGAGGACGACGACGGGCAGCCGGGCCTGGCCGAACTCGACGAAGAAAATGCCGAAGGGCTGACCGCCGGGCAGCGGGCGGAGCTGGCGGATGCGGCCGTCCTTGAGCTTGGCCGCCTCTTCGTCCTTGAGGCCGAGTTCGTCGGCATCGTATTCGTAGGTGAGTTCTTCGAGGCCGTAGTCATCGACGGGCCAGTCGAGTTCGTCGCCAAGGTAGGTGATGAGGTCTTGGAAATCGGTGATGGAGCGGAGGTCGGTCACTTTGACTTGGGTTTGGGTCTGGCCGATTTCTTCGCGGCGGACTTCTTCGCGGAGGATTTTTTCTTCGGGGCTGGGGTTTTCGGGTCCGAAGGTGGCATTTCGAGCGGCGGCAGACCGACGAGAAAGTTGGTGGATGGAATGATCACTGCGGGCCAGGGGCCTCTGCCGGTGGCGGCGCGGATAATTTCCCGAGCGGCTCCAAAGAGCATGGCTGGTCCATTGGCATGAATGGCGCGTTGGAGTTTGTTGCCGACAAGGTGGGAAGAAACGATGACCGTACCTTGAATGCGGAGACTGAACGCGTAGGGAAGATTCGCTCCATCGGGGATGGTTTGGGAAATCTCCAAGATGACGAGCCATCTCGTATCCTGCCCTTCTTCGCTTTCGGATTGAGAGTAGCGGGGCACGACGGCGAGCGTCTCCACAGGATCATCGGCGGGCTTTGACGAATCGAAATCCGGATTTGCCTGCAAAGTAAGGTCGGTGAGGAAGTAGTCGGCGAGTTGAAGAGGAGCGAGTTTCATTGGCAGGCGGCTTCGGGTTGGGATTGTGCAATCCATTCATCGACTTCAGGTTTCGTCGGCCCGTGTTTGGCGAAAACGCCTTCAATGATGTTTGAGGGGCGCTTGCTCTGGAATCGTTCGGCAATCTCCGGTGCCTTTCGTGGGCCGGAAACGGAGGCGAGGTCGGCGGGCGTGATGCGGCCATCCTCCAAGAGCCTGAGGAGCTTGTTGACGATGCCGGAGGGCAAGCCACGTCCGCTTTCCCAGCGGGAGAGGGATTTCCCCCCACAGTCGAGTAGTGCGGAAAGCTCGTCCTGGGTGAGACCGAGGCGCTTGCGGAGCGCGCGGATGTCCTTGCCATGGAGGAAGCCCAGATGACGGGCTCGGGTGCGCTCGATGAGTTCGGAGGACTCGGCAGTGAGGAACTCCTCGTCGAAATTTTCATACACCTCGACCTCGATGGTCTCGGCGAAGACCGCCTCCTTTTCGGCAGTGGCAGGGAGGTAAACGTCGAAGGGGATTTTGCGTGTGACGGGATTCATGGTCGTTTTTTCAGGTAGGCCGCGAATTCAGCGCTGAGCGTGTTTTTGCGGTCGATGTGGATGGAGAAGAGGTTCAGGACGATTTGGTCCTGGTGGAGGCCTATCTTGACGTAGAGCGGCGTCGGGACCTTGAGGGGGTGCGGGGCGAGGAAGGCCCAAGTTTCGCAAAGGGTGTGGTCGAGCTTGTCCCGCATGTCCCTGATGATCTCACCCGGTTGGTTCGGGGTCCGCAGCACTTGGAGGATGTGGTCATAAGCCGCTTGTTTGCAGGAGAGACCGATCTGAGGCAGGTCGAGTTCCGCAGTGAGGGTCCAGCGGATCGCCTGAGGGTCGCCGTCCTCCAGAATCGGGATCACCAAGTCGAGCCAGCGCTTGGGGAGGAGGGCGATGATCTTTTTGCGGGGCATTGGTGGCTCACGGGTTAAACTTACCAATTGATACCTTTTCGGCAACAGGTTTTTTCCAAGACTCCAGGATCAACCGATTTCCATCCAGCACTTGAGTACGGGCGAGATGCCGACGGGTGCCTGGAGGGGACGGAGATGGGTTTTCGAAAGCTGTTTTTCCGCCTTTTCCCGAAGGGCACTCAGGGCAGCGTGATCAAAGGTGCAGTGACGCTTCGTCTCCGGCGCGGATCGGACGAGGTTAGCAATGCGGGCGGAGTCAACGGCGACCGCTTCCCCTTCGAGATCAAGCAGGAGCCAAACAGTATCGCCCGCTGATTCGGTCCATAGTGGCTGGCCTGTCTTGACATCAATGGTTTCCGGGTCGGGCCGGGGAATTCGAAAGCAGAAGAAAACTGCCTGGGTCTCCGGTGAAGGCGAGGCCTTGCCCGAAAAGGTCTTGAGCGGAAAGTTGGGAAGCTTTGCGATCAGGTCCGGGTGCTCCTTCGTCAGTTTCTCGTATTCAAGAGCGAGTCGCTCGGAGGCGGTCTGTTCGCCTTCAAACTGCTCGTTGATCTCTTTCACGGGATCGAAATCATCCTCGGGGTGCAGAAGCTTGCGCCCTTCAATCCCGAAGGCTTTGGATATAACCAAGGTCTTTCGATTCACCCGGTTGTAGAGGCGAAGGAGAGTTTCGAGTTCATCCGGAGGGAGGAAGTTCCAATAGATTACCGTGTCCCGGGTGCCCTTGAGTTCAGGGTGGGCCTCGATAATTCGACTTTCGATGTCTGGATTCATCCGGCGGTCAACACGACCGATCCGCTGCATGAGCCGAACAGGGTTCCAATGCAGATCGAAGTTGATGAGCCGGTTCGCATCTTGAAGGTTGAGGCCTTCCGCAAGGACATCGGTGGCGATGAGGATGTTGATTTCTTTCTCTGGAGCGGGAGCTTCGGAATGGTTGTAGAACGGTGCGAAGCGGTGGATCACCGCGCTTCTTTGCTTCTGCGAGCTGCTCCCATCGATCCGTTCAATGTGAGTCAGACCCTTGGCCCGTAGATGGGTCTCCAGATACTCAGCCGTGTCTGAGAACTCCGTAAAGATGATGACTTTTCGCCCTTTGAGTTCCTTGTCGCTCTGGAGAAGCTTTGCCAAGGCGGTGAGTTTTGAATCCCGCTCGGGACGCACGTCACCGACGAGCCGAAGGAAATCCGCGAGCTGTTCAAGATCGTCGAGCGTGTCGTCAAGCATGTCGTCGATCCGGTAGAGGTCGGAATCCAATGCTTCGACTGCCGCGCGGTCGTCGTCGGTGATGAACTCGTCTTCCTCTTGATCATCTGGCCAAAAAGTGTGCTGAACAGCGTCCGAATGCCCGAGCTGTTCGAGAAGTTTGGCGTGTTTGGTTTTCCAACGATCGAGGCGGGCTTTATCATGAGCACGTGTCGCATGGACCTCGGCCCACACCAGCAAGCGGTGAAGCAGTCGAATGCAGGAGGACTCGAATGCCTTCGCCGAGCTTTCGAAGCGCTTGAGAAAGAGCGTGCGAATCAAGGCTACGACCTGCTTCTGCCGTCCCGCTTCGAAATCCTCCTCATCAGGAGGGGCAACGAGGTAGGAAACCGGATTGTAGATCGCGAGTGCGAAAAGTGGCTTCTCGCGGTCAAAAGCGGTAGCGACGGCTTCGAGAAGCCGACCGTAGGTGATTTTCAGTTGGTAGGCAGCAACGCGGGGTGCCTCGCGATTCGGAAACAGAACTTTGCTGGCGCTTTGGAGTTTCTCGCTGGCCCGCACGTACCCACGGCTGCGCTGAACAACCAATTCACCGAAGATTTCACGCCCTTCGTTCGTCTGGCTGACCGCTTCCAGGAACTCGGTTTCCAGCAAACCATCAGCGGTCTGTTGATGAAACTTTTTCTCCAGCTGATTGAAATGGCTCTGGAGATTGTGGATGCCCAGATTGCGGCCTCCTTCGGTGAAGTAGGCCTGATTGTCACCAGTCACGAGTCCGAGGATGTGGCGAAAATCGTGGACGGAATTGTTGATGGGCGTCGCAGTGAGGTAGAAAACCTGCTTCGGACGGCTACCCGCCTGATTGATGTATTGCTGGAGCTTACGGTAGCGGGATGGTTCCTTCTCACCGGTCCCGGCAACGCCTGGATTGCGGAAGTGGTGCGCTTCGTCGATCACAATGACATCGGCGTCTTTGATCGTGCGCGAGATGCGATCCGGCCATTTGCCGGTGCGCTGAAGATCGGTGTGTGAGTAGGATACGAGTGGCTGAAAGTCGCTGGAAAGGTGAGGAAGAAGAGACTCCACGACAGGCTCCCAAACATCTTCCTTGGCAGCCTTCGGCGCAAAGAGGACTACCCGCTTCCCGTGGTGGGCAATCATTCGCTCGATCAGCATGAGGCCGACATAGGTCTTGCCGAGCCCGACACCGTCGCAGAGAAATCCAGCACCATAGCGAGAGGCAATCTCAACGAGGTTCTTGTAGGCATCCCGCTGGTATCCGGCCAGTTTTGGAAAGATCACCGAATGTCCCTTGTCCCAGTCGTCGGGGGAAGGGCCACGATCTCTGGCATATTCGAAGAGAGCTTTCGCCCAAATCTCGAATGGGCTTCGTTCCTTGGTGTGATGCTCCATGACGCGGAGAATGTCAGCAGTCACGTCCTCCGCATCGTTCCAGTGGCGCTCGTACCAGTCTTGGAGTGCGGTGACCTGAGCGCCGGTGATTTGGACGTTCAGCTCCACATTGTCCCAGATTCCGGGATAGGTGAGATTCGATGAGCCTACGAGAGCAGCTGATCCCACCACAGCGCTCTCGGCGTGGGTGATGTAGGCTTTCGCGTGGAACTTGTCCTTGCGGTAAACCCGGCACTTTATCTGTCCCGATTTTAGAGCGGCGACGATCGCTGGGACTCCCTTGAGGAAATCATCCTTGGCTTTCTCGCTGTCGATACTGCGATCAAGCCTTTCCGAGATCTCGGCGAGGCCATCGGCAAAAGCCTTCTTGGTGCGCTTCGATACCTCGTCACCCATGAGGATACGAATCTCTGGAACCGTCTGCCACGCCCCGTCGAGGGTTAGCAGGCCTCCGACCTCGAAGAATCCAGTCGCCACATCGATCGCCTTGGAAAGGTCGCACCACTCCTTCAGGTAACGATGGACCTTCCAGTCGGAGTCGCTGTTATCGACGATGAAAAGATCTGATCCAGATTTACTCATGATGCAGTTTCGAGAGGGTCTTCGGTAGCTCTTAATTTACCATGTTGGAGTTAATGAGAGATTTCAGAATTCCTAGCTGGAGGCGTAGGGTAAACGCGGGGCCGGGTCCAACAAGGCGAGCTAACAGAAGCTAAGAATTCCAAAGCACTCCTGGCAAGGAGCAAGGCAAACATTTGAAATCACCAAAGGTAGCCTACCCTCCGAAGGCGTGAGCAAAGGATCGGCCAAGCCCTTTTGATCGAGTACGAAAAAGGGGGAAGGCAACGAGAACTGCGATGATTCCTACCTCACCGCATAAAACTCCGGCGGCTCCGTCTCCCACAGCAGGTGCTTCGCCCCAAAGGCGATCAACCCACGCCCATAGCGGCTGCGCGTGCTCACCCCGGAGACCATCCTCGTGATGTGCCGCGTCATGTGCCGCTCCATCATCAGCGGCAACGCAAACTTTCCATACATCTCGCTCATCTTCGAGCCGCCCTCATACATCGAGAAAATCCGGCCATCATAGAAATACTCGATGATGTTCGCCCAGGCCTCATGCCAATCGAGCATCTCCTTCTCCACCTTCTCAAATCCCCTCGCCAACTGCTCCGGCCGATCCAGCACCGCGCGCCCCGCCGCAAAAACCTGTTTATCTAACAAGTCCGCCATGTGCATCGCCATGAACAGGCCCGGCGACAGCATCGGATCCACAAATCCATACGCATCCCCCAAGCCCACCCAGCCCGGCCCATGCCCGCGATCCGAGATCAACTGGTAGTTCGTGTAAGTCATCACCTCACTCACCCGCTTCCGCCCTTTTCCCGCCTCCCGCAAAATCGGCTCGGACTCGATCAGCGACTCCAGCCGCTCTTCAGGCGTCGCCCCATGCTCCTTCGCCACATCCTTGTTCAGCACCACCCCTACCGACACCCGCCCCGGCAGCGGAATCCGCCACGACCATCCGTGATCGAGGATTGAAAGCACCACCTGCCCATCCTTCGAGCTCTGCGCATCAAAGTTTTCGTAGTGCGCGAAGTAAGCCACATCATTCCGCCCGCCACGCTTCGAAGTCAGCCCCAGCTCCCGCGCAAACAACCTCGCCCGCCCGGTGGAATCCACCAGCAACTTCGGCTGCTTTCCACCAAGCTCCGGCGTCGTATCCAGACACTCCTGCGTCAGCCGGATCTCGCGCTCGCCCGCGCCCTTTTCCACCTCCGCCCGGCGTTTCACAAAGGTCACCCCCAGCTCCTCCGCCCGCGTCCGCAGCAAGTTGTCATACTCCGGTCGCGGGATGTTGTAAGAATAGTTCGGCGTCTTCCCGAGCGTCTTCTCCGGGAAAAAGAAGTCCAGCCGCAGCCCACCGCGATGCATGAAAGCCACACCCGGCTTGTGCGTTGAAAACTCCTTCACCCGCTCCTCAATCCCCAAGCGTCGCATCAACTCCACCACCGTCGGCAACAGCGACTCCCCCACCAAAAGATCCGGCCGCTTGTCATCATCAAAAACCAGCACCTCAAAACCCCTCAGCTTCAGCAGCGAAGCCAACGTGCAGCCCGCAGGCCCCGCCCCCACAATCGCAATCTCGTATCCAGCCTTCACTGCCGCCTAACTACGCACGGAACCCCCGAACGAAAAGTCGAAATCCGTGAGAGTTCGACAAGCCCATCCCATCAGCAGATACTCCTCCCGCACGATGACCATTCCCCCCGCCTCCACCCCAACAGCCACCCGTCTCGAAGGATCACTGGCTCCAGGCGACAGCGGCGGCGGGGTCTTTGCCGAAATCGGAGGGAAAAACTATCTCATTGGCATCAACAGCCATGGCAGTACTCACGACAGCCAACCCAGCGGCACCCATGGAAAATATGGCTCCTTGAGCGGCGCAACCAACCTTCAGCCGTTCAACAACTGAATCTTCGAACAAACCGGAATCAAAGCCGTCCCCGAGCCATCCACCCTCTCACTCGGGACGCTGGCATCACTACTCACGTGACGCCGTCGCCGCCCAGCCGCATGAGCCACTTCATTTTCTTTTATCTGGCTTCTGGTCTCTGGTCTCTGGTCTCTTCCCCCCATGCGCAGCGCACCTCTGGGCTTTTTTGATTCCGGCGTCGGCGGCCTCACCGTCGTCCGTGCCGCCCAGCAGCTCCTCCCCCACGAGGACATCATCTACCTCGGCGACACCGCCCGCGTCCCCTACGGCTCGAAAAGCCCGCAAACCATCCGCGAATTCGCCGCCCAGGACGTCGAATTCCTCCTTTCCCACGGCGTCAAAGCGATCGTCATCGCCTGCAACACCGCCACCGCCCACGCCCTGCCGACCCTTCGGCGAAAATTTAAGATCCCGATCATCGGCGTCATCGAGTCCGGCGTGAAAGCCGCCCTTGCCGATCCCGCCACCGACCGCGTCGGCATCATTGCCACTCGTGGCACCATCCGCTCCCACGCCTACCAGCACGCGCTCGCGCTGAAAAGAACCGGCCTCATCATCCATCAACAAGCCGCCCCCCTGCTCGTCCCACTCATCGAAGAAGACTGGCTCGACCACCCCGCCACCGACGCCGTCCTCCACACCTACCTCGACCCCATGGTCGAAAAAGGCATCGACGCCCTCCTCCTCGCCTGCACCCACTACCCGCTGCTCATTCCCAAGCTGCAAAATTTCCTGCCGAAGGACATCCGCCTCGTCGACTCCGCTACCACCTGCGCCGAGGGATTAAAAGCTAGGCTCACCAAGCTCGACCTGCTCAACGAATCGCAAAAGGACGGCTCTCTCCAGATCCATCTCACCGACCTCTCCGAGCAATTCGAAGCCCTCGCAAACCGCTTTCTCTCCCGTCCCCCCGGGAAAATCCGCCGTGCCGTCTTGTAGGAGTGGCGCGCTTCCGAGCGCGATGAGGAGGCAGGGCACCTTTCAGGCGCGCTTCACCAGCCTTCCTTCCCGAAAATTACCCAAGCACCTCACGAGAATCCACCGAAGAGGTCGATCTTGTTCCGACTCACAAACCGACGGATCCGTACACGAATAGGCGCAGGATTGGAGCCCCCCCGGATTCACAACCTGCGCCTTTTTCATAACAGGATCCGCGTGGAGCCAAGTATGATGACAGCCCCCCCGGAATGTCATCGCGATAGCTCGTTTGCGTGCCCTTTAACGTCACAGAGCGTAGCGATTCCCAGCGCCCTGGCTCCGCATATTCTCTTACAAGCTGATACGATATGACCCAATGCAGGAATTCATGCCCTGCAAGGCGGGAAGTGCTGGCCAGTTGGTTGTTGCCGTTCCAAGCGGCCTTGATGTGGCGCAAACTCCGTGATGGCGGAATTAAGCCTCCCGCATCATCTTTCCGTCATCTTCACCCATCTAGCTTCGGGCGAGTCGCATTCGGCTCACCTTCATCATGAAAACGAAATTACTACTCATCACCATCGCCCTCGGCTCACTGGCTTCCGCCGCCGACCCGAGCAAACTTATCCGTCTGTACGAAGAAGAGATCCTGGCGCACGACCTCTACGTTGAGCTCGGCAAGACGTACCCGGACCTCCGCCCCTTCCAGAATATTCCTCACTCCGAAGCCCGACACCGCGACATGATGGCCGAGATCCTGAAACAGGAAGGCATCGCCCTTCCCGAAGCTCCCTCAGGCAAGCGATTCCTCACCAAGGGACTCGACCGCACTTTTCGTCAGTGGCTCAAAGAAGGCCGTAAATCGGAGGTGGACGCATGCCGTGTCGGTGTCCGACTTGAAGACCACGATATCGCCGATCTCCGCGAGGCTCAGGTCAGCTTCCCAGAACACAAGGAAACCCTCGCCAATCTCGAAGCCGCTTCAAACAACCACCTGCGTGCCTTCCACCGCAATCTTACCGCACGCGACGGCACCTATGTCGCCGAAGCGCTCCCTGCCAACGACCTGATGACCATCGTCAACGGTGAGATGGAACCCGGAGCCTGCGGTGCAGAATGCAAAAAGGGCGGAAAATGTGGCAATCAAGCTGGCGGACAAAAAGGCGCCAAAGCAGGTAGTTGCGGTGACTGTGTCGGCAACGGCCGCGGCAAAGGCAAAGGTCCCAACGCAGGACAAGGTTCAGGCAATGGCAATGGTCCCGGCGCAGGACAAGGTCGCGGCGCTGGACAAGGTCGCGGCGCTGGCAACGGCCAAGGTCGGCAGCAGCGGCAGGGTCGCGGTGGCCCGGGCGGACCGAATCGTTGATTCTCCAACTTAGATCCGGCGGGGCTCTGCCAAAGCATGAGCCCGCCGGCTAGGCGCAGGTCAAAACCCTAACAGCCTTGACCAGCGTCCGGTAGGACGGAAAGTCAGATGCGTGGTCCAGAGGTTATCGAGCGCTTCACGCAGGCGGACCTGAAGCGCAGGCTCAAGCTTGAGCACCTCGGCAGCCTGCAGGGTGCTTGAAAACAAGTCCCACATCAGCTGCATGAGCGTGGGCCGTGCCATCTTCGTAGAGACCATGTTCGTGGGACCAGGCATTCGGCACGACGAGCTGGCCGTCCGGTAGCTCCTTGAGCCGACCCAGCCAGAAAAGCCTCACATCGCGCATCCATGGCCAAGCTGTTTGTTTAAGAAATTCCTGATCGAGCGAAAACTGGTAGTGCTCCCAGAAATGCTGGGACAGCCATGCCGTCCCTTCGATGTTCCAGTTCCATCCGCTACCGCCGAAGGGGTTGATGCTCATCCGTGTGAAGAAGCCTTCGGTGTCTTCGCCATACTCGGCCGCCGTGTGTTCTCGATAGACCGGAACCCCGGCACTGAGCAGCTCGAATAGCGGCTTCGCGGGCTCGGGCAGGTTAGCCGTTTCCGCCAGCCAGTAGTTCATCTGCAGCTTGATGTTTGAATGCTGGTCCGCAGAGAGACGCCAGGCGATCACGCCTGCC
Organism: uncultured Haloferula sp.; assembly: GCA_964628795.1. Lineage (GTDB taxonomy): Bacteria > Verrucomicrobiota > Verrucomicrobiia > Verrucomicrobiales > Akkermansiaceae > Haloferula. The sequence continues at coordinate 8,222 of CAZVMS010000296.1, read as the reverse complement.
GGATGCGAGGCGATCGCCTCACGCGTGAAGCTCACTTCGCCTTTTCTCCGGCGAGTCGTGTGCAGGGCGCGCCGCAGATCAAGTTGACGCTGATAGCCATCGGGCTTGGCGAAACCCTCTCGAAGATCGATCCCATCCAGTCCGATCTCAGCGATCTTGAAATGGGTGACACCTTTCCACGACGTGAAAGTCAAACGCACCTAGCGGTGGCTGGAGGGCTGTCCCAAGAAGTAGCTGACCGCTTTCCCGCGGCCATCGATCGGGCGAACTTCCCCTTGCTCGTCCCGTATCATCCACGTTTTCCCATCATCCGAACCCTCCAGCACCCAGGATGCCGGGTCTCGCTCGGGGACATCATTGGCGCTGGTAAATTGGTAGCCGCTCAGCTCCCGCCCCTCACCGAAATCCGCATGCCACACGGGGTTCTTTCCCTCGTGAATCACACACCATTTCGAGCCGCCATCACCATCGGTGCTCTGCGCCACGGTCTGGTCCGAGTTGCTATCCACGCCGCGCCCTTTCAACGACTCGACTTTCACTCCAGCAGTAGCTCCTGGGCCCTGCTCCAGGATCACCGAGCCGAAGTTCTGATAAGTCCCGAAGGAATTGGGGCGAGCCTGAGCGCCAAGATTGTAACTACCGCCCGGGTTCTCGTCACCGCTCCACAGCGAGTCCACATTGAACTGCATTTCCGCTGGCGGTAACCCGCCGAGCAGAACCGCCACAAGGATCCCGTTGCCAATGGGCAGGCCCTGTTTTTCCCAATCCGAAGCCGGCTGGTCGAAACGGAGCAAAAGCGGTCGCTCATCCGCACCCGATGTCATTGGCCCGAGCGCCAAAAGAAAAAAAGATGCTCTTCATCACGGCGCAAAGAGGGGCCCTCTGCCCCGAATGATCGACCGCAAAAATTCGGGAGTTCCTCGATCTTCGAGAAGCCAGCGGCAAAGCAACATCGGCGGTGAAATGAATCTTGGCAAACAAGGTCACGGCGGACAATTTTTGAGAATCCATGAAACAGTCAATTGCCCAAGCTAAAGTCGTACCGCCCAAGGCTTGGCGGCGGCTGAGCCATGCCATCTATGAAATCAACCTGGCGGAGGGTCACGCCGATCTTTGCGCGGCGGTTATTTCCGCGATTCGGCGGCTGGTGCGGGCGGATGTTTACACCTTTCAGGCACTGCACCGGGAGTCGGGTCGCAGCCTTCTGCGAATGGATCCGGCGAAGGCGTTCACCGATGAGGAAATTGCTTACTACTTCGCGGAGCCGGAGGCCATGCCGCTGGTGGCATATTACGCGAGGACGGGGCAAGCCCACGCGCGGCGCTTGTCCGATGTGATCGCGACGCGCGAGTTCCGCAAAAGCCGCTACTACCAGAACTGCCTAAGTCGACTCGGCCTTTCCTACGCCATGGCGATGCCAGTCCATGTGGACGGTGAAGCCGTCATCGGCTTGGCCATCAACCGCGCTAAGCGAGATTTCACAATCAAGGACCGCGCCTTACTGGATGCCTTCGGCCCGCATGTGGCACTCGCTTGGCAACGCCATGGAGATCCATGGAAAGAGGATCCATCGGCTCAGTCGTGCTCCCGCAAAAAGTGGCTGGAACGGGGACTTACTGTGCGGGAATACGACGTCCTCTCATGGATGGTGGAGGGGAAGCAAAACAGGGAAATCGCCTCAATCCTGGGCATTAGCCTCGCCACCGTGCAGAAGCATGTTGCGCAAATCGTCCGAAAACTTCATGCGGAGAACCGCCATGCCGCCACAGTAATGGCACTGCGGGAGATCTGATCCCACCAGATGGCATCCATCTACCCATGTGTGGGTATGGATATTCCGGAGCCGATTGGTTTAGGGTCCTTTGATGAGGCTAAGATCACACCTTGCACGCATTCGCGAAATCCTGCCGATCCATGAAATGGCGAAAATCTCCACGCGGGGCGGAATACTGCACGCCGTGCTCCTTATGACCTTCATGGGTGGGTCCGCCCATGCCATCATCACTTCAGACGGCGACGGCACCCATATCGTTGAGCCCGGGGTGGCAGCATTCGGAATCAATCTGGACGGAGTGGTGAGCTTGGATCAGCAGGGTTTCGGATTCGGCACAGGGGTTCTGATTTCCGATACCCACGTGCTGACGGCAGCCCACGTGATTCGTGAAAATCCGTTCCTATTTTCCGCGCGCTTCGATCTCCCCGGCGGAGCGGTGACGATTCCTGTGGTCGGCTACGCGCTCTATCCAGGATTTTCCGACACCACGCTCGCGAACGACCTTGCCGTGCTGGAGCTTGCGGAGGCGGCACCGCTTGAAGCCCCCCGCTATCCCCTCTACACCGGGACCAATGAAGTCGGGAAAACGACCGTCATCGCCGGCTACGGGCGCAAGGGCAGCGGAGCGACCGGGGCGAGTGGCGGATTGGTGGGCGATGGAAACAAGCGCGCGGGCCTGAACCGGATCGACGCGACCGGTCAGGACGTTGCCGATCTTGGAGGGTATCCAGCAGGCTTCGATTCGAGTTTTCTCTTGTTTGATTTCGATAGTGGTTCCCCCGCCAATGATTTCACGACTTTGTTCGGTTCAGGTGATTTGGGCTTTGGAAACGACGAGGTGGGCCTGGGTGATTATGATGCCGGGGGCCCCCTATTCATCGAGGTGGAGCCCGGGGAATTCCGACTTGCCGGGATCAACTCGGTGAACGCGGGTTTACTAGGGTCATTCTCATCATTTGACTACGCGGCTGAGACTGGCTCATGGGGTGAGGTCTTCCGGAGCATGAGGGTCTCATCAGCCATCAGCTTCATCAATGGTGCCATGGCGGGAAATGGGATGCGGCGTTTGAGGATTTTCAACGACGGCGAAGCCAACTTTGAAGAAAACACTTCGGTCAACACGCTGGTCCGCGTGGAAGACTGGCCCGGACTTGCGGGGATTCCCACGGTATTAACCCTGGGATTCGGCGCATCGGTAGCCAGCACCCAATTGGAAGGGATCGCACTGGAAATCAGGGATTTCTCGGAGGTTTTCGTCAATGACGGCACGATCACTGGCTATCCTGCGGTCCAAGTCGTCGATTACGGCTACTTGGTCGTGAGCGGAGGCCGCATCACGGCTCTACCCAACACCCTGTTTGCTTTCTTTTCTAACAGTGTCGGGATTCGCGCGAACGGAAATTCTGAAACCATCATCACCGGCGGGACGATCACGGGAGATGCCGACGCCTTGGCGGCGATCGACGATTCGTTTGTGACGATCAACGGCGGAACCTTGATCGGCGGCAATAACGCGGCTCGGATCTACAGCTCCGCATTGGTCTCGGGCGGAAGCTTCCAATCCTCGGGCAATGGCATCAATACGGACCTAAACGGATATCTTGTCATCGTTGACGGCACTTTCCAAGGTGATGATAACGGTGGCCTGTTTGGCGGAAATTCGAAGGTCGAAATCATCGGCGGCTCATTCTTATCGACGTCAGACGCCTTGCGCTCCGACGCTGAAGCGACCGTAAAGATCCAAGGCGGCAGCTTCACGGGTGACTCTATCGGCCTCCGTGCGATGAATGCTTCCAAGATGACGGTCGGGGGAGGCACGGTCACCGGCCAGTTCGCCTTGTGGTCGCCTGATGAGGCAGAGGTGACGGTCAGCGGTGGCGAATTCAGCGGCGTGCTGAATGATCTCCGGGTCCAGGGAAGCTCGACGTGCTTGATCTCCGGCGGAAATTTCACTGGTGAGAGCGTAGGACTGGCCGCCTTGGACTCTGCCAGAGTTCTGGTGACTGGTGGGCAATTCGACAATGGAAGCTTTGCGATCCGCTCGACTCAGCTGAGTGAAGTGGGCGTGAGTGGCGGAAGCTTCAAGGGATCCACCTATGCCTTCGTTGCCTCCGAAGAATCGCTCGCGACTATCAACGGTGGCAGCTTTGAAGCGCCCAGGGGAGGAATCATTGTCAGCAATACGGCAAAGGCCGAGATTCGCGGCGGCACCTTCAAGGGACCGAATGAAGACGGAATGTATGTCACGGATAGTGCGACGGTAGATATCTTCGCAGGGGATTTCCAAGGACTTCAGACGGACATCTACACGGATAGCAACGCCGTGGTGCGAATCTATGGTTATGACTTCAATCGACCCCTCGGAGAAGTGGTGGATTCCAGCGGCACCATCAGCGGGACCTATTTCGATGGCACGCCCTTCTCGATCTTCTTCGCACGGTTTAATAACAGCATCATCGAGCTGGTCAGTACTTATGAAAGCTGGGCGATGGCCTACGGGCTGGAGGGACCAGACGCGCTGCCGACAGCGGATCCCAATGGCAATGCCTATCCCAATATCGTGGAGCTGGTCTTTGGAGGGAATCCAGCACCCGGCGGTTCATCGCCGATTATTCTCACTTCCAGCCTCCAGGCAGATCTTGGAAATGGCGATCAGCGCTACTTCAAGATGAGCTATCCCCTCACCGAATCGTCCATCTCCCTCGGCGCAATCGCTAACTGCGAGTATAGCCTGGATCTCAGCCCCGACTCGTGGACGCTCGCACAGGATGGAGTGGACGGCGTGATCATCCAGACGACAATCGACGGTTTTGCACCAGACCTCCACCAGGTCGAAGTCTGGCTTCCCGCAAGCCTCGCGCCAGACGGGCGGCTCTTCACCCGGGTGAGCGCGGATTTCCCATAAAGCACCACCGATTCCCGGAAAGGGATCAAAGGGCAGCTCGGACCGGAATCCCCCGAACTGCCGCCCGAGGCGGGCGGTATTTCTCTGCGATTCACCGATCCCCTCCAACTTCTTGCTTTGCTCTCACTGAGAAAAGTGAAAGCCTTTGCGCCTCTTGAAAAGCTCGTTGAAATCAGCTTGGCCGTCCCAGCCACGGGATTTCCAAGATTCGCCTAACACGGACTCAGCTGAATGGACGACTGCCGTATGGCTCTTTATCATTACGTGCCTTGAAATCTTGCTAGGAGTCAGCGCGTTACTTTTTTCCTTCCTGAGAGAAACACACGAATTTTGGCTCAACTCCGGTGGGTATCCCGTATTTCTACGCGATCTTGTTTTGATCACCTATTTCCCGCTAATGATTTTCAACTTTTTCGTTCTCTTTACTCTCACTGGGATTCGCTGTGCCAAAATCGCAGTCCACCCCCGGCTCATCACCCTTGAAATCTCTCTCATACTCATTGGCTGGGTCTTATTCGTCGGATCGATCGGAGTCTCTGTAAAAAACAATATCGAGAATTATCTGGAGGATCGCCCAATCCACGCGAAACCCGCAGCTTTTTTCAAGAGCAGGAATTTGACCCTTCGTTCATCACCCGAAGCTCTTCCAAAGACAGCTTCAGGCTGAAAGCCGGGTAGGGTCTTCGGATCAAAAGATGGCGGCGTCTTAATCCAAACTCCATGAAGGTGATCAGCAAGAGCGAGAATCTCTTCGCAGGGTTTCAGATCATTCAACGTGACCCTTTCCTTGTTATACTTTTCGCCCCAGGGAGGGTCCACAAACAGCAGGTCTGCCTTGAGCTCCGGAATAATTTCGCACGCATCTCCAACGATGAATCGGATGCGCTCCTCGACACCATAGACCTTGGCATTGTGCCTGGCCATGGCGAGCCGGCCCGGGTCGAGCTCAATGGCAATCACCTCACAACCCGCACGTGCGAATCCAATCGCGTTTCCGCCTGCTCCTGCACAGGCATCAACCACACGTCGACTTTGCGCCCGTTTTCCTAACTCATAGGCAAGCACTTCGGGCGTTAGGGAATAGCGACCTTCAGCATCCACACGAGTCGAATTCCGCGTGAAACCCTTGGTGCTTTTTCGGTATCGCCGGGCTTCCTCGGTGAGTGCTTTGCGGAGATCCTTTCGCAGCAAGGAAGGAGTGACGGAGAGCGAAAGCATCGCCCCCCCGATACCAACTCCACGAAGTCTTGCCGCCAGATCGGCAGCGGCATTTCGTTGGAGTGCCGCGCGCGCTTCAAGCGTGCCATCAGCCGTCTCGATCACCTCCCACGAGCCAGGCCCCAGTAGGCGTTTCCAATCCAGCCAGAGGGGCAATGATCCGACACGAACATTAAGAGATCGGCTCATTGGGCAACTCTAAGATCCTTTCGCACAGCCACCAAGCTAGCGATCCCTGCAATTACGGCAAGTGGCGAAGCAGCCCGTGAGCCATCCTTGATCTTCCGCCTCGAAGATGGAGGCGTTCGGAAGCCACTGCGGCAGAGGCAAGCCGGAAAAATCGACCGGGCTCAGACGCAGCTTGTAACCGCCCGGCGGGATGCGCACGGTCGTCGTCAAAAGTGACTTCACCGATTTCGCGAACATCGATCTCGAAGGTGGCCGTCGGCGGGGTCGACCGTGAAGCCTCCCCCCCGAAGATGCCACCTTTTCCCCTCTCGTCTGAAACCTGAGAACGAAACCAGACGATTGCTCGTGGAAAGTTTGCCATGAATCTTTTCTTGCGATACGACCACCAGCAAACATGAGTGAGCAAGGTGTGGATGCGGCAGAGATTGCGCGAATTGTAGGTGAGGTAATCGCTTCCCGAGGGGCAAACCAACCACCGGCAGTTGACGCCACTGAAAAAAACGGTCGTGCGGCCGTGCTCACATCTCCGAGAACGCTGAAGATCCAGCGCTTCCCGCTTCGTGCGATTCGCTCTGACGAGATCCTCGTCAGGGTCGAGGCATGCGGGGTCTGTGGCACTGACATCCATTGCTACAATTCGGATCCCTTCGGCCTAGCACCCGTCGTGCTCGGTCACGAAGGCACCGGCGAAGTGCTTGAGGTGGGTTCGGACGTGCGGATGGATAGCGTCGGCAAGCCGGTCAAGGTCGGCGACAAGATCGTGACCAGCATTCTGAAAAATTCCGATGCGTGCATGATTGCGAAATACAACCCTTTAAAGTCCAACCTCTGTGACGACCTCAAGGTCTATGGTCTGCTGCCTGACGAACCCGACAACCATTTCAACGGCTACTTCGGCGAGTATCTGATCATCCGCCCCGGCTCATCGTTTTTCGTCGTCAACGACATGAGCCTCGAACTCCGCTGTCTGATCGAGCCCGCCGCCGTCGTGTGCCACGCCTACCAAAGGGCCAAGGACGTGGGTATGAGGCTCAACTTCCGAGCCCGCGTCGTGGTCCAAGGATGTGGCCCGATCGGCCTGCTGATGATCGCCGTCCTCCGCACGGCGGGAATCAATAACATCATCGCCATCGACGGAAACCCGGAGCGCCTGAAGTTGGCGACATCGCTCGGTGCAGACGAGACGCTCAACTACAAGGACTACTCCGGCATCGATGAACTCGCATCCAAAGTGGAAAGTCTAACAAAGGGGGTCGGTGCCCATGTGGGCTTCCAGGTCACCGGCGTACCACAGGCCTTCGCCAATCTCTTCAAATTCATCCGCCGTGGCGGCGGCATCTGCGAAGTTGGACACTTCGTCGATGGCGGCGCATGCTCGATCAATCCCCACCAGGACATCTGTCGAAAGGAAATCACCGTCACAGGGAGCTGGGTCTACAACAGCTTTGAGTATCCCAATGCATACCACTTCCTGCAGCGCGCCGAACGCATTGGCCTGCCCGTGTCTTCCTTGATCACCCATAAGTTTCCACTGGACCAGATTCAGGACGCCTTTGACGTCAACCTCCGACAGGAGGGCGTTAAGGTCGTGGTCGAGTTGTGATCAAGCCGCCGCGTCATCAAGACTCCTCAATCTCATCGAAGACAACGGCACACCCGGCCAAGTTATCCACGCTCCATCCACCACAGACCACGCCAAGGACACCCTCTATGAACGCCGCATCGTGTCCGAGCGCTGGATCAGCCCCATCGACTCCGGCGCTGGCCCCACCATCGTCTCTGCGGCTTTCCCAGACTACGCGCTCATCACCTTCGGCGATCCACCACCGGCAGTGACACCACGACTTATGAGACACATCGTATTTCAAGTGACCGCAACGAGCACACCCCGCTCACCCTCCCCAGTCAATACGTGACGCAATGCCCCATTCCCGACACCGTGGGTATCCTCAAACATACCGCTGTCGTCACCTTCCCCAACAATCCAATGACCGCCTAAGGACCCGCTAAACAATAAACTACCGATTTAGTTTGGGAAAGTTAAATAGTTTTAGTATGGTTTTGGCATGCCGAATTCACAAGAGGTATCGCGGCTCCGTGCCAAGTATATGATTATCAAATCCGAGCTTGATGAAC
>CAZVMS010000295.1:0-20112 GCA_964628795.1 uncultured Haloferula sp. | reverse complement strand
CGCCACCGACCGGCTCTGGCGGCTGCGATTCAAGACCGGCGACAAATACCACTGGCGCGTGTGGTCGCAGAGCATTCAGTTTCTCACGCTCTCGCGCCTGATGGGCGAGCACAAGCGCATCCGCCTCGAAACCGACCGCTCGACCTATCACGACGGCGAACAGGCGCGCCTCTTCGCCCACGTGCTCGACGAGGATTACGAACCGGTGGTGCAGACCTCCTTCGAGATCACCGTGAATGGTGGTGACGGCAACGCGCTCAAGGAACGCGTGAGCCTCCAGCCCGACCGCACTTCGCCGGGGCTTTACGAGGGCTACTTCACCGCGCCGGTGCCGGGGCGTTACCGTCTGGAAGCCAACGAGGACGACCAGGAGGTGTCCAACACCACGGAGTTCCAGGTGGCGGTGGTGAACGAGGAACTGACGGATACCAACATGCGCCTCGACGGGCTCCAGCGGATCGCCCAACTCACCGGCGGCACCACCCTCGGTGTGCGGGACCTGCCGAAACTCGGCACCCTCGTGAACGCAGCACCGGTCACCACCACAGTGCGCTCGGAACGTCCGCTGTGGGACAACGGAGTGGTCGCCGCGGTGCTGATCGGCCTGCTCGGGATGGAATGGATTTTGCGGAGACGACATGATTTGACCTGATGAGCGAAAATACCCACAGCACTTTGAATCAGTGTCTGCGCGCGGTTTGGCAACGCACGCAGCGCAAGCATTTCATCGGCGGCCTGCTGGCCTTCGCACACTGGTTCGTTCCTCTCTTCTTCTTCGTCGTCATCATCGACCGCTTCACCTACCTGCCCGGCTGGGTGCGGGCGATCGCGGCGCTGGTGTTGCTCGCGGTGGCCACGCGCCAGGCCTGGTGTCACGGCTGGTCGCGCCTGCGCGGATTCGATGCCACCCGCGCGGCCCGGAAAATCGAACGCTCGCAAGGCGGCATGGACAGCCTGTTGGTCACAGCGGTGCAGTTCCAACAAAGCGGGGCGGCCCCCGGCACCTCGGCGGCCATGTGGGAGTTCACACAGCGGATGGCGGAAGCGGCAGCGGAGAAGGTTCCGCCACAGGAGGTCGTGACCCTACGCGACCTCAAGCGCCCGCTACGGATCGCCCTCGGCCTGGCCGCGGCGTTGCTGGTCCTCGCCATCCTCAACGGCCCGTTTCTAGCAGCAGGACTCGGCCGCCTGTTCACCCCGTGGCTGGCCATTGGATACCCGACCAAGACCCAAATCGAGCTGGTGGCGGGCGACCTTGTAGTCAAGGAAGGCGCAGCGGCCAAGGTCGAGATCCGCTTCTCCGGTGCGGTGCCGAAGACCGCCAAGCTCGCCCTGAAGACCGGCGAGGGCAAGCCGCGTGAACTGGAACTCGAAGTCACCGACGGCCTTTGCTCCTACGAGATCACCTCAGCCTCCCGCGATTTCAGCTACCGCGTCGAGGCCGGCGACGCCCGCAGCGAATGGCACCAAGTGCGCGTGATTCCGGCACCCCGCCTCTCCGAGGTGAAGGTGAACCTCGAATTTCCCGCTTACATCGAGCGACCCACCGAGACCGTCGAGGCCCTCACCCTGACCGTGCCGGAGGAAACCATGGTCCGCTGGCAGCTCACGCTCGACACTCCGATTCGTGAGGCGACGCTCCATCGCGACGGCGCCGATGACCTGCCCTTGGAAGTCAGTGAGGACGGCCGCACCCTGACCCTTTCCGAGACTGCCTCGGCCTCCCGCGGCTACAGCTTCTCGTGGACCGAGGACCGCCATGGCTTCGACTTCACCAGCCCGCGCTATTTCCTCCAGGTGGCCTCCGACCAGGCACCGCGCGTCGAGTTGACCTCGCCCGAGTCGAACCTCAATGCCATGCTTGGACGCCCGCTCGACCTGGCGGTGCGCGTGCAGGACGATCACGGCATCGGCACCACCACAATCACCTGCCGGGTGAATCGCCGCCCGGAAAAAACCATCACCCTCCCGACCCCGGTGCGCAGTGGCGAGGGTGCGCAAAAGCTCGACTGGGACTACCGCAAGGAACTCCCCGACCTGCAGATTGGCGACTCGGTTTCGTTCGTCGTCGAGGTGGCCGACAAGTATCCCGGTGAGGGTGGGCCGCACCGCGCTCGCACGGACTCACGCCGCATCACCTTTCTCTCTCGCGAGGAATACCTCGCCGCAATCACCAAGCAGATGGAGCGTCTGCTGACCCGCGTGCGCACGCTCTACCGGCAGGAACGCGCCGCGCACGAGTTGGTGCTCGCGCTCGATCCAGACGCCGACAGTTTCCTGCCAACCTGCCAGCTCGAGGCGATTCGTCAGGAAATGGTGCGCGAGCAACTCGTCGCGACCGCCACCGAGGTGCAGGCGTTGCTCGACGACCTCGCCGCCAACCAGGTCAGCGATGCCGTGGAAAGCGCTTCACTCGCCGCCTTGCGCGATGCCATGCGAGCCATTGCCACCGATCACGTCGCCCGCGCCGCCGATCTTCTGCGCGCTCAGGTCGGCACGAAAACTCGCGACCCTCAACCCGCCATCGCCGCCGTGAACGAAGCCGCCCGCGGGCTTGCCGGACTGGTCCTGAAGCGCGGGATCGACGCCGCCCGCGAAGTCTTTGCCCGCGAGACCCAGATGCTTGCCCGCGAACTCGCCGTGCTCCGCCTACGCCTCCTCACTGCCACTCCGGATCAGGCCGAGGCCTTGGCCAAGGGTCACGAGGAGCTCGCCGCATGGGCCGATGCACTGCTCGACCAGTTGACCAAAGGCATGCGCTACGACCAACGGCCGCTCGCCGTGCTCGGCCTCAGCCGCCGCATTCACGACCTGCGCACCCGGAAAATCACCGACGCCATCCGTGATGCCGCCAGGCTCGCGCGGGAAGGCAAGACCACCGAGGCCGCCACTTCCGATTACCCGCTCATCCGTCCTCTCCTCGAGGCCGAGTTCACGATGCGCAGCGGCTCCGAGTTCGCCCTGATCCGCAATCTGCGCGATCAACTCACCGCATTGATCTCCGGGCAACAGGACCTCCTTGCCACCTGCAATGATCCGGCGGAAACGGCCCCGCGCGCACCGGACTTGATAAAGCGCCAGGCCGGATTGCGCGCTGCCCTCGTTCTCGCCCCACTCCCGGCCATTCCCGCCCCGCGCACCCGCCTTTTCGACCTCGCGATGCCGCCTGCCCCGCCCGCCGACGACCTGCGACTCCGCGCCGAGGCACTCATGACCGAGGCCGTCAGTCGGCTCGAAGCCGGTGCCAAGGACGACGCGGTGGCCCGTCAGCGCGAGGTGATCGACGCCCTGCGCGAGCTCGATACCATCCTCGCCCGCTGGTCGACCGAACTCGCCCAGAAAGTTCTCGGGGTTTCCGCGCTGGTCTCCGATGCCACGAATCGCGCCGGCGTGTTGGAGCAATTCGAAACCCGCCAGATCACTCTGTTAGAGCAAACCGAGGAGGCCGCCCTCGACGAGAAGAACCCCCCTGCCCTCAACGAAGACCAGAAAACCCTCACGCTGGAGATCGAGAAGTTTCACAAGGAATTGTCCGGTGGCGACGTCGGCCCAGCAAAACAAGTACTGCCGCTGCTCGGTCGGCTGGAGGCCGTCGCCCAAGCGATGGATCTCGCCACCGTCGCGCTGCAGGAAAAGAGCGCTGAAGACGCCCTCGAGCCCCAAGAGTCCGCCGCCGCCGCCCTGACTGAAGCCCGTGCTCTTGCCGAAGGACAACTGGTCCAGCTCAACCTGCTCCAGCAACTCATCGCCTTCGAGCAGGCGGTCAGTAAGGCCAGCGAAGGTATGGCCGACATCGTGGGTGGCCAGCATGATCTGATCGCCGCGACCAAGTCCGCCACCGCAGAGGAACTGCCGCCTCTGCTTGTTCCGCAGAAAAATCTCCTCGCTTGCCTGACCGACATTGCCCCCTCTCTCGACCTCGTCGCCTTGCGCCTCGATGTCGGCACGCCGTTGGTGTTTGCCGCTTCGGATGTCGAAGATGCCCTCCTCGCCATGGAGGATGGAGATGGCGAGGACGCTGCAGAAATCCAGGATATCGCCGTCGAGTCGCTGGGCAAAGTGCAGGGACTCGTCGCGGAGATTTCTAGCCAGACCGGATACGTTGCCGAAATCGTCGAGTTCCTCCACGAAGCCCAGTCCGACGCTACCCTGCTCGCCTTCCGGCAGCGTCAGCTACGCGAGAATCCCGGCACCAAGGACCCACTCGCCCAACAACAAGCGCTCGCCACCGAAACCGGGGACTACGGCCGCATCCTCGCCCAGGTCGCGGGCACCATCGATTTCCAGCAACTCGACGAGAAGGTGAGGGAGAAACTCGGCGACATCGATCTCACGGTCGATTTCGAGGCCCCCGTCATTCCCATGAAGCATGCGGCCGAACTCATGCAATCCGACCAAGCCGCCACCGACTCCATGCTGACCGCAGAGAAAGCCCTGAACTCGAACTCGGAGCAGTTGCTGGTGATCATCCAAATGCTCAACGGCCTGCCCGGCATCTCCGTGACCAAAGCGGACCCGCCGGAACTGCATCGCCTGATCGCGGCCCTCGCCCTCGCCAGCAAGCACCGCCAACTCCTCCGCCAAACCCAAGGCACCGCCGACAAGGATCTCCCCGCACTCTCATCAGCGCAGTCCAAGCTGACCGAGGCCGCCGCCAGCTTGATCGAAGGTGAAACCAGCCACCCGATGCTGGTCACCGCCCATCGCCAGTTGATCCCCATCGCCGACGCGCTTGAGGCCTCTAACAAGGCCGCGGCCTCCGGCGCGCAACAAGCCGCCGACCAAACCCTGCGGCACTTCATCATCGAGCAGGCCCTGATTCTCAACACCGCCACGCCTCCTCCCTCCGCCAGTCCGGATCCTGTGGAATCGGAATCCGAAACCGACGACCTCTACGAATCGGACACCGTTGGCTTCGTTTCGGATTTCGTGAGCGGCGAAGCCCCGAAGGACAAGAAGTCGGAGTGGGAAATTCTCGGCACCCGCAACCGGGCCGCCCTCAACCAAAACTTCGCCCGCGAACTCCCGCTCGAATACCGAGCCACGCTCAAAGACTACTACGAAAGAGTCGCCAAATGATCCGTCCATCTTCTATCTTCCGTCAGTCGGGCATTGCGCTCGGTATGCTCATCCACGTTTCGGTGCTCGTGCCGCTCGCCGCCCAGGATATGCCCGCCGCCGATGCCGCTGCTGCCACCACTCCAGGCGACGCCGCGCCCGAACTCACCGAAGCCGCCGACCTCGCCATCGAGCGCGGTTTGCAATACCTGCTCGCCACCCAGAATCCCAACGGCTCATGGACTTCCAAAGACGGGAACTTCGAGATCGCCGGCACCTCTCTCGGTCTCATGGCCTTCATGGTGAAGGGTCACTTCCCCGGCTTCGGCCGCCACGGTGCGGCGCTCGATCGCGCCAAGGATTTCCTTCTCAAGAGGGCCGAGGAATCCTCCACCGGTGCCGTGGGAGGCATGTACGAGCACGGGCTTTTCACCCTTGCCATGTCGGAGATGTGGGGAATGACCCACAACACCGAAGACAACAAAAAGATCCAGAGCGCCCTTGAGCGCGCCGTGCAGGTGATCCTGCGCGCCCAGAGCCCGCTCGGCGGCTGGCGTTACCACGCGCGGCCCGATTGCGGCCAGGACACCTCGGTCACCGCCATGGTGTTCGTTTCCCTCGCCTCCGCCCGCCAGGCCGGCATCCTCGTGCCCACCGAGACGATCGACCGCGTGGTCAGCTATCTGCGCGACCAGGTTTGGAACGAAGCATCCGGCGGCTTCGGCTACCAGGGGAGCGGCGGATCAACCCTCGCCTGCACCGGCGGCGGAGCCTACGCGGCGCAGCTCTGCGGCATGCGCGACACCGAGTGGGTGCAGGCCGCCATCCGCTACCTCGAGAACAGCCCGAAGATCTTCAACCGTGCGGAACTCGGCCACTACTACTACGCCCACTATTACGCCATCCAGGCCATGGTGCAGGCGGGAGACGAGCACTACGCCAAGTGGTATCCCCAGATCCGCGACTCATTGATCTCGCTGCAGAATCCCGACGGATCATGGAACGAAGGCACGGCGGAAAAGCCGGAGACCTACCCCCACAAGACCCCCATGGCCATCATCATCCTCGGAACCCCCCACCGCTACATCCCGGTGTATCAGCAGTAGCCCGATCATGAAATCAACCCGATTCCCCGACTGTAAACTCCCACAGCATCGCACTCCATGAAACTCTTGCCCTATCCCACCATCGCGCTGCTTCTGGCCGTCACCATGAGCCCGCTCGCGGTGGCAAAGGACCAGGAAGAAGTCCCGCTCACCACCCGTGGCACGGAGTTGCACGAGAAATACACCAGGGAGCTGGAGTCGCTGCGTGCCGAGGTGGTCGCCGCCCTGGCTCCGCTCGACGAGGCGAAGAAGACCCGCTTTCTCGAAGTCCGTGCCAAGTGGAACGGCCTCACCACTGCCCACGACGAAACTTCTCCTGCTGAGAGGAAGGCTCTGGAAGACTTGCGGGAACAGACGCAAAGCGAGGCGATGGATGCCGCCACGGCATTGCTCAGCGAGCTCACTGCGGTGTTGTCCTCCGACAAGCTCGATCCCAAGCTGCTGCGGATCGCCATCCTGACCGATGCAACCCCGCGAGGTCTCGCTGAGTTCGCCCAGCAGGGTGCTGCGGAAGAAAACTTGCTGGAAACCCTTTTCGCGGATGAGGCCCTGATGCAGCAGCTCCTCAAAGCGGGCGGTGCCAATGGTGCCGAATACGGCGAGACGATGCAGGTTTACACCGCGATCCTCGAAAAGAGCGCGCGCGCCCGCGAGCGTGGCAGCATCTTCCAACGACTCGCTCTCGGCACCGCCATCCAAATGCCCTGGACCAAAGGAAAACCCGCAAGCGGCGTGCATGGCATCGTCCAGCGCACCCAATACGATGTCGACCAGGTCCAACGCTACCTGCACTATGAAAAAGCCTTCCTCGATGGCGAACTCGATCCCGCATTCCCGGAAATGAACACCTGGGAATGCCGTTTCATCACCGATTCAGAATACAGCAATGAGGATCTGGCATGGACGCGCACGATGATGCGCATCTACCGCCCCGATCAGATCACCACCCCCGACTACAAGTGGCGCTACGTGCGCCTCATCAAGGATGATGTCCCGTATTGCAGCACGACCAACGACCCCACGCTGGGCACCCCGGCGCAGGAGCAGGTCGCGCTCGGCGGTGTCTGCGGACGGCGCGCCTTCCTCGGCCGGCTCACGACCCGTGCCTTCGGCATCCCGACCCGTGCGTCCACCCAGACCGGCCACGCCGCCCTCAGCCACTGGACGCCCGACGGCTGGGTCATCTGTTTCGGTGCCTGGTGGTCGGTGGCATGGTGCGGTCCACAAGGCGGGCTCGACTTCCTGCTCGACTCGCAGGCCCGCGAGTTCGAGGACGAATACCAACTCGTCCGTCGCGCCCAGTGGCTGGGCGATGCGTTTGGCGAGGAAAACGTAAGCATCGCGCACGGCAAGTTTGGCCGCGGCGGTGGGTTCTGGAACGGGCTCGCGTTCGTCAAGAAGCAGATGATCGTCAAGAAGGCTGAGGTTGAGGCGCTCGAGCTGGTCGGCGGCATGAAGCTCGGCGAGTCGGATGATCTGATCGGCGACGAGGAAGGCGAGGACATCGAGATTCCCGATGTGGATAAAGAGATCAGGGTGGCGGATGACGGCACCATCACCCTGCCCGCCGTGGCCTGCTACTCGCCGCGCAAGAGTTCGGACCGCATCCTCTTCCTCAAGAGCTGGGATGAGGGCTATCAACTCCACTACAGCCGTCTCGGCCAGCGGCCTGAGCTGTTCAAGTACCGCATCGAAGTGCCCGCCGAAGGAGCATACGAACTCACTGCCATAGCTGCCACGGTTTCCCCCAACATCGAGGTGCTCGTCCGCATCAACCGGGACGAACCCGCCCCCTTCGCCATGCCCTACACCAAGGGATTCTGGGAGAGCTCCAAGCCGACACGCGTCAAGCTCTCCGAAGGGCGCAACATGATCAGCGTCACCGCCCGCAGCCCCAACCGCGGCGTGAGCATCAAGAGCTGGCAGCTCAAACCGGTGAAGTGATCGTCTCATCCGTTCGCGATTCTCGAGATTCGAAATGCTTATGAAGAAAAATTTCATCATCCCACGCGCGCTTTTGTTAGGCCTCCTCGGCATGACCGCGTTCGGGCTGCTCGTGCCCATGGCGACAGCGCAGGAGGCCGCACCCGCCGTTTCCAGTGAAGTCACTGCGGCATTCGAAAAGGCGCTGGAGGCGGCCAAGGAAGGTTCCTCGGAAGCCCGCCAGCGGCTTGCCGTGCGGCGGGTGATTCGCGATGCGGAGCAATCGCTCGCTTCGCCTGCGAACTCCCCGAGCCGCTTCCTGATCCTTGAGTTTCTCTTCCGCGCCCGCCAGCAACTCATCGCCCTCGATAAGGATGCGGAACATCGAAAGGCCCTTCTCGAAACCTGCCGCGAGCTGGTCAAGGCCCCTGACGAATTCGCCGGGCTACGTCTTGAAGCCGACCTGCTCCTTTCGCAGGCGGATCTTGCAAAGCAAGGTGCCAATGCGGAGGGGCGCGCCGAAGCCCTGCGCCCGTTGATTGATCGCTACCTCGACACGCCAGTCGCTGCGAAAGTCCTGCGGCTCGCCATGGTCATGGCTCTCGAACTCGGCGACAACCGGCTCGTCACCGACGTGCAGGAAATGATCGAGGAACGCTTCGCCGACGACCTCGAGATGATTGCCTTCCAGCGCGACAAGCTCGGCGGCCAGGTCTTCGGAGCGCCGTTTGCCGGCACCTTTGAGAGGTCAGATGGGAAGGCGATCCGCTTTCCCATGGATGGACTCGGGCGCTCGACGATGTTCCTCTTCTGGTCCAAGGAAGACGGTGGCGAGGACGTCTTGAAAGGACTGGCAGCCGCCGCGTTGGAGAAGAAAGCCGAGCTGGCCGGACGCCTCGAGATCATCAGCTTCAATCTCGACGAACTGCCCGATGCCGGTGAGTCGATCGTGCGCGGACATGGTGCCGACTGGCAGGTGCTCCGCTTGCCGGATGGAAGGAAGAATCCGATCTACGGCGCCTACGTGCGGTCCGATCCACGGATTCTCACCGTAAGTCCGACCGGTTACACCGCCCTGATCATGTCCGGCTCGACTCGGCAGAAAGCAAACTCGGACGGCGAACCCGACTACGGCCGCATGTTCGGATCGTCATTGGCGCGGAGCTGGACCGATCCGCGTTACGTCGCGCAGCTTTCCTCACTGATGGCCGGCGATTTCCTGGTGCTCGATCCCGAAGGTGCCATGGATCCCACCCGGCCACCGGAGCTGAAGTCCGTTGCCACCCAGCCCTTGACGCGGACTCCCGCCTGTGTCCCCGAGGAAACCCTGCGCGTGATTGAAGACGCGTTCGTTGCTCCACCTCGGCGCTACCGCCTGACTCATGGGGAAGCCAGTGCAAGCTATGCCAAGGTCGTTGAGCTTTCCCGCAGGACCATCGCCGAGCATCCGGCCGCCCCGGATCTCTGGATCGTTCGCAACCGCCTGATGGTCGCCTTGCTCGGCCTCTGGAAAACAGACTCCAACCTTGGCCGGCTCGAGGAGGCCATCGTCGAGGCAAAAGCCGCGCTCGCGGCGGGATATCCATCCGGCTGCGATGTCGTCGCCCGTTTCTGCATCGCTCGTGGGGCCCTGCGGGATCCTGAGGTGGATTCACGGGCGGTCATCGACCAGTTGGTGGCGGACACCGGCGGCGTAAATGCGCCCGGCCCGGCCTTCGCCGCAGCGGCCCTGCTGGCACTCGATGTGGCCGATCGCAAGTGCTTCGAGGACTACCGCGAGATCATTCTCAAGGACCACACCGAAGCGCCGATGATGTGGACCTTCACCTCTTTTCTGCTAGACCGCTATCACGGCTACTGGCTGTTCCAGGTTCCGTTCACCGCCGGTTGGTCATACGGGCGCCGGGAAGACTATTTCCTCACGAAAGGCGACCGCGAGGACGCTCATCGGATGCTGCAGACCGAACTTCGGACTCTCGACGGTGAACCGCTGCACATTCCCGCCGACCTCGACAGCCAATGGACCGCGATCATTTTCGCCAAGCCCGGACCATGGAGTCGGCAAAGGGAAGATGGACTGCCTGCCTCGCCGGAACGTTTGGCGAAGTCGATCGTCGATATCGCCGCTTCGCGACCCGGAGGTGAGGTAAAGGCTTACGTCGCCATGCTTGATGGAGATGCCGAGACCATTCGCGCGGGATTCGGGGATAAGGAGGCTCCGTGCCCGTTGCTGACCGTTCCGGGCGGCATGAACAATCCACTGATCCAACGTCTCGGAATCCTGTCGGAGGACAACCAAATCAACAGCGTTCTCATTGGAAAGGACGGTCGCATTGCCGTGGTCGTATCAGGCCTGGCCAAGCAAAGCGGTAGGGGAGGCACCGTCCTCACCAACGTCATCGAACGGGACGACGAGACCTTCGTGTCCGCTGCTCTTGAACGGGGCGATCTCGAAGGGGCCAAGGCGCGAATCTTCTCTCTGGCTCCGCCCTTCGATCCTGCGGCGGTTGATGAGCGCGGTCGGCCGCTCAAGAAGCCGCAATTCAGCCTTCCCCACCTCCGCGCCCGGGCCAAGGTCTACATGGCGCTCGAGGAGTGGGACAAGGCGCTTGCTGATATCGAGGAAGTCGTCCAGAGCCAGCTCGGCACCGACGGCGGCATGAGCCTGCGAACGTCCGAGTTGGATAAGGCGGAGCAGTTGAGGGATTCGATTCTAAAACAACGCAAACAGGCGGAAGAGTCGCCATAGGCCATGCAGGTGACTGCGTGGGCGGAAGGGAGCAATTCGGTCAGATCTTTAGACCGGTAGTATCAAACTCGAAGGCTCGGGAAATTCTGCTCGACGGGCATGGTCTCGGGCACCTGTCATATCTCGGGACTACCCCGTGACATCGAGGACATCCCCGGGTTTGAAAGCTTGGCCACAATCGGCGCTGGCGATGGCGGCGAAACAAAGCTCTAGGCTGCGCAGGTTTTCACGGGCGGAGTTTTCCGGCTCCCGGTCTTGCTCGATGGCGCACAGCAACTCGCCCATGGCGCCAGCGAAGCCGTCATTGAACCAGGCACCGTGGAGCGGAACCTCGGCCTGACCATCCGCCGTGGTCATGGTCACTCGGTCGTTGGCGCAGACCGGACCGGTGCTGCGGAAAGTACCCTTGGTTCCCGTGACGACCGTGGTTTCCGCAGGCGAAAACTTGGTGGCGGCATGAAAAACCAGTGACGCTTGCCCCCCGTCGAAAGCGACAAGCGCGCCCGCGCTAAACGGCGGGTCAAGCTCCTGTCCCAGCGCGCGTCCCACTCTGGCAAACACCTGCGTCGGTCGGCGTTCGCCAAAGACACAACTCACGATGTCAAACCAATGGATGGCGAAGTCGTAAAGCACGATGTGATGCATGTGCTCGAAGCGGGTTCCCTTGATCCAAGTGTGGTCCCACGCGATGTGGATGTCGCACGAAACGATATCTCCTAACAGTCCGTGTTTCACCGCTTGGCGGAGATAACTGAAATAAGGTGCCCAGCGGCCGTTTTGGTTCACCGCAAGTTTGAGTCCGCGCTGCTCCGCGAGTTCGACCAGTTTGCGGCCCTCGCGGATGTCCGTCACGAAGGGTTTCTGGCTCAAGACGTGTTTGTCCGCCTCCAGGGCACGCCGGATCATCGGAAGTCGCGGTTCCGGATGCAGGACAAGGTCCACGACTTCAATATCCCCACGTGAGAAAACATCCTCCGAGTCATCAGTCACGGCCGCCTCGGGGAAAAATTCGTCCCGCAGGGCTTTAGCGGCTTCCAGATTCGTATCGCACAGGGCAACGACCTGATAGCCCTTGGCACGGTAGGCCTCCAGATGGTTCCGAGCGATGCCTCCGCAGCCAATGAGACCGATCAGCGGGCGATAGGTGTCAGCCACCGGCACCTGGTAGGGAAGCTCCGGGGCCGCCATGGTTGGCACCGCCGCCGCTTTCAATTCCCGGGCGTCATCCTTGTCGGCGCTCATGATTGACCTCCGATCAATGCTTGGGTTCTTCCGGTCTCCGAGCTGAGGATCGCGGTATCGACAATCCGCTGGCCGATCCGTGCCAACGCCGGGCTGAGCGGACCCTCGATGGAAAGTCCCGCTTCGATCCGGTTCAAGCTGTAGGCGATGCCGTTTTTCCCATCCTCCGGTAGCGGATCGACCGCTTGGTCGTAGCCCTGCGGCCGGGCGCGGGTCTGGATACGGACGGTCGGCTCGTAATCATAACTGCTGATCGTGCCCTCGGTTCCGCGGATGACAAAACCGCACTTCGGCTGAGGCTGATGGATCCACGGATCGGTGAAGGTGCCCCAGCGGGTTTCAAACTTGGACAAGCCCGTGGCGTAGCGGACCACCGTCACGCTGTGCTCATCCACTTCAAGCCCTTCACTCCCCGCCACGACCGACGTGACCTCCAGTGGAAGCTTGCCTCCATTGAACCAGGTGCCGAGCGTGACGCCGTAGCCCAGATAATCGCGCAGCGATCCGCCGGCGGATTCCTTCCCATACCACCAGCTGTTAGACTTTGCTTCGGCGGTCGGCTCCCGCTCGGTCTTGTCGGCACCATGATAGAGAGGTCCGCGGTTGCCATCGTAATAGTGGACTTCCATCACATCGCCGATCAATCCCTCGCGGATCAGTCGGTGGGTGGTGACGTGGCTTTCCACCCAGCGCAGCGGCCAGTTAATCATGAGTTCCTTCCCGGTGCCGTGCATGGCGGCGATCATGCGGTCGGCATCCCCAAGCGAGCCGGCGAAGGGTTTCTCCACCAGGACATGAACGCCGTAGGGCGCGATACGCTCGACCCACAGCGCGTGTTGGGCGGTCGCCGGGCACAGGATCACCAGATCGGGCTGGGTTTGCTCCATGCAGGCCTGATAGTCGCTGAAGACCTTGTCATCCGTCAGCGCGAAGTTCCGTCTGGCTTCGTTCATCCGTTCCGGCTGCGGATCGCAAATCCCGACGATCTCCGCGTTGGGATGGCTTTCGACGCAGCCAAGCAGGTCTCCCATGTGCATGTGGGAAAACTCAATTCCGGCGATTCTCCATGGTCGTTTCATGATGGTTTCTTGAATTGATAGGTTGAGGCAGGATTGCTGATAAAGATTTGTTTCCACTCTTCCCCATCGATGCCTCTGGCGGCCATGGCGCGGGTGAACTCATTGAGCAGGAAACCAAGACCGGGAGAGCCACCACGTCGTTATCGACGATGAGGTGCTCGTGCCCATAGCAGCCGCCAAGTTGATCCGGGGCGATGTCGCCGAATAGGCGTCTAACAAAGCTCACAGGTCGTATCCCTCTCCGTTTTTCAGCACCCGGAATGGCTGCCCGAGCCGACCGCATTCGTCGGCGAAGGTTTCCGGGGATGCGGTGTTGAAGGCGAACATGTCGAAGTGGTGCGGAATCGCGACCCTGGCATGCATGGCCTTGGCGAGCTCCGCGGCCTCACGGCCGTTGAGGTTACCCGCGACACGGCGTTCCGGCTTGTTGCCGTTGATCGGGACAAAGGCGACGTCCGGCCGGAAGGGCGCGAGTGCGGCAAACAGCCCTTCATGCAACAGGGTGTCGCCACTGTGATAAAAGGTCCGCCCGCCGGTTTGCGCCACGAGACCGAGAAAACGGCATCGCCCCTGCTCGTCGCGCTCGACCCTGTTGTGGGCGGCCGGGATGCCATGGAGGGTGACCTTGCCGACCGTTAGACTCTCGCCCGCATCGATCTCGACGAGCGAAGATTCGCCGCGTCCGAGCCGGTCGATCACGAAGGCGCGGTTGGCGCGCGGGATCACTAGCTGGGCTTGGGGATTTGCCTCTAACAAAGGCAGCAGGGTCTCAGCATCGAGATGATCGGTGTGATTGTGCGAACTGGTGATGAGGTCGATGCCGCCGAGGCGTTCCGGTGCAATGACCCGCTCGGTGACGCGCGTGTGCGGCTTGTCGGTGTCGGCGTATTTGCGCGTCAGCGAATCGGACAAATAGGGATCGAACAGGATCGTGGCCGCGGGCGTGTGGACGAGAAACCCGCTCTGCCCGAGCCACCAGATACGGGAGCGTCCCTCGGCCCTGGCGCGGGCGATGTCCTCGAGAAGCGCGTCGTCTTTTTGAAAGGCCCGCTGCATGTCAGGCTTCGAGCTGAAGTTCGCGTTTTACGACCCGCACGCCTTCCACCATATTGGCGAGTTTCCGTTTGGCGGCCCAGCGGGCGGTCTGGCTGAGTCCGCAGTCCGGCGCAAAGACAAGACGGTCCGCCGGGGCGTGTTTGAGACAGAGTCGCACGCGGTTGGCGATGTCTTCCGGCGTCTCGATGTAATAACTTTTCACATCCACGATGCCCACGGCGACGTCCATGCGGGCGGCAATCTGCGAGATGAGTTCGATTTCAGCAAACTCGCGGCTGGCCATTTCGACGTGCATTTCATCGCAGTTAAAATCGAGGAAGTCGGGAAACATCGGCGCGATGCGGCGGAAGCCGACGGCGTGCCCCTTGAAGTTTCCGAAGCAAAGATGGGTGCAGAGTCGGGTGCGGTCGACGACGGATTCCACCGTGCGGTTGAAGATATCGACGTAGCGCTTGGTGTCCTCCCGGTAGGCATAACAACTCATCGACGGCTCATCCACGCTGATTTCGGTGCAACCGGCCGCCACGAGGTCCTCGAGCTCCTTTCTGACCATCGGCAGCAAGGCCTCGGTGAGCGCCCAACGGTCCGGGTATTGCGCATTGGGCAGAAGACGCCCGCTCATGGTGTAAGGTCCGGGCACGCTGGCCTTGAGCGTGACAGGTGGTGAGTCGGGAAACGGTCGCTGCAGACGAACGAGGCGTTCGTATTCCTCGACGACGCCGAGGCCGCGCGGCGCGGCGAGTTCCCCGACGACCTGGTGCTTGCCGCGTTGGTCGTGGGCGGGCGGTCCGAAGCGGCGCGGCGAGGCGGATTCCAGTTCGATCCCGGCGATGTAGCCGTAGAACGAAAGGTTGAAATCGAGACGCGTCTGTTCGCCATCGGTGATGACGTCGAGGCCGGCGGAGATTTGATCATGCAGTGCGGCGATCACGGCGTCGTCTTGGACTTCGGCGCAGTCCTGCGACCCGAAGCGATCAAGGTTTCGGGATGCAAATTCGAGCCAGCCGGGAAACGAGTAGCTTCCGATGACGGAGGTGCGGAGAGGGCAGGTTTTCATGGATTGGGTAGGGTCGCATTAGAGGTTAAAATCGGATCAAGGATGCCCTTCCGAGCCGCCGACCTTGGCATAGAGCCGCGCGAGGCGGTGGGCGTGTTCGTCATAGGCGCTTTCGAAAAGTGTCACAGCTCGCTCCGCGCCAACCACCACAGCGGCGCTGAGCACTTTTGGCGGCTGGCCGGCTTCTGTTAGAAGTCGCGCCACCTCCGCCTTGATGCAGTTGACGAGCAGGCAGCCGCCAACGGTGGAGCCGGGTGCCACCGGCGTGTCAAGCCCGTAGATTTTCACCATCGCATCGCCGATCGGCGCGCCGGTATCGAGCACGATATCGGCGAAGTCCTGCAGTTTTTTCCCATCCTCGCGTTTGCTGGTGCTGGCACCGGAGTGCTCTTTACTAATGATCGCCACCACCTTGATCCCGCGCTGTTGGAAGCCTTCCGCCATCTCGATCGGCACCACGTTACAACCGGACGAGGAGATGATCAGCGCGCTGTCCTGAGCGGACAGGTCATAGTTGCGCAGAATGCGTCCGGCAAAACCGCTGACGTTTTCCAGAAACATCGCTTGGCGCTGGCCGTTGGCACCGACCACCAGATTGTGGAACGACAGCGACAATTCCACGATGGGATTCCAGCCGGGAAACGAACCATAACGCGGCCACATTTCCTCGGTCATGATGCGCGAGTGGCCAGAGCCGAAGACGTGCACCATCCGACCTGTTAGGATGGTGTCGGCAAAAAGGGCGGCGGCCTCGCTGACGACTGGCAACTGGGCTTCCACAACGTCGATCAGGCCGCGGGATTTTTTGAGAAACGAGAGGGCGGGTGTCATGAACTTAGCGCGGTGTGATGATTGTTAGTGATGATTGTTAGAATAAAAAGCGGCACCGTAGGAACCCGCCCAATCGCCGAGCGTGGCGCGGAGGATGGGCACACGGACACCGGTCGGTCGCCATTCGATACGGTCGAGTTCGGCTTCGAGAGGGAGAAAAAGGTCGTCGCCCGTTTCGGCGATACCGCCGCCGATGACGACGGCTTCGGGATCAAGCACGTTGATGAGTGAGGCGATGCCGGTGGCGAGATCGCGGACCGTTTTCCGCCAGATCTCCGCAGCCTGGGCGTCGCCGGATTTCGCGGAGGCGACGAGATCGGCCGTCGAGCGGAAGCGTCCGCCGCTGCGTGCGGCGAGCGAATGGTTTCCAACGGCATCCTCGAGGCTACCAGGCGTCTTGACGATGTCCAGCGGGCCATCGGCATCAATCGAGATGTGCCCGAGGTGGCCAGCACGCCCGAGCTGGCCACGCAGCAGACGTCCGTCTGTTAGGACCGCTCCGCCGACACCAGTGCCGAGGGTCAGCAGGATGACATCGCGCATCGCCTTGGCCGCACCGAGCCAGACTTCGCCGAGCAGGGCGGCGTGGGCGTCATTGAGCACCGGAACGGCTTTTTCACATCCCAAAAAATCCCGCCAATCGAGCTCTTCCAGCCCGGCGAGTCGTCCGGGCATGCTGGCGATGCAGCGCTCGTCCGGTGAGGGAAGACCAGGCGCGGCCACGCCAATAGCGGCGGGTTGCCCATGATTTTCTAACAATCCCGCGACACAGGATTTCACTGACTGCTGCCAGTCAGCGCCATCAGTCGGCGCGGTGGCGCGCGCGATTTCGCCGCCGTCCGGGGTGAGGCAGAGCGCCTTCAGACGGGTGCCGCCGAGATCGAGGCCCAGTAGCCATGGAGCTTGCCCGTTCATCGTAGTTGGCCTTCGGAAACCTCCCAGCCACCATCAACGGCGAGGACCTGTCCGGTGGTAAAAGCGGAGCCGGGTGAGAGAAAATAGACCGCAGCGGCATCGAGATCCGATGGTCGGCCGATGCGGCCACCGTCAAGCGGTTGCTTGGTGTGGATGAAGGCGAGGATTTCCTCATCACCGGCGGCGCGTCTCGCCATGGGCGTCTCGACCAGGGCCGTGGCAAGGACGTTGGCGCGGATGTTTTGCGGTGCGTAGCGCGCGGCGATGGATTTGGTGAACCCGATCACGGCCGCCTTGGCGGCGGCATAGACGTGAGTGGTGAAGTATTCCGGCGAGGGCGACCAACCGAGCACGGAGCCCATGTTCAGAATCGAGCCCCCGCCTCCATCTTGCAAAAAGCGGCGGACCGCAGCACGATTGGAGCGGATCATCGAGCCGAGATTGAGGCTGAGCGTGGCATCGATCCCCTCATCAGTGACCTCATGGAGCGGTCCATCGCCAAGTTTCCGTCCGCTTCCACCCGCCACGTGGTAGAGCGCATCAAACCGGCCGAAACGCTCGATGGCTAGGTCGATCGCTTGTTCCGCATGCGCACCGTCGATGGCGTTTCCAACCAAGGCGTCCGCGTTCGGCCCGAGCGCCGCACGAGCCGCCTCGGCGCTGTCTGGATTCCGCCCAGTCACCACTACGCCGGCCGCACCCGAGGCCAGACAGGCATGCGCGGCAGAAAGACCGAGCCCGGTGGTCCCGCCGATGATGACGATCACCCGGGATTCAAGTTGTCCGTAGCTTGACATGCGCTTATCCAAGGTACCACAGGCCGACCATTCAAAATAAAAGGATCGCTGGGGACAAAAACCGATTTCGGGAAAATCCTAATCTGCGATCAACCACGCGGGCGAACAGTGTCCCACCATCCAGAGTGGCCGACAAGGTCAGGGAAACGGTCTTCACCCCTTCGAGGTCGGGGAGGCTGGGGGCCTCAAGTGCGCCCCCCAGAGAAGGCCGCGCCTCACGCCGTCTCGTCGAAGGACTAAGGTTCCGTCGCAGATCGGCGGATGCTGCCGCCCTACTTGGACGCATCGTGTGGGGCGGAATCCCCGCCCGGATCATTTCGCCGACCTGTTTGAGGGTCGCGACATCGTCGGGAAGCATCGTCGGATTGATTTCAGGCACTGCGGAAATGTCTGGGCCGAAGAGATCCAGAATGAGACATACGGTGGTGAGTTGTGTTTTCATGCCCTGGTCGTTTCATGGTTGGAGAATTGAGGGCACCGCGTCCTATTCCTTGCGCAACTTGCCGATTTCAGCCAATACCTTGAGGCTTTCCGGTTCGAAATCGCCATGTTTGTCAGGGCCTACATTGAGTAGGAAATTCGAATTCCTGCCGTTGGCGGTTTCCAACAGTTCCATGACATCCGGTGCCTTCTTGGGACGCGCCCCTTCCTGCCAGAACCATTTTGGTTCCAAGCACCAGCAGGTTTCTCCCGGCGCGGTATTGCTTTCGGGGAAGTGCCCCAATTCCTTGACCGCGATGTCCCCATAGAGAGTTCCCTTTTTTCCCCAGTCCCACCAGTTCGAGTTGGCAAGGACGTCGGGACGCGTGTTCCGAAAGAAGGCGAGCGCTTCCTCCGCAGGCATGATCTGCGGGTCGAGGGAATCGTTCCAGACGTAAAAGACATCCGAATATTTTTCCAACAACTCGGCGATCTGCTTCTTCTGGAATTCGTTCTGCTCCTGCAGCGAATGCGTCGCCGGATCGCATTCCGGCGGCAGCACCTTGAACTCGCTCTTGAAACCCGGATTACGCCAGCAGTAGTAGAGGCCAACTTTCAATCCGCGGCTCTTGAATGACTTGATGAACTGCGCCACGAGATCCTGTTGGTAGGGGCAATCCGGATTCATCACGTCATAGGTCGTGTACTTGCTGTCCCACAAGCAGAATCCCGCAACATGCTTGACCGTTAGAACCCCGTATTTCATGCCTGCGGACACTGCAGCGTCGGCCCAGGCATCGGTATTTACTCTGCCGCCCGGATTAAAGTCAGCGGGACTGTGATAACCGGAAACCCACTCGGCACCCTTGTAGGTGGCCATGTTGTAGTGGATGAACATGCCGAACTTCAGTCTCAGGAAGTCCTCCTGCATCACCTTGACCGACCGCTTCGCAGCAGGTGCGGCGGCACCCGAAACGGCATTGGCCGCTTCCGCCGCTTCCGCCGCTTCCGCCGCCGACGCGCCGGCCAGCGAGCAGAGCTGCAAGACAATGACAGCGGCGAGCGCGACACGCTGGATTTTCATTTCAATCATACACGGTATGGTGGATTTCGAGTTAATCGCCTCGTGTTTTCGCGGCGGGTTTGCGGAGAAACTCCTAGGGCGCTTATACCGCCCGGCAGCTAGGGTTTCTTTCAACGCCGGATCTTGTGTTCCACAAGGCTCAGAGATCTGTTGGCGTTGGCTAGCCCACATTGCTCATCCCCCTTGCATCCATCCAAAATGTCCAAGCACGACGCTTCCACGCCGCAGTCGATTGAATTCGGAGAAGGATCCATCTATCCGCGTCAGCACAGAATCGGATGAATCTATCGGTGCCAATCAGCAGCAATGGGTCAAGAACAGGGTTGTAAGGCGACGAGAGGATCTCTCAGCAGAATGATTGCTGGACACCTTTTTGGGGTCAAGTGAAGCACAACGATGAGAGGCAGCGTCTTCAAGACACCCCATCTCTCCCCTTACTAGGAACGCCGTTGAAGTCCCACCAAATACAAAATGCGAGGGCCCCAGACTTGAGATCCCAAGATTCTTTGCCTGACCATTTTTCTCTTTAATTGCGGTAGGGACCGCCGTTACCGGCGGCCCCCCGCGCAGATCCTTACGTGAAGAACTACCTCATACGGCTCCTGCCTCAAGTCGGGCGCGGAATCGCTCGCTTGGATATGGATGGATAATACGGGGCCGGGGAAGATGCTTGCGGCCAAGCCGCTTCATCCTCTCCCATGTCCAGCGGCTCTTTCCTCTTTGGCTGCGTCGACGCATCTCATGGAGCCAGTGACGAATCACTTCGTCCACGAAACGTCCGATGCGGTGGCTGTT
>CAZVMS010000294.1:0-17855 GCA_964628795.1 uncultured Haloferula sp. | reverse complement strand
GCGCACCTCCCGCAAGCCCTCGGCACCCTCTGCAGACCGCCCGCTTCAACTAAAAATTCGAAAATCACCCTGCCCGAATGGCTTTTCGAATAGGGTCAGGCTAAGGCTGAAGCCGCCGATGTGTGAGAGGGGTCTGCTAGGCGAGGATGTCGGTGACGACTTTGGCGGGTTCCACGCCGGTGAGGCGTTGGTCGAGGCCTTGGAACTTGTAGCTGAGGCGTTCGTGGTTGAGACCGAGTTGATGGAGGAGGGTAGCGTGGAGGTCGCGAATGTGGACGGGGTTCTCGACGATATTGTAACCCATTTCGTCGGTTTCTCCGTAGACCTGACCGCCCTTGATGCCACCACCAGCCATCCAGAGGGAGAAACAACGAGGGTGGTGGTCACGACCGTAGTTTGTTTCTGTTAGAGTGCCCTGACTGTAGACGGTGCGGCCGAATTCACCGCCCCAGATGACGAGGGTGTCTTCGAGCATGCCGCGTTGCTTGAGGTCTTGGATAAGACCGTAGCATCCTTGGTCGACGTCCTTGCATTGCGAGGTGAGATCGCGGGGGAGGTTTCCGTGCTGGTCCCAGCCGCGGTGAAAGATCTGGACGAAGCGGGTGCCGCGTTCGAGCAGGCGGCGCGCCATCAGGGCGGAGTTGGCGAAGGTGCCTCGCTCCTTGCTGTCGGCTCCGTAGAGTTCGTGGATGTGCTCGGGTTCGCCGGAGAGGTCAGTGAGCTCGGGGACACTGGCCTGCATGCGGAAAGCCATTTCATACTGCTGCATGCGGGTCTGGATCTCCGGGTCGCCGACGGAATCATAGGTCTTTTGATTGAGGGCATAGAGGCCATCGAGCATCGAGCGCCTCATCTCGCGCGCGACTCCGTCGGAGTCCTTTAGATAAAGAACGGGGTCACCCTTGGAGCGGAAGGCGACGCCGGCGTATTTCCCGGGAAGATAACCAGCTCCCCAGAGTCGGGCGGAAATGGCTTGGACGTTGGAATAGGGAGAGGAGTGGGTGGCGTGGAGGACGACGAAAGAAGGAAGGTCTTCGTTCATCGATCCGAGTCCGTAGGAAAGCCAGGATCCCATGGATGCTTTGCCTGATTGCATGGAACCGGTGTAGACGAGCTGGTTGGCGGGCTCGTGGTTGATGGCCTCGGTGTGCATCGATTTGATGATGCAGAGGTCGTCGGCCATCTTGGCCGTCCATGGCAGAGCCTCGGAGATCCATGCTCCGGATTGGCCGTGCTGGTTGAATTTGAAAATCGAGGGCGCGAGGGGAAACTTCGCCTGCCCGGAGGTCATGCCGGTGAGCCGCTCGCCTTGCTTGGCGAGGTAATCCTTGAGGTCTTCTTTGAAGCGCTTATTGAGCTCCGGCTTGTAGTCGAAGGTGTCGAGCTGAGAAGGAGCGCCGATGAGTGAGATGTAGATTGCCCGCTTCGCCTTCGGGGCGAAGTGGCTGAGGGTGTCGGGAAGACCAGCTTCGGAGCCGAGCCCGGTTTTGTTGAGAAGCGAGGAAAGAGCGGCGACGCCGAGCCCAGTGCCGTTCTTGCGGAAGAATTGGCGGCGGTTGATGGCGGCGTTGTAGTCGGAAAGGGAGAACATGGCGCTTACTTGGTGAGGGTTTCGTCGAGGTTGAGAAGCTGGCTTGCGACCAAGGTCCACGAGGCGAGTTCGGCAGGGTCGAGAGAGGCGTCGGCTTTGGTTTCGCCGGTGGCGATCATCGCCTTGGCGGCTTCAGGGTCGGCTTTGAAGGAATCCAAGGCGTGATCCAGCGTGGCCTTGACGATCGTATTTTCGTCGTCGGCCATGCTGCGCCCGAGGAGGCGGGTGGAGATGAAGTCAAGTCGGGCATCGAAGTCGGCGGCCCCTTTGACGGCGTGCTCGGCGAGATTGCGTGAAGCCTCGACAAACTGCGGGTCGTTGAGGGTGACGAATGCCTGGAGCGGGGTGTTTGTTCGTTCTCGGGCGACGCAGAAAACCTCACGCGTTGGGGCGTTGAGGATTTCCATGGCGGGGTGAGGTGCCGTGCGTTTCCAGAAAGTGTAGATGGAGCGCCGATAGAGGTTCTCGCCGCTGTCCTGCGTGTAGTTGCGGGTGTTCGATTGGGGCATGGCCACTGCGGTCCAGACTCCGTCGGGCTGGTAGGGTTTGGCAGGAGGGCCACCGGATTTGGCGGAGAGCAGATCGGAGGCGGCGAGGGCGAGATCGCGGATTTGTTCGGCATCGAGGCGGTAGCGTGGGCCTCGGGAAATCAGGCGGTTTCCGGGATCGATCTCGAGCTTCTCGGGAGTGATTTTTTGCGACTGACGGTAGGCTGCGGAGGTGACGATGGTTTTGACCATGTGGCGGTGGTCCCAGCCGGAGTCCATGAATTCGGCGGCGAGCCAATCGAGCAGCTGCGGGTGGCTCGGGCGGGCACCCATGATGCCGAAGTCGCCGGGGGTCTCGACGATGCCTGTGCCAAAGAGTTGATGCCAGAGCCGATTGATGGTGACTCGGGCGGTGAGCGGATTCTCTTTGGAGACGAGCCAGTTGGCGAGGCCGAGGCGGTTTTTCGGGGCATCGTCCGGCATCGGAGGTAGGGCCGAGGGCGTGTTGGCGATGACTTTCTCGCCCTTATCGGTGTAGACGCCCCGGTTGAGAATGTAGGCGGAGGCTTCCGAGTTGGGTTTCTCCTGCATGACCAGAGTGACGGATCCTCGTTTCTTGAGCGCGTCCTGCTCAACTTTGAGAGCATCAAGGCGGGTTCTGATTTCCCTCGATGGGCCGTCGATACTGGAGATGTAGTAGTTGAATGCCGTCGTGAGTTGTTCCTGACTACGTTTTTCAGGCGGAGTTTCGAGGATTCCACGGATCATTCCTTTTTCGGCCAGTGACTTGATCTCTCCGGTGTTGAGCATCCGTCGATAGAATCGGAAATCCTGAAGCGCGACTTTGCCGCCATTGAGCTTCGAGTCATTGTTGTGGCGTGAGCCAAGGGTGAGCGGGACTTCTGTTTCGATGTTTCCTCCCACCGAATTGGGATCGAGACCTGTGGCTGCCTTGACTCCGTCGATGTAGAGCGCGCTAGCCTGGTGACCGGACTTTGTTCCATCGAAGGTGAACATGACATGGTGCCAAGTGCCGGCTTCCAACGGTTTCTTGGAAACCAGCTTGTTGGCAGCCTTGTCCCAACTGTCGATGACGTGGGTCGTCGGGGCTCCACTCTGAAGATAGATGTCCCAACCGCGGAAACTCTGCTCGGGGTTCATGCGGGCGATCACGGCACCCGTTGGCTTGCCTTCGATCCGGATGAAGCCTCCATAGGTGACTTGATCGGAGCGCGAAAACGAGGCGAGGTTGCCAAGTTCGACGGGGTGGGTGCTGACGACTGGGGCCGTTCCGGCCGGGCCCTCGATGCGAGGCAGGTCACTCTGCCACTCGTGGGATTCTCCATCGACCAGACCCCGGATGGTGGCGTCGGTTTCGTTGAGAGGCAGGTGGATGGAAAGGGTGGAATCAATCTCAGTTGTCGTTTCGAGCTCGGCGGAACTGAGCCACTTCTCGAAATCCGGGCGCGCTCCCTTTTGGCGTGCGAGAAGTTCCTTTTCGACCTCCGCGATTTCCGGGGAAAGGGAAGTCCAGCGCGATCTGTCATCGGAATGGGGGACAAAGATGTTAGGTGGGTGTTCCGCGTTGTTCCCATCGAGCGCCGACATCGGAGTGTTGAGGAAGAAGGCGTTGAAGGAATAGGTGTCCTTTTGGCTGATGGGATCGAACTTGTGGTCGTGGCAGGCCGCGCAGCCTACCGTGAGACCGAGCCAGACGGCGGACGTGGTGTTGGTGCGATCCTGGGCATAGATGGCGAAGTATTCGTCGGCGATCGCTCCACCTTCGCCGGTTGTGGGTAGGCAGCGGTTGAAGCCGGTGGCGATTTTTTGATCGAGGGTGGCGTCGGGGAGCATGTCGCCGGCGATTTGTTCAATGGTGAACTGGTCCCACGGCATGTTCGCCTTGAAAGCATTAATCACCCAGTCGCGGTAGGGCCAGATGGCGCGGTAGTTGTCGATGTGGATGCCATGAGTGTCCGCATAGCGTGCGGCGTCGAGCCAGTAGCGGGCGAAGTGCTCGGCACTACTAGTGGTGGCGAGGAGGCGATCGACTTCGGTATCGAGCTTGTCCCATGAGAATGCGGCAACATCTTCTGGAGTTGGGGGCAGGCCCGTGAGGTCGAGGTGCAAGCGGCGATAGAAACGAGCGGGTTCCTCAGGAGGATTTGGATCGAGTCCTTTGGCTTCGAGTTTCTCAAAAATGAAATGGTCGATTGGATTGGCGGCCCATGTTGCGCCGGAGGCGGGTGTTTTCGGACGTGTTACGGGAATGAGTGACCAGTGTTCCTGGTATTCGGCACCTTGCTCGACCCATTTTTCAAGAAGGGCGATTTGCTCCGGCTTGAGTTCCTTGTGGGACCTGGGCGGAGGCATGATCGTGTCTGGATCCTTGGAGTGGATCAGCTTTACGAGGAGGGAGGCGGCGGGATCGCCTGCGATGATCACGGGCTTGCCGTTCTCGCGGGGCTCATAGGCGTGTTCGGCGCGATCGAGTCGCAGCGGGGAATCTTCCGGGAAGCGCGTTTTTTCGTCGGGACCGTGGCAGTGGTAGCAGTATTCGGAGAGGATCGGCTGGATGTGCTCGTTGAAAGAGACTTCCTCTGGAAGGGCGAAACTGGCTTCCTCGATGACGGGCTCGGCGGGATTCGTAGCGGGTGCTTCGGATCGGCTTTGAGTCGCATCGCGGCACTGCGGGAGGCACAGCACTGCAATCAAAGGCAAGAATCGATTTTGGAGGCGCATGGTGTGGAAAGGAACTTGGCAGTCGAAGCGGGTAACGCAAATTTCTTTGGGGATTTTTCAAGAGTTCCCGATTTTGCCCACGATTCTGCGATTCCTGTTGGTGCTTTCACTAGGGAAATGCCTTGGCAGGGCTATTGGGGACAAATGCGACTCCCAGGACTGCTTCCTGGATTCCGAAAGCTACTTCACCACGGCGCTGAACGATCCGGAGAGTTCGTCTACGACGATCCAGCGTCCGTCCTCTTTTTCGGCTTTTACGGCTTGGCCGTCGATGTAAACACCGGAAGACGGACCGGTCGCGGGAAGGTCGAGTTTTGCTGTCATGCCTACCGGAAGTTTGGCCGAGATCGTGAAGCTTTTCTCGTTATTCCATTCGATCAGGACAGGGCCCTTCGGCGTTGGAACCTTGCCCTTGGCGAACTTGAGCTTGCCGGGATTGGGGCGGATCGAGACTTGATGCCATCCTGGTGCGATGGCTTCGGCGCCGAGGACAAAGCGAGGAAGCAGGTTCGCCGGTGCCGCGCCCCAGGCGTGGTTCCAATCTTGGTTGGGTTTGTATTTCTGATCCCAAGCCTCCCAAGTGATGGTGGTGCCGCTGTTGACCATGTGCTTCCAGCTTCGGTCGTTGTCGGCGGTGATCAGGGAAAGCGCCTTGTCGGCAGCGCCATGCATGAAGAGGCCTTCGAGCAAATACTGAGCCGCATAAACGGAGCAATCCATGCCCTTGCTTCGAAGGAACTTCAATACTCCTTGCTGCTTTTCGGGTGGCACGAGACCGAAGGCGAGAGGGAAGAAGTTGGCATGATGAGAGGCGTGATTCGTGCCCACTCCGTCGCGGTACACTCCGCGCTTTGAGTCGAAGAGTTGCTTCTGAAACTCGGTGTGAGTTTTCTTGAATCGTGTGTCGAATTCTGCGGCTTCTTCGTCTTTACCGATGGCGCGAGCGAGATCCGCCAAGCGTTTGATGGCGGCGAGGTGGAAGGCGTTGACGACGGTATTGCGCTCGGTGAAAACGTATCCGTCGCGTTCGGTTTTCGGCCAGTCGACGATGTCGGTTTTCTTGATCTGCTGCTCATTGCTTGCGATGAGCCCATCCGGTCCGGCTCGCTCGGTTAGGGCTTTCGTTTTGAGTCTCTCATAGCGAGGGGCAAGCCATTCTTTGTCGCCGGTTCGCATCCAGTCGGCATGAGCCATGAAGATCATGTGCGGGGCCCATTCAGTCGGCCACGTGGCAAAGTCAATCAGGCGATCATAAGTGTCGCGTGCCATCTGGATGTTCGTGTCGGTATAGTAGTGGCTGAGCTGATTGAGGTAGGCATCCGCTTCGTAGGGAATCCGTTCGCGGTCACCATCGACGTAGATGCCGGCGAATGTCGTGGCCTTGATCGAGTAGCGGCAAAGTTCCCAGATTTGGTTGAGGGTTTCATCTGAGCACTCGAACGCAGCGGCGTCGTCATCCCAAGTGGCGGAGAACGCGGCACGGCGGATGATTTGATCCGGCAGGAGTTCGCCTGGCCAGCCTTCGATTTCGACCCAGCGGAAGGGCATGACGACGTCCCATTCCTTCGGAGTGAGAACGGCGGGAGGATGTTGGTCGTTGGTCTCTTTGGTGTTCCGTTTGTCTGCGGGCGGAGCAACGACGACAGGTTGCTGGTCCTTGAGACGGACCCTGGTGATAGCGTAGCGGACCGTGCCGGGCGGCTTACGGTCAATTCGGCCACTTTTTTGAGCTTCTCCGAAATGGAAGGTGATGGCTTGGTCGGTCCCGAACGATGGCCTGAGCTCAAGGTTGCCGAATGCTACTTTGCCGAAATCGATCAAGATGGTCTTGTCACTCAGTTCGGTGATTTCAACGGGAGACTGGTCGACCAGCTTCGTCGGCGCGCTCAGGAGGGGAGGCGAGACGGCGATGAAGAGTAGGGCAATATGAGCGGGACGAATATGGAAACGAAGCATGGGAGAGAGGAATGGGAGAGAGGAATGGGAGAGGTTTCGAGATGTTGATTCTTCTAATCGATCATAATCTGGCCTTGGTTGGCCCCGGGTTTAAGTAGCAGTGGTTGGAAGAGAACTCATTTGTCCGGTCGGGAGGCAAGCGAACTTTTGTGGAGCCCCCCAAGCACAGGAAGAGAGGATGTTCTTTTTGATCGAGCTCGATCTGGCGCAGCGCTGGGAGAGACGGCGGCGTCTGGCCGGGAAGTGCCGAAAGATTGAGTTGCTAAGAAAATTTCTTATCGGTAGTCACTTGATCGCGATGGCGAGAAAGAAGGTTCGATTGAAGGATGTCGCGGAGAAGGCGGGAGTGGCGGTGAACACGGCCTCGACGATCCTGAACCGGCGTCCGAACTCCTGGGCATCCAAGGAAACGGAGGAGCGTGTCTTTGAGGCCGCGAAGGTCCTGGGCTATCGGCCGAATCGCGCGGCGGTGGCTTTGCAGGCGGGCCGCTTCAGCACGATCGGGTTGCTGATTGCCGATCTGAAGAATCCTTACTTCACGCAGTTTGCTTCATTAATGGGAGCGGCGCTTGAGGAAAAGGGATACAATCTGGTGATTGAAAACTGGCGTAATGATCTCGAACGGGAGAAAAAGTCGTTAGAGGATTTCGTTCATCGGGATGTCGATGGGGTGGCGGTTTTCGTGAGTGATGTGGATGCGCATCGGGAATTTCTCGAGCACCAGAGCAAGCTGGGTTTTCCGATCGTCGCCTATGCGATGCCCGGTGCGGGCTCGGCGTATGTGGATATGGTGATTCCGAATTTTGAGGTCGGTCTGAGTCAGGCGGCTGAGAACTTGCATGAGCTCGGGCACCGGAACTTTGTGTTTCTTTCCGCACGCTCGGAAGGTCAGCGGGTCGGGATGCGTCCTGCCTTGTTTCGCGATGCGATTGCTAAGCTTGATGGCCAAAGTCAGGTGGAGGTGGTTTCGTGCGGTCCTTCGATTGATGATGCGCGGGAAGTGGGTTTAAGAATTCTTGCGGGTGACGAGAGGCCCAGCGCGGTGGTGGCTCTGAATGACTTCACGGCCTTGGGTATCATGAGGGCGGCGAAGGAACTGGGCCTGCGGATTCCCGAGGATCTTTCCGTGGTTGGAATCGATGGCGTGCCACTGGGCGCTCAACTGATGATCTCACTTTCGACGGTGGCGCAGCCCTTGGTGGAGATGGCCGCGACGACCGTGGAGATGCTAATTTCCCGGATTGAAGGCGAGGAAGAGCTACCACCGATGCGGGAAGAGTTCGCCACCAGTTTCATCAAACGGGAATCGATCGGCCCGGCTGCCGGTTCAAGCGCTCGGATGAAGTGATGATCGGCGTGAAAGATGGAACGGTGGAGCCTGAGTCACATACAAGGCTGGCGGACTCCAACCAACGGACTCCAACCAAGTTTCTTATCATGAGGCTGTAGCCCTTGAATTTGTGGGGATTGGTTTCAAAAGGCACTACAAAGTCGGCCGCTCCAACACAGGAGGTGATAGGCAAGGACGCTGATGTGGGCTTACCTCTGCATTGAGTTAAGCATCAACGAGTTTTTGGGAGGAAGAATCCGAGGGATCCGTCTGCCCGCGCCAACGCTGGATGGCCTCCGGGCTGACCGAGCGCGAATGCGATGTCCTGTGGTGGATGACGGCGGGAAAACAGAACCCGGAGATCGCCGCCATCCTCGGCATCAGCCTCGCCACCGTGCAGAAACACGTCGCTCACCTCATCCCCAAGCTGAAGGCCGAAAACCGCCACGCCGCCACCGTGCTCGCCCTGCGCGACATGATCGCGGGCGGAGCATCCTTCCCTCCCACCACCCCATGAGTGGGTATGGACAAAATTACGCGTTTTCCTTCAGGCTCCCGCGATGAAACAACTTTCACGTCTTCATGAGAATTCATCGGCATTCGCAGCCACGCGATCCGCTCTTGCCGCCATCGCGATCCTTGCCGCCACCTGGCCCGGCAATGCCCGCGCGATCGTCACTTCGGATGGCGTCGGCACCCACGTCGTCACACCGGGCGTGCCGGCCTTCGGGGTGAATCTGGATGGCGTGGTGAAGATCGGAATTGAAGCCTTCCCCGGAATTGGCGGATCGGGTGCGCTGATCTCCGACACCCATGTCCTCACGGCCGCTCATATCATCGTCTCCACTGATAAATTCGGCTTAAATCCATTCCTGACGTCCGTCCGCTTCGACCTACCGGGCGGTCCGGTCTGGATTCCGGTGAAGGGCTACGCGGTTCATCCGGACTACGATCCGGTCAATAGCGGCTTTAATAGCGACGTGGCCGTTCTCGAGTTGGCCAGTCCCGCCCCTGCGGGCGTCCCTCGCTACGAACTCTACACCACCAATGACGAGATCGGCAAAGCCTTCGTGGTCGCGGGTTACGGGGCGACGGGCAGCGGGGAGACAGGCTTCACGTTCTCGGATGGCAACAAACGGGCTGGCCGGAACCGTTTTGAGATGACCGGCACCGCGATCCTCGCCTTGAACCCTCCCGATCCGGAAAATTTTGCATCGAGCGCTCTTTACTATGATTTCGACAGCGGGCAAGCGGCCAATGATCTGACACCGCTGGTGACGGGTTCCCAGGATTTGGGTTTTGGTGCCGATGAGGTGACCGTGGCTCCCGGGGATTCCGGCGGGCCTGCCTTTATCGAGGGGGGTGATGGGATCTTCCGCATCGCCGGAATCAGCTCCTTTGGGAGTTCTATTGGCGAGCCTAGTGATTATCTAGCCGGCCTTAACAGTAGTTGGGGAGATTTTGGCGGCAGCTCCCGGGTTTCCGAAAGCCTCGCCTTCATCAATGGGGCGATGGCCGGGAATCTGCGTCGCCAACGGATCTTTAACGACGGTCTCACCCATGTGATCGATGATGGTCTCGATGCCGGCGCTGTTGTCGTGGATAACTCGCCCGCGCCGGATGATGCGGCGACAACCGTCACGCTGGAGAATGCCGTGATCCGGGGTCTGGATTCGGAAGCTCAAGCGCTGGAAGTCAGCGGCACCTCCCTGGTGGAAATGGAGGCGGGGCTGATCGAAGGTGCGCCTGCCGCGAGAGTGCGGGAAGGCGGCCGGCTCCACATCTCGGGCGGCACACTGAATGCCGTGCCGAATCTTCCGGGTGGTTTGATCGACGACAGTTGGGCGATTTTTGCCCACGATAACAGCGAGATCCGTCTCTCCGGCGGCAGCCTCACGGGGATCAACAAAGGGATCTTTGCTATCGGCGACTCGCAGGTCTTCATCACTGCCGGCACCGTCACGGGTCAGGCCGAGGCTCTCTACCTCGGCGGCATGGCGGAGATCGACGGCGGCAGCTTTTCCTCCGCCGGAGAGGCACTTCGGGCCGTGGATAGTGGTTCGCTGACGGTGCGTGGCGGCACCTTTCATGGTCAGGTGAGAGGCGGGTACAGCAACAATACAGCCACGGTGACGATTTCTAACGGCAGCTTCACCGGTGGTGAAGCTGGCTTTCATTCCAGCGATACCTCGGAAGTCAATGTCAGCGGTGGAACCTTCAATGCGCCTTTCGCCTTCTTCGCAAACGGGAACTCCACGGCTGAGCTCAGCGGCGGGATTTTCACGGGAAGCACCGATGCCTTCCAGGTGTCCGGCACGTCGCGGGCGGTGATTCGGAACGGCACGTTCTCGGGCACGGTGGTCGGCGTTCGCTCGACATTCGGCGGCGATCTGGAAGTGAATGGCGGGTTCATTTCCGGAGAACTCGCGGGCTTCGCGAACATGACCTCGAAGACCCGCATTCGCAGCGGGCATTTCGATGGCACGGTGAACGGGTTCCGCGCGGCCGACACGGCGATGGTGGAGGTCGAGGGCGGCACGTTCATCGGCGGTGAGGATGGCTTGAAGGCCGACGGCGCATCGGAAGTGGTGATCCGGGGCGGGACTTTCAGCGGGGATTACGGGTTCTACGGAATCGACGATGCCACGACGGAATTCTTCGGCGGCTCTTTCAGCGGCGCCGAGTTGGATGTCCTGATCGAGAATGCGGCGGTGGTGCGCGTTTATGGCTACGGTTTCAACCTTCCGCTCGGCGAGGTGACGGACGAATCGGGCACGCTCAGCGGGACGTATTTCGACGGCACGCCGTTCTCCTTCGGGTTCGAGCGGTACGACAACAGCGTGATCGAGCTGGTCTCCGGCTACGAAGGCTGGGCGGCGTTCCATCGCTTGGAAGGCGGTGACGCGCTCCCCGCGGCCGACGCCAACGGCAACGGTTTCCCGAACATCCTCGAGCTGATCCTCGGCGGGAACCCGGCGACAGGAGCCGTCCCAACCGGAATCGCCAACGCCCTCGTCCGTGAGGATGCCGGTGAGGGCGAGCGGGATTACTTCAAACTCACCTACCCGGTGACGCAAATGTCCGTCGGTTTCGGCGCGGAAAGCTTCGTCGAATTCGGCACCGATCTCACATCGTCCTCGTGGAGCAAGGCGAGCCATGGCAGCGACGGCGTGATCATCACAAGCACGCCTGACGGCTTCTCGCCGGGCGTGCACCGCATCGAGGTCTGGATTCCGAAATCCCTCGCCCCGGACGGCAGGCTCTTCGCGCGGATCGGCGGCGATTCCTTGTGATCCCGGGCACCCCAAGGGTGACATCCAAGCGGCGTGGACGGCGAAAACCTTTCCCGCATCATCGGTTGGCGCGCCCCGTAGGTGAGGCTGCGCCACAACCATTCCATCGGCCCATATCGGAAAACCCTCAGCCATAGCGCGCTGAAAAGGATTTGCGCCGCGAAGACCAGAAGGGCGATTCCCATCGTCTCCAGCTTTCCGACCGTCCCGCCAGCAGCCCGAGGAGAAACAGCCCCAGATAGGCCGGCGCAAAAATCAGCACCGCGAAACCGCAAAGCGCGCACACGGAAAGGACATCGCCGTTCCATCGGAAAATCCCATGCGCCAGCCCGGACCCCATCAGGATCGAAAGGCGGCGAACGTAAACCGCGATGGGATCGAGCGCCCGCGAGGAAGCCGATCCATCTGGAACGCGAAACCAAGCCCGAACAGGAACGGGAAGAGCGGATAAAATTTCCCATCGATCAGCAGAAGGGATACCCAGTCCGCCAGCCGATCCATCGGCCCGAACCAAAGGCCGCGCCGTCAACCCTCCACCTCCAGCGGCTGGGCGAAGTGCAGCATGTTCGCGATCAGGATTCCCAGTCGGGGTCCCGCTAACTAACATCGCTTCCGCCTTGACCGGCGAAGCTCGTGTCTGGCCAGCTTTGAGGTGCCATGTCTTTCAGCCTGCTCGATGCTTTCCAGGAAAGAAGGGGTCAGGAAAAGCGCCGGTTTATCCCGGCGCTTTTGCCGACCCCAGACCCGTGACCCCGTTCCATTACGGGCCCAGACCCATGATGCCGCACTGCTCGGCGAAAACCGGCGCTCTGAGGCTGCTGGACTCGAAGGCGTCGAGGACTTCGCGCTTGTACTCGGCGCTGTAACGGGTGCGACCGGTGCGGTCACTCTTGATGATGGGACCGGCAGGCGGGTCGATAGGTGTTTCCATAGACCGCGAGCTTACCTCAATCCGGCCGCGCTTGGATAGAGGGGTTGTGTTGACCGTTTACCCTGTGATCGCCCCTCCGCCCGAAGCCCCGTCAGCCAAAATCCGCCCGGCGTTGGAGCCATTGGCAAGCCCGGCCTTCGAGGGTGATATCACCTGTGACTCATTGGTTTTTAGGTTGTTACGAAGTATCAAATAGAATTCTACTCGCCATCTAGTTACTGTTTGCCTGGCACCTATTCTTGTGGCACCTATTCTTGGCACCTATTCTCGGGTGGTGGTCATCGGTGGTGGAACCGCCGGGATCAATGCCGCCCGTGTCGCCACCGGAGTCGGGGCAGATGTGACCATTTTGGACATCGATCTCGAACGCATGCGCTTCCTCGACATCACGATGTCCGGAGCCAACACGCTCTATTCCACTGAGGCGAACCTTTCGGAGCTGCTCCCGCGCGTTGACCTCGTCATCGGCGCGGTTCTCGTTCCAGGTGCCGCCGCGCCAAAGCTGATCACCCGGGAAATGCTCAAGCTGCTGCAACCCGGATCCGTTCTTGTGGATATCGCGGTCGATCAGGGTGGCTGTGCTGAAACCACGCGCCCAACCACTCACGAGAATCCCACTTATGTTGAGGAAGGCGTCCTCCACTACTGCGTCGCCAACATGCCGGGTGCCTACTCGAGGACTTCCACACAAGCGCTAAGCAACGTCACCGAACGTTATCTTCTAACCCTCGCCGACCTCGGTGTGACCGAGGCTTTGCGCAAGGACCGCAACCTCGCCAAGGGCCTCAATGTTCATCAAGGCCAACTGACATCCGCACCCGTTGCTGGAGCTCACGGGCTTCCCTTCATCTCGCTCGACGAAGCATTAGCCTAACAGTAGGACAGAGGGGTAAGGGAAGCCGGCATGAACCGAGCACATAGGTAACTGATACCGCGGTCTCTACGGCTGCTGGCGGGTGAAGTGGCCGAGGCCGTCGTTTTTCCATTGGATGAGCGTTGGGCCGATGTCGGCGAGGATGTCGAGATCTCCGTCGGCGTCCTGATCCTGGACAAAGAGGAAGTCGATCCACCCGGAGTCGTGCGTGGGATCATCGAAGAGCAGCGCCGTGCGGTCCACGAACGTCCGGTTTCCCTCGTTGACGAAGAGGCGGAGTTGCTGGGTTTCATCGGCGATGTTGGCGAGGGAGACGAGGAGGTCCCGGTCGCCGTCGCCGTCGAAATCCTCGGCCTCATAGTCATAGACCTCCCAGCCGGTGGGCAGGTTGAGCGAAAGCAGGGAGTCCCCGTAGGTGCCACGGCTGGAGCCCCAAAGTATCGCAGCCGGATCCAGGCCCACCGTGCCGCCAATGCCGAGATCGAGGTAGCCGTCTCCATCGAGATCGAAGAACTCGCTGGTCCAGATGTTTTTGTCCCAGACCTCTCCCACCAACTGCATGGTGGGTGTGAAGGCTCCCTTGCCGTCGTTGGCGAGGATCAGGTTGATGTCGCCGAGGTCCTTGGGGGAGGCGAGGAAAAGGTCGAGGTCACCGTCGTGATCGACATCGCCCAGCGCACCAGCGTGGTGGAAGCCGGTGTGCTCGGGGTAGATCGTCGTGGTGATGGTGCCACCGGGTTCGGATAGCATGACCTGGAGGGGGGCGCCGGGAAAGGGATCGGCGTCGTAACCGTGGTCGATGAGCAC
Source organism: uncultured Haloferula sp. (assembly GCA_964628795.1). Classification (GTDB taxonomy): domain Bacteria; phylum Verrucomicrobiota; class Verrucomicrobiia; order Verrucomicrobiales; family Akkermansiaceae; genus Haloferula. The sequence continues at coordinate 3,843 of CAZVMS010000294.1, read as the reverse complement.
CGCGTCATCCACCATGTCACCGTTCAAGTCGCCGACGAGGAGCTTGCGTGAGTGGAGTCCGCCGGGAACCCCGCCAGTGAAGATGGATGCCCCGCTGGTGGGAGTTCCATCGATGTCGAGCGTGAGGACGGCGGGTTCGGGAGTCAGAGCGAGAAAGAAGCCGGGGAAATTGAAGGCATCAGTCTTGCCGTCGCCATTGAAGTCGCCGTAGCCAAAGGCGGAAAGGAAGCCGCCCGAGATGAACTGATAGCGGTCGGTCCATCGATAGCGTTCCTGCGAGATCGCGTAAGATGTCTTCTCGTGAATGTTGGCCTGCGGGGTGAGGCCCAGATGGTTCGGACCGCGCAGGCGCCAGAACTGCGCGTCGAGACCGGGGTCCGGCATGACCGTCGCCGAGTCCTCGCCGTATGTGGGGTTGAAGGGCAGGCCGGTGGAGGTCCAGTCGGAGAGTGTCGTGCTTTTCTCGATCACGAACTGGGCGAAGATGTTGCCCAGAAACCTCAGGGTGTACTGCCCGCCGCCCGCGCTGGCGAGGCCGGTGACGCGCACGGGTTGGAGCGCTTGATCCACGCCTGTGACCGCAGGCGATCCGGAGGTGAGCGCGACGGAGGTGCCCGCGTCGGGATCGGTGGTTCCGCCGAACACGATGGGGTGATAGAAGGAATCTTCGAAGCCCGCGAAGAAGACCTTGTAGGTGTCGTAAGGCAGGCCGCGGAGGGTGTAGCTGCCGTCGGCGGCCGTGATGACGCGGAGACCGGTGGGCTGCCAGGATTCGTCCAAGGCATCGTAAACGAGCGCTTGGACACGGACCCCAGCTAAAGGCTGCCCCGTCGCCGCCTCCATGGCGGTGCCGGCAATGGAGCCTGCGGTTTGCAGCGTCGCGACGTAGCCCGTGAGGTCGGCGCCTGCCGCGACGATGATGTCCTGGGCCGATGCGAGATCGGCGCTGCCGTTGTAGAACGAGGGGAAATGCTCAAGGCCCTCTTCTTCGAAGCTGAGGCGGAAAATGCCGTCCGGCAGACCGCTGAGGGTGAAGCTGCCGTCCGGCGCGCTGGTGGTCTCGGCAAACAGCTCCCACTCGTTCGCAGTGGCGTTCCAGATGAAAGCGCGCGTGGTGATGCTGCCCAAGCCTGTGGCTCCCGAATCGCGAACTTCCCCCGAGATCGAGCCAGCAGCGGGAAGCGCGAGATCGATGTCGAACAAGGTGGCATCGGGCGTGACGGAAAGGGCGTCGTCAGCAAAGGTAGCAGCGGTGTGGAACTGCGGCGCATACGTCCCGTTCACATCGACGGCGCGCACCCGGTGGGGAACCTCCTCGCGCAGGCCGCTCAGGGTGTAACCGCCGAGGTCGTTCGTCGTGGTCCGGGCCACGACCCACCATTGGTTCAAGACGTTGTTGAAGGAGAGGGCTTCCATCTGGATCTGCCCGAGTGGAGCGCCTCCGGAGGCGGCGGTGACGGTCCCGGAAATCGCCCCGCCGGTGATCTCGCGCAGGTTGAGGCTCAGGTTCCCCGTCTCGCCATTCCAGCCGAAGACTCCGAAGTGGTACTCGACGCCTGTGTTGACTTCGAAGACGACGGAGGTGCCGTTGCGGGGTTCGTGGTCGGCTGCGATCACGTCGAGCGTGGCCAAGCTGGAGCCGACGCCCACCACCAAGCGGGTTTGGAAATCGCTGCCGAAGGTGTCCAATTGCACCAGGTCATCCACGGGGGAGGTCACTTTGAACCAGACCGAAGCCGCGAGGCTGGGATCGAGCGCCGTCTCCGCCGCCTCGACGGTGGCACCCAGCGTGGACGTGGTGGTGATGATCGGCAGGGGCTGATCGACCGGGATCAACTGCGCGTTGGCAAAGTCATCATTGGCCGGCTGGGCAGCAGCGGAGAGGGCGAAGAGGGCGGGAAGACCGACGAGGACGGAACAAGCCTGAGAGACTATCCGGAAAAATGAGATAAACTTGCTGGGAAATGGCTTTTTCAGGGGCCGACTGATGGAGCCCCGGCGGCCGGGGATGGAGGGGGTTGTGGAAGAGGAAGGGCCGTTTCTCATCAGAGCGTTTGATCGTTTAGTTCTCATGTAACTGAAAGTCCGGAATGGGAGCAAGCAGGAAGGCTGAATGGAGTTCAAATCCGCTTACAAACGCAGCTCAAGGGCGCAGTCTCCTCGACCCGCCGAACAAGCCGGGCCGAAAGGCACCAAGCGTGCCGGTCCGACTCCAAACATCTAACAGGAAAAGGGTCAGCAGAAAAGGGGTAAGGGAGAAATCTTGTAATAATGGTCCCGGCGGCTGCCTCCTTTCAAGCGGTGCCACGTTCGTCCCGGATCGAATATTCCCACGCTATTTACCATGTGCTGGCGCGTGGAAAGGTGCACGGCGGATTTTTGCAAACGGGTAACTCAACTACAACCCGAGACTAGGGCTAAGGTCAATGCCTTTAGGGAAAAGATTCGCAAAACTTTAACTTGTACTTTTATAAAACATCTCTAATTGGAAGAGATGTTTTGTAAAACGTCCAATCACCACTCCGATTTCATTGGAAAATTTGAAAGTCTGTTCGGTCCGATCCTGAAAGGATTTGAATCATTTCAGGAGCCGGGCCGTGGGCCGGCACCAAAGCTTTGTGCCTCGCGCCTGCTTGCCTCACTCGTGTATCATGTGATGAGTGGATCTGGTATCTTCTCCGCGCATGTGTTTCAACTTTTCGGCGTGAGCATCAAAGACAGTTCCTTGTCAGAAAGACGCCAGCGGATGGGACTCGGACCCTTTGAGTGGCTCATGAAGCACGCCCTGAGGCCGATGGCCGAAAAGGAGCAGGACCCAACCTGTTTTTACAAGGGATGGCGGCTCTGCGGGATTGACGGATCGCGCTGGAGCGTCACCAACACACCGCAGATCCTCAAGAAAATGACCAAGGCCGCGACGAGAAGGTTCGAAGCGGCTTTTGCAAAAGTGGAGATGTGTGTGCTCGTGGAGCTTGGCCTGCACAATCCGCTGGCAGCGGAGATAGGCCTCAAGGGCGAGGGCGAGTGGTGTCTCTCCGCTAGGCTTCTCGAAAGACTGCCCGAAGGTTCTCTACTCATCCTAGATCGCCTTTATGGATGCGGGAAATATCTCCGAGATATTATTGATGCATGCCGATCAAAGAATGGCGAGGTGCTCGTCCGCGCGCGCAGCAACGTGAAGAGCCGCAAGATAAAGCGACTCTCGGACGGCAGCGCGCTGGTCAGCATCACCCCGCCTGCCCGCAAGGGCGAGAGCAAGGAGCCTATCGAAGTTAGGGAGATCAAGGGACGGATCAGGAAGCCAGGAAACAAGGCGTGGATCGAAGTGAGATTTTGGACCACACTGACCGACGAGAAGACCTATCCGGCAATCGAACTCCTGAAACTCTACGGTTTTAGATGGGAACATGAGATATTTTACAAAGAGCTCAAAATTAGCATGAGGGGTGGTGATGTTTTGCATAGCCATACTCCAGAAACAGCGGCACAAGAAGTGGCTGCCCTGCTCATGGCTTGCTCGATCATCGCGGAACAGCGGCTTGCGGCGGGCCGGAGCGGCGAGGTCGATCCATTGACTATCAGTTTCATCAAGACGCTCGAACAGACAAACTCACTCTGGCTGGTTTTATCAGTATCGGAAGGACTTCTCAGCGACTCAACGATACTCGCAATGACAAACCGCGTAAGGGACTCAATAATCAGGCAGGCGACGGCTCCAAGACGAAAGCGAAACTGTCCCCGCAAGATCCGCCAACCGGTTTCCAGTTGGCCCCGACTAACGGCTAATGAGTCAAATGAAGGCGACTATACATTTGAAATCACCACCTTTCCCTAAAGGCATTG
>CAZVMS010000293.1:0-35905 GCA_964628795.1 uncultured Haloferula sp. | reverse complement strand
TGAGTGAAATTAAGTTATTGAATTACAACATGTTGCGTCACACCTTTTCAAGGTATTTATTTTATTTTCAATGAATGATTCATACGCAGGCTGCGACGTGTTTTCGGCCGGTCAGCGGCTTTTCGAATAGGGTCTAGCTTGCGACCATGTCTCCGAGAGTCATTCTAACGCACGGTGGGTGGGGTCTGGCAGCCATCGCCGCCTTTTTCGTCGGTTCCATGCGCTCCGAGAAGAACGAGGGGCATTCTGACGCAAGTCGAGACATGCTCGCCGTCGGTTCTTCGCCAAACAGAGGCATCGACCCGGATTCCATCGAACTGCGGAAGTTACGAGCCGGGCAGAGCAGACAATTCGGCGATCGCAGTGAACTTTCGAAGCTCTTCGGGATCATCAACATTGGAGATCACGACACCCTCGCGGAGCAGGCCTTCAAGCACCCCAATCCGATCACTCGCCGCCTGGCCTTCAGCAAGCTCTTGGAGTCGATGACCGCAGAAAACGCCCTCGAGCTGCGCGATAAACTCGTCGGCATGAAAGTCGGTGGCAGCGAGTGGCGCGACTTTCACTACAGTTGGGGCGCGATTGCAGGTCAGGCAGCTTTCGACCACGCTGCGAATTCCGAAGAGCAAGATCTCGCCGCAACCATGAGCGGCTGGGCCGCCGCCAATCCATCGGAAGCCGTGGCGATGCTGGATAACCTGCCCGAATCGATGGCAGGCCAGCGGATGGAGCTCGCGGAAAGTGTCGTCGCCGGTTTGGCCGATCATGATTTATCGATGGCGACCGACCTTGCCGTGCGCCTGGCAGCGGAAGGAAAAGGCAATGGCGACCGGATGATCCGAGCGGTCGCGGATGAAGCCCTGCGCAGCGGAAGCCCGGCGGAAGCGGCGTCATGGGCAGAAGCTTTGGGGAATGGCCCGCTGAAAGCAGCGGCCATGGATCGAGTGGCGGGGGCTTATGTTAGAAACAACCCCGAGAAGGCCGCAAGCTGGATCGGACGATACGCAGGCGAGGAATTTGCAGGCCGTGCGGTGGCCAGGGTCGGCGAGGAATGGGGCGAGCGGGAACCGGAGAAGGCACTTGGCTGGCTCGAAAGCCTGCCAGATGGTCGCGGACAAGCCGATGGCTTCAGTTCGGTTCTCGGAGACTGGGAAGACACCAACCCCGTCGCGGCGAGTGAATACCTCGCCCGGATGGCCCCTTCCGCCCAGCGCGACGCCGCAGTCGCCGGCTTCGCCCGAGGATATGCATGGCAGGACCCTCAAGCGGCGGTCGCATGGGCTCAGGACATTTCAGACCCTGCCCTGCGGCAGCAGTCGCTAACCCAAGCCGGCCAAGCCTACTACCGACGCGATCCCGAGTCCGCGCGGGCTTGGCTTCAATCAAGCGGGCTCCCTGCGGAGGCCCGGCAGCAGGTTCTCAACCCGCAACGGCGGAGACGCTGAAATGGGATCGCCAGACTGGTAGGCCCGCACCAACGTCCTTCTTGCGCACAAGCGGCCGGACTGACCGGGCTCAAGCAATCAGCAGCAAGCGCGGAGGATCACCGGGCAGGCTGTCCGGCGCGCGATGAATGCACGGCGGCACCGGGCAGCCCGGATAGTCCACCGCGATCCTCCATAAATTCCAGCGCCCAAAAGAATAGACCTGCGCTTCATGACTCGGCGCATAGTGGAGATCATAACAAGAATCCGCCAGATACTCAGCAAAGCCCCCGTCATCATCGCCCCCGTAATCCTCCAGCAACGCCGCCCGTGTTCCCGGATGATCGATGTGCCGAAGCGCCTCCTCATGGCGCAAGCCTTCACTCGAAGGCCCCAAGTAGGTGCACAACCAGGTATCCGCCTCGTCAGTCGCACGGTCGGCGTGGAACGAGTAAACATCCGTCCTCAACAAACCCGGATCCTCGTCCCGTTCATACCCGACGATCCCATTCAGCTCCGGAGCCAGACCCAGCGAGCGCAGCTTCCTCATGTCGCCGAGCATCCCATCCACCGCTTTACGCCCGGCTTCGCTCAGCTCCAGATTTTCCAAAAGCTCGTCGTCGAGTGGGTTGATCCCGCCCTCCAGATCCAGCTTCGTCATGACTTCATCGAAGTCCCCTTCCAAACGCCGCTCCCAGCAGAGCGCGTTGATCCCGTCCTCGAATGGCGTGGCAAGCAACTCCTCGAAACCCGATACCCGCCGCACCGGGAGATGGTTGAAAAATGAATCGAGCGCCGCCATGCCGATGACTACCCGGAAAGGGACCCGCGCACCACGCTAAACAATCCCGAGCGATCTAGCAGACCCTGCCACTCTGGAAAGATGACAAAATCGCCACTTTTTCCAATAAATCCGAATCCTGCGCTAGAAGTCACCCCAAGCATCCGTTTTATTAGGTGCACCATGAACACACCACTGACCAGACGCACCTTCGTCGGAAACACCGCCCTTGCCGGAGCCGCCCTCGCCGCCACTCCACTTTTCGGAGCCAATGTCCTCGCCAAGGGAGGCACCCTCAAGGCCGTCCTCATCGGCTGCGGCGGACGCGGAAATGGAGCCCTCGCCAACTTTACCGAAGCCTGCAAAATCCTCGGCATGGAAGCGAAGATCGTCGCCACTGCCGATGCCTTCCAGGCCAAAGCCAGCGCCACCGGCAAAAAATTCGGCGTGCCTGAAGACAAGTGCTTCGGAGGATATGATGCCTACCATAAGGCGATCGCCACCGACTGCGACTTCGTCCTCATGGCCACCCCTCCAGGCTTCCGCCCGATCCATTTCGACGCTGCGGTCGAAGCCGGCAAGCACTGCTTTATCGAGAAGCCCGTCTCCGTCGACCCCGTTGGGTCACGCGCCGTCATCGCCACCGGCGAGAAAGCCAAAGCCAAGGGCCTCGCCGTCGTCTGCGGCACTCAGCGCCGCCACAGCGAAGGCTACCTGAAAAACAAAGCACTCATCGATGCCGGTGCGATCGGTACCATCAAAGGTGGCGTCGTCCAGTGGAACGGCACCGTCCCTTGGGTCCGCAATCGCGAAAACGGTCAGTCCGACGCCGATTACATGGCGAACAACTGGCTCAACTTCACCGAAATGTCCGGTGACCACATCGTCGAACAGCACGTGCACAACCTCGACGTCGCCATCTGGTTTCTCGGCCGTCTGCCCGTCTCCGCTCTCGGCTTCGGCGGCCGCGCCCGCCGCGTAACCGGCAATCAATTCGACTTCTTCAGCGTCGACCTCGACTTCGGCGATGACGTCCACATTCACAGCCAGTGCCGCCAGATTACCGGCACCTATGGTCGCGTCGGTGAGTTCTTCACCGGCAGCGAAGGTTCCACCACCGGTGGTGGCAAGCTCAGTGGCAAGAACATCAAGGTCCCCGACTTCAAGCAGGACTCCGACAACGGCCAGACCCAGGAACACGTCGACATGATCCGCAGCGTCATAAAAGGCGAGCCGCTCAACGAAGCCCGCCAAATCGCCGAGTCCACGCTCGTCGCCATCATGAGCCGGATGTCGGCCTACACGGGCCAGCTCATCCGCTATTCGGACGTCGCCACCAACGAAAAATCACCCTTCTACAACTACACCTGCGCCACCAACCCGCTCGACTTTGAAAAAGGCAAGGTTGTCATGCCCGAAGAAGTTGCCGCGATCCCCGGCGAGCCGTGGGGAACCAAGAAGAAGAGGTAAAGGCTTCGCTTCGATCCTCATCATCCCGGCCCGGCATCCTCAGCGGATCCCGGGCCGCTTTGTTTATCAAAAGATCCGTTAGGCCACGAAGACCTTGGAGATTTAGGATAGGAGGGACTCGGAATTCCATCTTCCCTGCCGTCATTGATCCGAATTCCGCATTGATCTCGTGATCTTGGGAGCTGGTTCCGCTAATTCGGCAGAATCCAGCCTAGCAGAACTCGTCATGATGCTTACGGTGCTAGGCTTTATCGTTCCGGCTCACGCCATCTCCCAAGCCCGGCATGGTTTACATCAGCCACAGCACTGCCATTTGTGCGACGAGGATGCGCAGCAACATCGTCAAGGGATAGACGTTGGCGTAGGCCAGTGAGGGGTAATCCGAGTTAGCCAACTTGTTGGCAAACGCGAGTGCTGGCGGGTCGGTCATGCTGCCGGCCAGCACACCGACAAGGGTCAGGTAGTTCAGTTTCATCCATTTCCGGCCAATGATGCCCGCGATTAACAGGGGCACCAAGGTCACCACCGCACCAAGTCCCATCCATTGGAGGCCAGTGGATGACAGCGCGGTTTCGACAAATTTTCCACCCGCACCCAGACCGACGCAGGCGAGGAAAAAGATGATGCCCAACTCGCGAAATGCGGTATTCGCATTGATCGGCATGTGGATGACCAAGGGACCAATCTTGCCGAGACGTCCCATCAGGATCGCCACGATGAGTGGTCCGCCTGCCAGCCCGAGCCGCAGAGGCACCGGCAGCCCGGGCAAGCTCCACGGATAGAGCCCGAGGGCGAGCCCCAAGGTGATGCCGACGAAAATGGAGGCAAAGCTGGTGTCGTTAAGCTGCCGCACCGAATTGCCCAGCGCCTTCGCCGCCTGCTCGATGGCTGATTCCTCGCCCACCAGATTGAGCATGTCGCCAAACTGCAGACGCATGTTAGGCATGGCTGTTAGAATTATGTCCTGGCGGCTCACGCGGGTGACCGTCACTCCATAATGCTGGCTCACCCGGGTGTCGCTGATGGTTTTCCCGACCATGTCTTTGTGGGTCACGATCACCCTTTTCATGATCAGCGCGCCCGGTGATTTCCGCAGGTCTTCGTCGACCCGGTGACCGACTCCCAACTCCACCCGGTGAAGCTGCTCCGGCGTGCCGACTACCAGCACCCGGTCGCCCAGCTCAACCACCGTATCGCGGGTGGCACCGTGGGTTTCGTTGTCTCGATCATGACGGATGCGGGAAACCACCACTCCCTCGTCGCCCAGGCCGGGAATGTTGCGGATCGGCTCGCCTGCAAGGTTCGGGTTCTCTACCACAAAGGTGCCGCGACTTACGCTGGCCACTCCTTGAGCCATCTTTACTCTGAGCCGCTTGAGCTCCTCGTCCGGATCGATCCTGAAAATCGCGCGGATGATCACCATCGCAAGAATGATGCCAAGCACTCCAAAGGGATAGGCCACCGCGTAGGCCATTGCCGCGAGATTCCCCTGACCCACACTACTGTCCGCCGTGGCGAGTGCCTGCTGCGCCGCACCCAGTGAGGGAGTATTTGTCGTGCTGCCCGAAAGGACACCCGCCATTACACCAATGTCCCAACCTAACAACTTTCCGCAACCGAAGGCGATCAACGCACCGCCTAGCACCACGCCGACGGCCAGCGAGTTCAGCCGGATGCCATCGCTGCGCAGCGAGTTGAAGAATCCCGGACCCAGCTGCAGGCCGACCGTGAAGACGAACAACACCAGCCCGAACTCCTTGAGAAACGACATCAGGTGCGGATCCAGTGTCAGCCCAAAATGACCTAACAGTAGTCCGCTGAAAAGCATTCCGGCCACTCCCAGCTTCATCCCACGAAATCGCAGGCTTCCCAGCATCAGTCCGAGGATCGCCGTCAGCGACAGCACGAGAATAGGTTCGGCATGGGGTGATATTTCCCGAACACGGGCCATCAATTCATTCACGCCCGTGGTTCTAGCAGAGGCGTCTGCGATAGCCACGCATTCGCCGTCAATTTTTCGGCATCCCATGACTCGATCACGAAATTTTCATCGAATGCGGCGGGGTCTGGGTCGAGATCTTCGAACCATCTGGCACCCTCGAACGGCGGGTGACCAAGGCAGGCATTGAGGCGTTGGATGCCGCATTCGACCAGGTCACCTTCTCTGCGGAGGTGAGCGCCGGGAACGAAAGAAGTGGCGAGCGGTGCCAGGACGATCAACTTCATTTCGCGGTGCAAGTCACCCGGTGTGATCCATCCCCGATGCGAAGACAAAGTGGCAGCGCCGGTGGGAATGGCTGCCCGCTAGCGGAAACACCGGGCTTGATAAGCTGAGCTTTGAGCCGATGGTTGGCTGGAGGTTGCACCATTCGGATTGCTCCGTCCATTTTCCACCATGACTCGAGTCACTCCCTCAGAGGAATCCTTTCCCGCCCATCCCCAAAACTGAGTCGCAGGATGTGTGGTATTGCTGGAATCATCGACCTCGCCGGGCCAAGGGACGTCCGCCCCGAGGAACTCGAAGGCATGGCCCGCGCGATCGTTCATCGCGGTCCCGACGAAGGTGGTGAACTCATTAGACCCGGCATCGGTCTGGCGTCCCGCAGGCTGAGCATCGTCGGCCTCGAGGATGGCCAGCAGCCAATTTTCAACGAGGACGGAAATGTCGCCGTGGTTTACAACGGGGAGTTGTTCGATCACCCGGAGCAACGGCAGCGCCTCGAGCAACTCGGGCATCGCTTCAAGACCCGCTGCGACACCGAGATTCTGGTCCACCTGTGGGAACAGTATGGCTGCGGAATGTTCGATCACCTGAGCGGTCAGTTCGCGTTCGCGCTGGTGGATTTCAAGCAACGCACCCTGATCCTCGCCCGCGACCAGTTCGGCATCTGCCCGCTCTACTGGGCACGCCGCGAACAGAGGCTCTACTTTGGATCGGAAATCAAGGCCCTGCTGGCCTCGGGAAGCGTCGCGGCGGAAGTGGATCCACTGGGGCTCGATCACATTTTCAGCTTCTTTGCGATGGGTACTGCACGCACCATGTTCGCCGGCATTTCCGCGCTGCCGCCGGGCAGCTTTCTTAAGATCAATCTCCCCACCGCGAGCCGACCTGCCGAGATCCGGCAGCACACCTACTGGCAACTTGATTTTCCCGATCAGGGCGATGAACTGGGCGGTGCCCAAGAAAAGCTCGTCGCGGAGTTCGGCGATCATCTTGAGCAAGCCGTCCGTCTCAGGCTGCGGGCGGATGTCCCGGTCGTGAGCTACCTGTCCGGCGGCGTCGATTCGACCACCGTGGCTCTAGTGGCTAGCCGTCAGCTTAGGCGTCCCATCCCCACCTTCACGATTCGGATGCGGCAACCAAAGCTCGATGAAACCGAGCGCGCGTTGATGGCCGCCGAGCGCATCGGCAGCCTGCCCACCCAGATTGAGTGCGGGGAAAACGAGATCGCCAGCGGCTATCGGGACCTGCTGATCGCGGCGGAGTGCCCGGTGATCGATACTTCGTCAGCCGCCATCTATCAGCTTGCCACCGCAGTCAAGAACGCTGGCTACAAGGTCGCCCTGACGGGGGAAGGGGCCGACGAAGCCCTCGCGGGCTATCCGTGGCTCAAGGCCAGCCGCTACCTCTCGCCACTCGATCGGATTGGCATGGCCAGCCGATGGCGTCGCACCGTCTTCGAACGCCCCAAGCTCCACCCTTGGGAGCGCTACCAAAAGCGCTACCAGCAGATGGGCGGCTACCACGCCATGGCCGATCTCTACGCCTTCTGCAGTTTGTCCGGTGACGGCGTTTACTCGCGCGAGTTCGAAAACCGGCTCGGAGGCTACACCGCGACGGATGACCTCACGCTAAACCTTGAACGCATGAAGCGCTGGGATCCGCTCAACCGCTCCCTCTATCTCGGCTATCAAGTCATGCTCCCCGGGCTGCTCATGACTCACAAGGGCGACCGCCCGGCGATGGCGAACTCGGTGGAAACGCGATTCCCATTCCTCGATCGGAAGCTGGTCGAGTTCTGCGCCCGCCTCGCCCCCGAATTCAAACTGCGCGGCCTGCGTCGTGACAAAGACCTGCTGAGACGATTTGCCGGGGGAATCTTGCCGTCTGAAATCGCGGACCGCCCGAAGAATATCTTCCGGGCGCGCTACTCAGGCTCCTTCCTCGATCCCGAACCTCCCTTCGTCCAGCAGCTGCTGAGCGCCGAGGCATTGGACAAGACGGGTTACTTCGACGTCAGGAAAGTGCACCACATCCGCGAACGCCTGCGGAAATACCCCAGCAGGCTACCGCCTCACATGGGCTGGGAGGTCAGCTTTGTGGGCGTGCTCGCCACCCAGCTCTGGCATCACCTCTATCTCGGCGGCGGACTCTGCGAACTCGAGCCCTGGAGCCCCTGATTGAGGGTCTCCTGCCGGTCGACCAGACCAGGTGTGATTGGATCGAGCGGCGTCAGAGCCTAAGTAGCTCAATCGGCGCAGCCAGCGCAAAAGCTTCACTGGGGCGACCTTCGCGCCTGCGTGCGAGCGCTGGGAAGTGCCGACCCCACGCATCATCGAGAAGCCCTCGCCCCGGACTGCTGGACAATACCGACCCGAAGGCCTATGCCGCAGTTAGACAACAAGAAACCCATCATGATCAAGCTTCTCCAGCTTGACTGCTCTGATTGAGAGCCCCCTTTGACCGCCTCGCGGCTATCGTCGTTCTCCTCCTTATTTGAAACGGGCTCCGGTGACGAAGATCATGGCATCGTGCTTGAAGGTCTTTCCATACATGCCCCACCTGAAACTCGTGCGGCCTTTCGGACGGGCGTAGTGGCCGGCTCCGACCTTTTTACCATCGAGGTAAACCTCGTAATCGTGGCCGTTGTCCCTGACCTTCAGATGGAAGCTCTTTCCGGTCATGCCCTTGGCGATGACCTCGTCCTTCTGGTGTTTCCGATGGTTCAGCGTGATGTCGCCGCGGTCGTTCATGTTGATCATCACGCCCCAGTCATTGATGCTGTTCTTTGCTTGAAAAATCGCGCAGCCATGCGGCTTGACGATGGTGTAGGTGCCCTCCCACTCGTGCCAATCGCCCCGCGTCCAATTTAGACTGCTGAAAGCCTCCACTCGGCCGGCGTCCGGGCGTGAGTTGCGCACGTTGTGCTCGCCCTTGAACATCCTGAAGACCTGAGTGTTCCCGTCCTCCTGATACCATCGGGTCCACCGCTCGAAATGCTTGCGCGGGATCACGCTGTTGCAGAGCGTGTGAATCTTGATGTCTTGGGGAATGGGGTGAGCCTTGCCGGCGGGGCGATCCACCACGCGCTTGTTCACGTCGATGGTCGAGCCCTTCACGCCTCCGGTGGAATTGACGCCGACCGGAAAGGCCTTCTTCTCAAGCAATGAGGCGAAGGAAGGGTCCGATCCTTTTTGCGTGTAGAGATCGGCCGAGCTGAACTTTTCGGAAGGCGGTTTCGATCCGCTTGACGCTCCCGCCTGCGCGAAAGAGGAAACGGGAAGGCAAGCCAAGCTTAGAATCGTCGTGACGGCGGGAAGCGAGAGTCGTCCGGCTCGCGGATGGTGTTTGGAGCTTGTCATGCGATGGGATGGTTCAAGGAAGGCGTGGCACGCACGAGTTGCAGTCGGAGTGCCGATCGTCCTGTCGCCTTAAAACGCTCGCCACCCGGGCGGACTTTCAAGCGCTGTCGCAGCTTGGGTGCCGGATCCTTGAGGCACTGCGTCCGAAGGGCTCTTGATTCCGAGTATCCCATGAAGCAAAATATGCGGAGTCAGTAGGAACCAACGGGTGGCAACGAGGCTTCCGGTGGCCTACCGTTACATTCCAAAGGTCGGAAAGAGAAAGGGATCTCATAAGTCGCGAGGAATTTGCCTCGACCCTGCAAGGGCTCCGCTAGAGTTCCGAACGAGGAGGCAGTTATGAGCGCGAAAGATCTGATGAAGTCATAAGTCCTAAGGACAAAAATCGCCGAAGCCCCCTACCATTTTGTTACCATGAAAACTTTCCCTAAGACTTCTCGAATTTCCATCTCGATTCCAGTCCTGTGCCTGATGGCGGGAGGATTTTGTGAAGGGGCGGTGGTGTATCAGGTGGGTGCCGGCCTCGGAGTTTCGGGTATCGACCAAACTACGGCGCTGAACAACGCGACGAATTTTTGGACAACCAAGAGCATCAATTGGACTCCGCTCGGTAATAGCACCAACGAAGGACCGATTAAGAGCGCAACAGCAAACAACCTGGACTTTGTCGGCGACGCCAGTAACCCCGGGCTCTATTACGCCAATCAAGACGGCTATGTGTTCTTCCGCATGCGGGTTTACTCACCCGGATTCGTCGGTTTTGAAGTCAATCCCGGAGGCTCTTACATGCTACTGATCGACAAGGATCAGGACGGTTCAATTGACTACGGCTTCGGTTGGGATGCCAAAAGCAAGGATAACGAGGGCCATGGGCTTGAAATGAATGTGATTGGCACGGTCGCCTCTACATGGGCTGGGACTAAAATGGATGATCTTGATCCGAATCCAAGTACAAAGGAACCCGTCGACATTAACGGGGACGACGGCAACGGCTCCTATCGCACCACCGATGGTTATGTCCGAACTGATAATGCACAAAGCTCGGTCTCTGGACTAGCTACTACCTTCATCGACTTTGCCGTCTCATGGGATTACCTCTTAACTGATGGTTCCTCGACCGGTTTAGGTATTGACCGGGACTGGAATATAACTGCTGCGACCATCGCAAACTCAACCGACCACGGTGCCCTAGATACCGATGTTATGGGTGCCGACCCTGGTGGCGTGGTGAATTTAGCGTCCACCGCCTGGTCCCCCGTCCCCGAGCCCACCACGGCGCTGGCCGGGCTATTGCTGGGTGCCGGTTTGCTGCGGCGGCGAAGGAAGTAACTCGCCACCCTGCGCAGCAGCGCTGAACGCAACCAGCCCAGGACTTCGTACACCCTGCGGCCTCCTCCATTTTTAAAAGCCCCGTTCTGGAGCCACCTACCACGTGAGGGATGCTCGTTTTATTAGAATTTTCTAATCCAGAGCACCCCGGCTTCTAATTTCTTCGTAGCATCCTGAAAGCTATGAATCCTGTCCTGATCCGTAGGTCATCCGTCGGCTGCACCCGGGGAGCCCATGCGGCCACTCCATCCATCGTCGATCGCCGTGGCATGCCGGAGTCGAAGCGGAAAAGCACGTCGGTGGGAAAGACAGGCAGGCTTCGTCGATACGCCCGCCGGATGTTTCATCATTTTACTGGATTCTATTTTCAAGGCCAAGGGCCTGTCCTATCGCAGCCTGGGGCAACGCCCCAGGAGCTTATCCCCCAAGAATCCCAAGCCCTGAAGGGGCGAGCTATTCGCCGGTTCTCCGGCAGTTCTAGATCGCCCCTTCAGGGCTCGAGTTCTTTGACGAACTTCATCCTAGGGCGATGCCCTAGGCTACAATGCGATGCACCTTTGGTGCGGAAGAAATTGACCAAACACCCGGTTTCACAAGTCGTGGTGCGCACCAGCAAACGAGTCATGAAATTCCCCCTCGCATTGATACTCGGCTTCCTCTGCCTGATCGGCAGCTTGCATGCGGTCACCAACGTCCTCTTCGATGCTTCTCAAGACATCCAGCTGAGCGCCGAGGGAACCACTTCGGATACCTTCGTGACCCGAGGCTATCGCATCCACGTGACGAGAGACAAACTCTTCACGGGCGGTGTCGGCTTGACGGTGCCGATTGGTCGCAATCTCCGCGTGCTTTGGCCCGCGGGCATGGAAGTCCAAGCCGTGACCTCCGGGCCGGTGCAGAGCAAGGCGAAGCTCACCATCTCCCGCCTTGATGGTCAGCCTTTTTCGATCACCGCTTTTACCCTCAAGCTTCTGGCCAATACTTATGGCGCAGGCGGGGCGGTCGAAGTCATGCCGCTCATCGATGGCGAGGATGGTCTTCCTGACCCGGTGGCTTTCGATGTGACGGGGTTCTACAACATGTCGTATTCCTTTAATCCGACTCAGTTCAGTGGCCAGAATTATGATAGTTATCAATTCACCCTCTACGTCGATTACGCCATCACCCGTCTGACCCTGGTTGATCCGAGCCCATCACCTCCAACACCACCGAGACCGCTAATCACGGCGCAAGCCGGAGGGAATGCGAAGATTTCCTGGCCGGTGAACGGCTATGATTACACCTTGCAAACTTGCACGGACTTGGAGAGTGGCTCCTGGGTCGCGAACTTTGGCCAACCCGTGGTCGAGGGAGGATTCAATGTGGTCCATTTTGCAACAACGGAGCCTCGTCGCTTTTTCCGCTTGTCGAAGTGAGCGCGTGTTCTTCTTCAGACTCGCAGCAGAGCAGCTCCAAGCGGGCGATGTAGTTCCCATCGATTTCCGCCGTCTGGAAAGAGGCACCCGCAAGGGTGCTGATGATCGCGCGTACCAGACGCAGCCCCGTGCCGGTGCCGAGCAGTGAGGTGTCACCTTCGGCAATCCGATTGCGGATCTCTAACAGCACGTGCTGACCACCATCCAGGCTCCGGGCCTCCACATGGATCTCACCGCTGCCGTGGCGGATCGCATTCCCGAGAAGATTGTGCAGGATCTGGCGGAGCAATGAGGGGTCCGAGTGCACCGTCAGCCCGGGTTCCGGCTGCCATTGCAGGGTGATGTCCGCTTGGTCGGCGAGGATCGAGTAGCCATCGTGCAGGTCTTCCAGCAAGGCCGAGAGATCGATCGGTTGGATCTCATGCTCCAGGGTGCCGCCCTCCGCCTTGGCCATCAGCAGCGAGCGCTCGACCAATTGCGAGAGGTGGTGGATTTCCTCCTGCAAGTCTTCGGAAACCTCCGGCGGGAGTTCGGGAGCCACTGCTTCCAGCCGGAGACGCAGCAGGGTCAGGGGAAGCCGCAACTCGTGGGCCACCCGGGACGAATATTCGGCCATCTCTTGGTAGGATTTCCCAACCCGACCCAACAGGTCATTGATGTGATGGACCAGCGCGGCAAGCTCCGCATCGCGCTCGGGAAGATGCACGCCTTGGGCAAAAGACAGCGAGTTGAGCGAGGCGAGCTCCTGATTGATCCGGCGCACCGGGCGCAGCGACCTTACCGCGATGGAATAACCGACGCCCACGCTTGCCAGCAGCAGCGGCACGGCGATCCAGAGCCAGACAGTCATCAATTCGCCGAGGATGTCCTGCACTTCCGCGTCGGTGTAGCTGCCGTGGATGGTCCAGTCCGGATGACTGCCATGACTGAGGTCCCTTCCCTCCTTTCGCAGCTCCCCGTCGAGATGCCAATGCGCCGCCCCGAACAGCACGCCGACGATGAGCACGATCGACAGCACCGACCAGGCGACGATTCTCAGGCGGAAATTCATGGTGCGTCCTCCCTCAAGGCGAAGCCGATCCCGCGCAGCGTCTGCAGCAGCGGCACGCAGCCGGGGAGGTCGACCTTTTTCCGCAGATAGCTGATGTAGACGTTCAGCACGTTGGTGCCGGAGTCGAAGTGCTGGTCCCACACCCGTTCCACCAGCGTTGCCTTGGACACCGGGCGCGGCGAGGCTTCGGCGAGCACTTCCAGCAGCGAGAATTCGCGGTTGGTCAGCGAAATTTCCTGCCCGTCCCGGCGCGCCACGCGGGCGCGGAGATCGATCTCCAGATCCGCCACCCGGAGCACCGGATCGAGGTCCGGCTTGGCGCGACGTTGCAAGGCCCGCAAGCGGGCGAGCAGTTCTTCGGTGGAGTAAGGTTTGACGATATAATCATCGGCCCCGGCATCGAGCCCGCTCACGCGATCCTGAATATCGCTGCGAGCGGTGGCCAGCAGGATCAAGGTGGCACGGCCGGCGGCACGCACGGCGCGGGTGACCCGGACTCCATCGCGCCCGGGCATCATGATGTCCAGCACGGCGGCATCGTAGGAGTGCTCCATCAGCAGCCACTGCGCTTCCTCGCCGTCTCCCGTGTCGTCCACCGCATGCCCAGCCGCGCGTAGGGCGCCGACCACATGACTGCGGACTTTCTTATCATCTTCGGCAACCAGGATGCGCATGACTGGAGTTTCACACATCGGACACATTTAGGCCAGCAGCCATCTGCTTGCATTTCACTTCAATAAAACGGCCGCCTCCCCGGTGAGAGAAGGCGGCCCGCAGAGCTTGGATGCTTAGAAGCTCAGGAAATTGGACAAGTCTTCGTCGCAGATTTCGCAATCTTCGGTGGGCTCGCCAGCGATGGTCCAGCCGCAGTCCGGACAAACCGAGTATTCCGAGTCGGCACCGGTGCCGATCAGCTTGATCGCGGCGGCGAAGAGCACGGCGTGATCGCCCTCGACTTCAAGCGCCCGCTCGAAGGTCTTCACGGCCTTTTTCGATCCTTCTTCTTTCGCGGTGGCGATGAAGGCAGGATACATCGTCGTCTTCTCTTCGGTCTCGCCAGTGATGGCGGCTTGGAGGTTCTCAGTCGTGGTGCCGACGGTGGTTTCCTGACGCACGAATTCCGGAACGGTGCCACCCATGGACTTGATCACTTTCGCGTGCTTCGCAGCGTGGATTTCCTCAGCCTTCGATGCCGCACGGAAAAGTCGGGCAGCTTGCTTCTCCCCCTCTTTCTCCGCCTTGTCGGCGAAAATTTGGTAGCGAAGCTTCGCATTGGATTCTCCCTGCCAAGCTGCTGAGAGGTTGGCGAGGGTTTTGGTCGGGGCAGCAGGCGAGGTCGCGGCGTTGGCTCCAAGGGCGAGGACGACGGACGAAACGAGGATCATTAGTGATTTCATACGGCACCAAGGTGCCACGCCGGGATTAGAGTCCCAGGGGGCGTAGGATTAGAGTTTTCTAATGAAACGAAAACCGCATCAGGAAAAAGGAAGGACTGGAGTCGGTCACCAAAAACCAATGAAATCAACCCTTCCCAAGGCCTTCAGCGATCGCGCCGCGCGGCCTTCAGGAAATCCCTCGTCGGCTTGGAAAGCTGCTTCTCCACCTCGGCAATCTCCAAGACCCGCAGCCGTTGGCTGACATTGGCCGCGCTACACATTTCGAGCTTCTCGGCGATCCATCCCTGACTGACCGAAGTCTGCCTCCACAGCAACTCGGCCAGTGCCAGCTTGATCGGCGCGGAACCCTGCAGCTTCGCCAGATCCTGTTTCTTCAACCCGGCGGATTCCAGCCCCTCTCGCAACCACTTCTCCGCCTGCGCCTGACTGTGCGAGCGGGTCTTCGGCTTGGCACGGCCTCCCGTTGCTTTCCCAGGCTTAGCGGACTCCTTCAGCCGCTCGAGTTTCTTCAAGAAATCCGGACCTCCCCAGTACCATCCCCGTTCGAGACTGCTGCATCGGCCATCCACGCCTTCTTCGATGGCCGGGATCCCGCAGCGCTTGGAATTCTCCGCCGCCGCCCGCTGATCGAGCGCTTCGACCAGGCGGCGACGCCCCGCCGTGCTGTCCGGAAAGCCCATCCGGCTCAACCCTTCTCCTGCCACCATCCACTTCGACCGCTTGCTCGATGGCAGCAGGTATCCCTCCGCCACACTGCTCCATGGAAAATCCCCCACGCTTTCGCCGCGTGTCGGCCGGATCATCTTGGCTCGCACCGGACTGAGATGAATGAAATCGCAAAGTGCCTGATAGCGGGCCGGGTCCGAGGCCTCGACCGGCACCGATTTGTAGCGATCACTGAACAAACGTCCACTCGTTCCGTGGCGGATGTTATGCCGCCTCGTCACCGTGTTCTGAAGCCAGCTCATGCCGTGGACTAGATTCGCCTCAGGCGTCTCGATAAAGAAGTGATAGTGACCGCTCGTCAACGCCCAGGCATGGACCCGCCACCCGGTCATCGCGCAGGCATCGCTGAATGTCTGGAGAAAGACGCTTCGGTCCTCATCGCCGAGAAAGATCGGCTTTCCAAGATGACCTCGGGCCATGATGTGGTAATAGGCACCTGGATACTGAATTCGGAGACTTCGAGCCATGGGTCAGCGAAGCCAGTTCCCTCGGATCTGTCAAGATTAGTTGCCTGACCCCTTTTGCCGCCCCTTTTTGCCATCAGACACCCGGGACCTTCATTCCGAAGAACTCGTTCTCCGACATCTGTGCCTTGAGGATCTTGATGGCCTGCTCGATGAGCTCGGGTTTACTGGCAGCGAGGTCGGTCGTTTCTCCACGGTCGTTCACCACATCATACACTTCCCAATTGCCGGGCTTCTTTGTTTTGGGCTTCTTTGTTTTCAAGTCACGGCGCAATACTTTCATGTCACCGAGTTGCACCGCCACCTGGCCACCATATTCCGGGTAAACCCAGACCATCGGCTTGCGCCCCACCTTCGCCTTGCCACCCGTGATCACCGGCCAGAGGGACTCGCCATCGAGACCTTCCGGAGCTTTCACCGCCGTCGCCTCGCACAAGGTCGGAAACCAATCGGCAAAGTATCCCGGTGCCTCGCTGGTCGCCCCCGCCTTCACCTTGCCAGGGTAGCGCACGATCATCGGCACCCGCAGGCCACCTTCATAGACGCTGCCCTTGTAGCCCTTGAGGTCGAGCGTGCTGTTGAAGAAATCGGCATCGCAGCCACCGATATGGAAATGCGTATCCGGTTTTCCCGGATGGGTGGTGCCGTTGTCCGAGGTAAAAACCACGATCGTGTTGTCCGCCACTCCCGCCTTCTCCAGTGCTTTCATGACCCGGCCGACATAGCGATCGAGGTCATTGATCATCGCCGCGTAAGCGGCACGTGGCCGTGGATGAGGCAGGTAGCCACACTGCCCGCGGTAGGCTTCATCGTCCCAGTCTTCGGGAAAACGGTCGACCGCTGCCTGCGGCGGATGCATCGCGACATGGGGTTCAATGAAGGCGAGATAGAGGAAGAACGGACCGTCCTTGTGTTGGTCGATGAACTTCTCCGCCTCATCGATCATCAGGTAGGGCGCATACTGCTCGGCCTGATAGTCTTCGAGCTTCACTTCGCCGCTGGGCTTCTTCATGTGCCCGGGAATCGGGTTTTTGTTGATCTCGATCTGCTGGTCATTCCGCCAGAGATAGCGGGGGTAGAAGCTGTGGGCGACCGCCTGGCAGTTGTAGCCGAAGAACAGGTCGAAGCCCTGCTTGTTCGGGTCGCCCGTGCTACCCACGGGACCAAGCCCCCACTTGCCCATGGCACCGGTGGCATAGCCCGCATCCTGAAACACCTCGGCGATGGTCAAGGCCTCGGCGCTGATCGGATGCTGGCCTTCCTTGAATTCAGGAAATGAGAGCTGCGCCTGCCGGTTTCCACGAATCTCGGCATGACCGCCGTGCTTTCCCGTCATCAGGATGCAGCGGGCCGGCGCGCACACCGGTGCGCCGCTGTAGTGCCGCGTAAAGCGTGTTCCCTGCGCCGCGAGACCATCGATGTTAGGCGTCGGAATCTTCTTCCGCCCGTAGCATCCGAGTTCACCGTATCCGAGGTCATCCGCGAGGATGAAAACCACGTTGGGCTTCTCGACCGCCGTGCCAAGCGACGAGAGACTCAAGCCGAGGGCTGCGATTAAAAAACGTGCTCGGTGATCAAACATGTCCACTTCTACGGTGAAAACTCGCGATTTCTCGAATAAGCATCACAGATTTTCGATATGGGGTCACTTGAGTGACTCGAAACCGCGCGCCTCCCCCGCCCTGCCACCCTGGCAGGACGGGGTGATGTTCAGTTCCGACGCCATGCGGCAAAGCGTCCTTCCAGGCTCGCGTAGAGCGCGGGCAGAAGGAGCAGCGTGAGCGCAGTGGAGGTGGCGGTGCCGCCGATCACGACCACGGCGAGCGGCTTCTGGATCTCTGAGCCCGGACCGCTGGCAAGCAGCAGGGGAACGAGGCCGATCACCGTGAGCAGCGCGGTCATCATCACCGGTCGGAAACGCCGTTCGGCACCAGCGCGTGCCGCGTCCTCGATGTCCATGCCTTCTTGTTCGCGGAGTTGGTTGAGGTAGCTCACCAGCACCACGCCATTCATCACTGCCGTGCCGAGCAGCGCGACAAAGCCGAGCGATGCCGGCACCGACAGGTAGTAGCCGGCGAGCGCCAGCGCGAGGATGCCGCCGATCAGGGCGAAGGGCACGTTGAGCAGGATCAGCAGCGCTTGGCGGATGTTGCCAAAGGTCGAGTAGAGGATCAGGAAGATCGCTAACAAGGCCGCCGGAACCACCAGCGCCAGCCTCGCACCCGCGCGTGCTTCATTTTCAAACTGACCGCCAAACTCAAGGCGGTAGCCCTCCGGCAGCGGCACGGCTGCGGCGATGCGCTCGCGCAGGTCGTTGACGAAGCCAACCACATCGCGGCCTTCGACATTCGACTCGATCACGATCATCCGCTCGGCGTCTTCGCGACCGATCTGGCTCGGGCCGTCTTCTTCGATGATGTCGGCGAGGTCGGCCAGCGGCACCGGATGACCGGCGGCATTGCGCACGGTGAGCGCTCCGAGCGACGCCGGGTCGCGGCGGTTGGATTCGGGAAAACGCATCAGCACCGGCACCCGGCGGATACCTTGGATGATCTCCGTGACCACCTCGCCACCGATCGCGCGCGAGATCAGGTCGTTCACCGCGGCCGGCTCGATGCCGGCCCGCGCGAGCGCGTCGTGACGCATCACGACTTTCAAGTAGCGCTGACCGCTCAAGGGCGTGCGCGCGACGTCTTGCGCTCCGGGCGTCTGGCGCACGACTTCCTCGATGCTCGAGGAAAGGGTTTCCAGCATGCTGAGTTCGGTGCCGCTCAGTCGGATCGCCACCGCCGAGGAAACGCCGGAGATCATTTCTGAAACCCGCATGTCGATCGGTTGAGTGAAGCCGCTGATCACGCCGGGATACTTTGCCAGCACCTCACGGATTTTCTTCTCTAACACCGCCGGATCAGGATCGGGCCACTCGCTGAGCGGCTTGGTGACGAGGAAACAATCGGTCTCGTTCAGCCCCATCGGATCAAGCCGTAGTTCGTCAGATCCGACCCGCGATACGACGCCGGTGATTTCCGGAAACTTCATCAAGTCGGCGGCGATGCGGTCGTCGATTTCCAACGACTCTTGCAGCGGGATCGACGGGATTTTTTCAAACTGCAGGACGGTCGTGCCTTCTTCCAAGCGCGGCAGGAATTCGCGTCCGGTGCGCGACGCAACCCACAAACTCACCGCGAGCAGCGCGACGGCTGCCAGCCCGGCGACAAGTCGGTATTTCAGGAACCCGCCAAGCAGGGGGCGGTAGGCTTTCATCAATGTGTCGACCACCGGACTGCGACCAGTGCTGCGCTTCATCAGGATGCTGGCGAGCACGGGGATCGCCGTAAGACTGAGCAGCAGTGAGACGATCAGCGAGATGCCGACGGTGAGCGCAAGAGGGCGGAAGAGTTTTCCTTCGAGCCCGGTGAGGCTCATGATCGGAGCCAGCGAGATGATGATGATGATCACGCCGGAAAGGATCGGCACAGCCATCTCGCCCGCCGCCCGTCGCAGCACGGAGATGCGGTTGGCGGAGTCGGATTTCTTCAGTTCAGTGTCGATGTTTTCGACCATCACCACCGCCGAATCGACGAGGATGCCGATGGCGATCGCGATGCCGCCGAGGGACATCAGGTTCGCAGTGAGATCGATGCGCTGCATCACGAAAAACGCGCCGAGCACAGTGAGCGGCAGAATCACGCCCGCCGTGAGCGCGCTGCGCAGGTTGAAGAGGAACAGCCCGAGCACGATCATCACCAGCACCACGCCCTGGAGCAGCGCGGTGGTCACGCCGGACGTGGCGGTCTCGATCAATTCGGAGCGGTCGTAAAACGGCACGATCTTCACGTCGTCCGGCAGCCCGGTCTTGATCTCCTCGATGCGTTCCTTCACCGCCTGCACCGTCTCGCGGGTGTTGGCACCACGACGGGTGAGCACAATGCCCTCAACCGCTTCGCCCTTACCATGCGCGGTCACGGCACCGTAGCGAGTGAGCTGGGAAATGCGCACATCGGCGACATCGTGCATGTGGATCGGCTGACCGCCGCGACTCGTCAGTGTAAGCCCGGAAACATCGGCCTGATCGTGGAGTCGACCATCGGTTGTTAGAAGATAGACACTGCCATTGCGGATGACATTTCCACCACCGGCGTTGGCGTTGTTTTCCTCAAGCACGCGGGCAATGTCGGCGTGGGTCAGGTCGTAAGAAGCCAGCGCATCAGGGCGCGGCTCAACGAGGATGGTGCTGACTTCACCGCCGAGCGCATTGACATCGGCGACGCCGGAAACGGACAGGAGCCGTGGGCGGATCGACCAATCTAACAGGCCGCGCAACTCGCGGTTGTTGCGTTTTTCACTCTCGACGACGAACATGTAAACATCGCTGAGCGGCGTGGTGATCGGAGCGAGCCCGCCCTCGACTTGATCGGGGAGGCCGCCGAGCACCTGCGCGATGCGTTCACTGACTTGTTGCCGCGCCCAGTAGACGTCGGTATCGTCGGTGAAATCGATGGTGATCGCCGCCAGCGCGTATTTCGTGGTGGAACGAAGCACGGTCTGGTTCGGGATGCCGCGCATCTCGGTTTCGAGCGGGTGAGTGATGCGCTGCTCGACTTCCTCGGGCGTCATGCCCGGAGCTTTCACGATCAGCTGCACCTGAGTGGTGGTAATGTCGGGAAAGGCATCGATCGGGAGATTGCGGAAGGCTTGCCAGCCGAGACCGGCCAGTAGCAGCGTCAGAATGATCACTAACAGCCGGCTCGAAAGCGCGGTCTGAACAAATTTGGAAAGCATGATTCTTGGAGTTCGGGATTACTCGGCGGACTGCGCTTCTTCCCATGCGGCCAGCAGCAGCGCGGCACCACGGGTCACGACTTGCGTGCCGTCGGCAGTGATGCCTTTCAAGCCGAGGCGGTCACCGCTTTCGATCAACACTTCAACCGCCTGCGGGCGAAAGCGCGTCCCGCCTTCAGCGACAAACACGCAGCGGCTGCCGTCGATTTCCACGACCGCGCCGACCGGCACTGATGGCAGTTCGGGCGCATCGGGATCGACGAGCAGGATCTCGACGGGCGTGCCGTCAATCCAACGACCTTGCGGGTTTTCCAAGCGTGCCAAAGCCGTGACGGCCAGCGTGTTGGCGTCGGCTACCGGCACGATCCCGATCACCGTGGCCGAGTCCTCGCCCGCATCACCGACGATCGCGCGGAAACGCACCGATGCCCCTTCGCGCACTCGGCTCACCCCACGCAGTGGCACGCGGAACTCGACCAGCAGGTGATCGAGAGCGGCGATCTTGAGCAGCTCGGCATTGCGTTCCACCGGCGCTCCGGGCGTGGTCATCTTGTCGATGATCACTCCGGCGATCGGTGCGGTGATCGCGTGCTCGCTGAGGTCGAGGCGCACCGGTTCGTCATCAATCATCTCATGCAATGTCCGTTCGGAAATTCCTAACAGGTGCATTTGCTGGATCCCGGAAAGATGTGCCGTGCGGGCTCGGGCCAGCTCCAATTCGCGTTCGCGCAGTGCCTCGGTGGTGGTCAGCTTGCGTTTCTCCAGATCGGTCTCGCGTTCGTAGGCCGCCTTCGCGAAACGCAGCTGCTGCTCGGCATCGAGGTAGCTAGTGATCGATGCGGCACGCTCGGCGCTGCGCATGGTGAGCAAGGGCTCGCCGGCCTTGATCTGCGCGCCACGGCGCAGCGTGTCGGACTCGATACGTCCGCTGACTGGAGAGGCGACGATAGCGGTCGCAAGCGGGTCAAGAGTCAGCCGCCCGGTCGCCCGGACAGGGTCAGACACCGGCGAGTTTTCGAGCGCTTCGATGCCGAGACCGAGGTTTTCGATCGCGCCTTCGGGCAAGGTCACTGGCTCAAGGGCGGCGCTGGCAAGGGTGGCGATAAGGAGCGAAAAAAGAGAAAATGTTTTCATAAAATGGATGATTGAGAGATTCAGAGAGAAAGGCCGGTGAGCGCCTGAAGGGTCGCGGCGGCCGATTGATAATCGCGTCGTGCTTCCAGCCAGCGCCGGTTCGCGGCGGCCAGTTGGCGGCGGGCTTCGAGCCATTCGAGGAAGCCGGTACGGCCGAGACGGTAGGACTCGTCGATCGTCCCGAAGACCTCGCGGGCCCCAGGCATGAGCTCGTTTTCTACCGTCATCGCGGCATCGTGGCCGTCGGCATAGTCAGCCCACGCGGCTTCGAACCGCCGTCGCAAGTCGAGCCTTGCCGCCGCGGTCTCCATCGCCGCAGCGGAGGTCTCAGCCTGCGCCGCCTTCACCGCGTTGCCGCCGCTTTCGAAAATTGGTAAAGGCACGCTCGCCGCGACTACGAGGGAACCATCGCCGCTGGCATTGTCATGACGTGCGCCGATGCCCAGCTCGACATCCGGGTAGCGCCCGGCACGTGCCGCTGCCAGTCGCGCAGTCGCTTGCTCTTCGCGGCGTTTTGCGCTGGCGACTTCGGGATGCGCATCGAGCGCCGCGGCCAGCCGGCCTCGGGAGGGCAGGCTCGCCGACGGCGGGGCGAGCAAACCTTGCACCGCTGATGGTTTCGCGCCACCCCACAAGCTCGCCAGTTGCCCCAGCGAGCGGTCGAAACCGCGCTTTGCCGTGCGCAATTCCAAGCGAGCCTCGGTCACGGCCATGGCTGCCAGCTTGCGCTGCGAGTCCGTCGCACGACCGGCGGTAATCTGCCCGTCCACGCTTTCGAGGCCATTCTCAGCGAGCGCCAGCTCGCGTTCGGCCAGCGCCACCGCTTCTTTTGCCGCCAGCGCATCGACGAAATCCTCCGAGACACTAGCGAGCACTTCGCGCCGCCGGACTTCGTAGTCCGCGCGCACCCGTGCTTTATCTGCCTCCGCCTCCGCCGAGCGAGCACCACGTTTCCCCCCGATTTCGAGGAGCTGGACGAGACCTGCCGTATAGAGCGCGGAACGAGTGCCGGAATAGACGCCGTCACCGGCAAAGTCTTCGACCTCCAACGAGACCGAGGGGTTCGGCGGACGCTGTGCGATCAGTAGTCCCCGAGGCCAGCAGGAGATCGCTCTCCCCGGCTGTTTTCAAAAATGGCGGAAGCTCCAACACGGTCGCCAAGCTCAAGGGAAGCTCCGGTGCCGAAACGTTCGGCGATGAAGCGTGAGCTACCTGCCGCTGGTCTTCCAGACAACAGCAGCTCTCATTTGGCAAACCATCGCTCGACTTCAGATTCGCAGCCTTGCTGCCCGGTATCATCCCACCAACCACCGTAGCCTCAATAATCGACGACGATCCCGAGTGCGATTGGCAGGGACAAATCGGCATCAACACCCACTGCGCCAAAATTACGCACATAACGAGCGCACTGACTGATTTCAGCAGGGAATTCATGATTCAGCAGGCGTCGACCTCAACACCGAGCGCGGTCAACCAATCACCCATCCTTCGGATTGCAAGCCACAATTTTCGGGAAATGGCAATACCTGCCTCCTCAACTTCACTGCTTGCCAAGCTGGCAAAATTCAGTGTTCATAAAGACAACTCATATTTCCCAAAAAATCCTCACCCACCCCCCGTGCCTGACCCACCCCCCGCCTCAAGCTCCCTCCAGCAATGCCCCCCTTCTACGCCCATACCTCTGCCGGCCCTCCCGAGACCGATTGGGAACCCCTCTTCACCCCGTGGCATGACCGTCCCGGTCATGATCTCCCCTCCGACCCCCGAAAAGCCTGCTCCGGCCAAAACGGCAACTCCTGCCTCCACTGCGAATCCCTCGCCCCCACCCACGGCCACCTCAACAAAGTCGCCCACCTCGCCTCCAAATTCGCCGCCGAAATGTTCCCCGAAGGCGAAACCCGCGAAACCGCCCGCCAATGGGGCTACCTCACCGGACTCTGGCATGATCTGGGGAAGTTCGCCCCTGAATGGCAAACTTACCTCACCTCAAAAGCAGATCCACACACACCAGAAAGCACAGGAACTCCGTCGAAAAAAGAAGACCACTCCACCGCAGGTGCGGCCTTTACTCAAAAGCTCCCTCCCTGCGGTGTGCTCATGAGCTACCTCATCGCAGGGCATCACGCGGGTCTCGCCAACGGCACACCGGATCTTTTCGACAATCGGCTGAATAAAACGATTCACGAATGGCGGTGCCACGCGCAATCCGCAGGGGTCCCACTCTCCGAAACCATTCCTCCGCCCCCACTCACCCGCCCAAACGCAGGCAGCGACGCGATGGCATTCATGCTCCGTTATTTTTTCTCATGCCTTGTCGATGCCGACTTCCTCGCCACCGAAGCCTTCATGCAGCCGGACAAATCCGTGCAACGCCAACCATGGCATGACGACATCATCGACCAGATGCTCGTCACCCTTGAAGCTCACCTTTCCCAGAAATTCGCCACAGCTTTACCCACACCCGTCAACCAAGCCCGAGAAACCGTGCGCCTCGACTGCGAAAACGCCGCTACAAATCTTCCCGGCTTCTTCTCCCTCACCGTCCCCACCGGTGGCGGAAAAACCCTCTCCTCCCTCCTCTTCGCGCTTCGCCACGCCAAAAAGCACAAGCTCCGCCACGTTATCTACGTCATCCCCTTCACCAGCATCATCACCCAGAACGCCGACGTCCTCCGCGAAGCCTTCGACCCACTCGCCAAAGCCCTCGGTCGCGACATCGTCCTCGAACACCACTCCAAATTCGATCCATCCAAGGAAACCGGAGCCAACCGCCTCGCCTCCGAAAACTGGGACGCCCCCCTCATCGTCACCACCAACGTCCAATTCTTCGAATCCCTCTTCGCCAACCGCACCAGCTCCTGCCGCAAACTCCACCGCACCGCCCGCAGCGTCATCATCTTCGACGAAGTCCAAGCACTCCCCAGCCATCTCCTCGCCCCCATCCTTCGCGGACTCCGTTGCCTCGTCCACGACCTCCACTCCACTGCCGTCCTCTGCACCGCCACCCAGCCCGCCCTCGACCTGCGCACCGATTTCACCATCGGCATCCCCCGCGAGGAAATCACCGAGATCATCCGCGACCCATCGACCCTCGCCACCACCCTCGATCGCGTCTCCTGCCAAAACCTCGGCCAACTCGACGACGAGGCACTCATCACCCACATCCTCGAAAACGCCCCCACCGGCTGCCTCCTCATCCTCAACACCACCAAAGCCGCCCAAAACTTCTACGAAAAACTCAGACCGCACACCCACGCCCTCCACCTCTCCGCCCGCATGTGCCCCCGCCACGTCATGTGCGTCCTCGCAAAGGCCAAACGCCTCCGGCGACAGGGAAAACCCGTCGTCCTCGTCTCCACCCAACTCGTCGAGGCCGGAGTCGATATCAGCTTCCCCGTCGTCTATCGCGCCGAATGCGGCCTCGACTCCTTCGCCCAAGCCGCTGGCCGCTGCAACCGCAACGGCGAACTCGGCACCACCAAAGGCCGCGTCTTCCTCTTCCAACCCACCGACCACCCCATCCCGAAATCCCTCTCCGACCTCACCGCCAACGCCGCCATCACCCGCACCCAGATCACCCCGAATTTCCCGGACGACGCCCTCCTAACCCTCCCCGCTATCCGTTCCTATTTCAAGCACGCCATCTGGCAGGCCGGGCTTTCCAAGAATTGGGACAAGCACCACATCGTCTCCAACGACATGCCTTGTTTCGACCCCGCATCCAAGCATCTCACCACCTACAATTTCAAAACCGCCGCCGAAAAATTCCGCCTCATCGAATCAGACACCCACCCCGTCCTCATCCCCTGGGGAGCCAAAGGCAGGAAACTCGAAAACGAAATCCGCCAACTCTCCCGCGCCGGAAAATCCCCCGACCGCTCCCACTACCGCCGCGCCCAGCAATTCACCGTCCAGATTTACGACGGCGAATGGCAAACCCTCAAACCCCTCCTCTCCTTCCACTGCGACGAAGCCTTCGCCATCCTCGACCACCACCAGAACGACTATCACCCGGACACCGGGCTGAAGCGCATGCAATCATCGGGTGATCCTGCCGCTTTCATCCTTTGAAACCTCTCCAGCCCATCCACCCTGAAAAGCAACATGTCCCAGATCGCCCTCTTTGAAGAAAAACAAGTCCGCCGCGCTTGGAACCCCAGCGACGAAAAATGGTATTTTTCCATCGATGACATCGTGCTCGCACTGACCGATTCCGCCAACGTCAAGGACTACATCAAAAAGCTCCGGAAACGTGATCCCGAGCTGGATTCCTACTGGGGGACAAATTGTCCCCCAGTTGAAATGATCGCCGCCGACGGCAAGAAACGGAAAATCAAAGCAGCCAATACCGAGTCCCTGCTCAGGATCATCCAATCCATCCCATCCCCCAAGGCGGAACCTTTCAAACGCTGGCTTGCCAAAGTCGGCTACGAACGCCTCGAGGAAATCGAAAACCCCGAACTCGCCGCCAAACGCATGCGGGCCATTTACGAGCAAAAAGGCTACTCCGAGGACTGGATCGAAAAACGCCTGCGCGGCATCGCCGTCCGCGACGAACTCACCGACGAGTGGAAAAAACGCGGCGTCAAGGAAGGCAAGGAATACGCCATCCTGACCTCGGAGATCAGCAAAGCCACCTTCGGCATGACCCCATCCGAATACAAAAACTACAAAGCCCTCTCCAACCCCAAGGAAAACCTCCGCGACCACATGACCGATCTGGAACTCATCTTCACCATGCTCGGCGAAGCCTCCACCACCGAAATCGCCAAGAAAAAGGACGCGCAGGGATTCCCCGAGAACCACAAGGCCGCCAAGGCGGGCGGCACCATCGCAGGCAACGCCCGCCGCGAACTCGAATCCAAAAGCGGAACCAAAATCTCCACCAAGTCGAATTTCAAACAGCTTCCCAACACCCGCAAGAATCCCAGCACCGAACCCGAGTAAACCATGTCCTCCATCCGCCTCCACATCTCCGGCGACTTCGCCTGCTTCACCCGCCCCGAAATGAAGGTCGAGCGCGTCTCCTACGACGTCATCACTCCCTCCGCCGCCCGCGGCATCCTCGAAGCCATCTACTGGAAACCCCAGATCCGCTGGGTTATCGACCGCATCCACATCCTCAAACCCATCCGTTTCACCAACATCCGCCGCAACGAGGTCGGCTCCAAAGCATCAGCCCCCACCGCCGCCGCGATGCGAGGTGAAAACGTTGAGATGATGGGACTTCTCGTTGACGATACGGATGACAAAGGAAAACTGAAAAATCGCCAGCAACGCGCAGCCACCCTCCTCCGCGACGTCGCCTACGTCATCGAAGCCCACCTTGATATCCTCGATCTGCGCATGAACCCTGGCGAAGTGGAAAAACCCGCCAATCAAATCGCAGGCAAACACCTCGACATCTTCACCCGCCGCGCCCGCACCGGCCAATGCTTCCACCAGCCCTGCCTCGGCAACCGCGAATTCCCCGCCCGCTTCGAACTGTTAGAGCCCGGCACCCCCTTCCCACCCGCCGAACTACCCCCGGAGCAACTCGACAAAGATCTCGGCTGGATGCTCCACGACATCGCCTACCTCCCCGCCGACAAAAAAGCCAAAGATTCCTTCCTCACTGGCCAAGGCAAACGCGTCCGAGCCGAACCGCGGTTCTTCAAAGCCGAAATCCAAAACGGCATCATCGAAGTCCCACCCTTTGACCACGCAACAGCATGATCCTTCAGTCGCTCCACAGCCTCTACACCCGCCTTGCCGAAAACCCGGCAAATGGGCTACCAACTCCCGGTTACAGCCTGCAAAACATCAGCTTTTGCGTGGTCATTCGCCCGGATGGCACCTTGGTGGAAATTCAGCCCTGCCAAGTCGAATCCATCGAGATCGGCAAAAACGGCAAAGAAAAGAAAACCTCCCGCCCGCTTTCGCTCCTCGTGCCCGGACAATCCAAACCACCTGGCCAAGGCCTCAACCCCTGTTTCCTTTGGGACAACACCGGCTACATGCTCGGCTTCAAACCTGCCGACCCGAAAAAATCAGAATCAGAACAAGAAAAAGACCGAAAACGCAACCTCGCCACCTTCGAGGCCTTCAAAGCACGTCACTTGGGGGACGAGTCCGCCCTCGCTTGCGAAGCCTTCTCAAGCGTCTGCCGTTTTCTCGAACATTGGAAACCCGAACACGCGGCTGATCAACCCATTCTTGAATCCATCACCTCCGGCTTCGGCGTATTTCAAATCTCAGGGAAAATCGGCTTCGTCCACCAGGAGTCTGCGATTGTAAATTGGTGGAACAGTCAACAAGCCGAATTCACCGAAGGCGAAAAATCAATCTGCCTCGTCACAGGTAAAACCAGCCCCATCGCCCTCACCCATGAGCCTGCGATCAAGGGAGTCAAGGATGCACAGTCGAGCGGCGCAAAACTCGTCTCCTTCAACGAGAAAGCCTACGAATCCTTCGGCAAGGAAGATGGTCGCAAGGTGGGACAAGGCCGCAATGCTCCCGTTTCCGAAGAAGCAGCTTTCGGCTACTGCAACGCCCTCAACTGGCTCCTCGCCAACCGCCGGTTCAGGATCGGCGACGCCACCGCCGTCTTCTGGACAGCCGCCCCAACACCCGCCGAAACCCTCTTCCCATGGATGATCTCCGGAGTATCCGATGCCGAAGATTCTGAAACCAAACAACGCCTCCAAGCCATTCTCGAACGCATCTCCCGAGGCACACTGGACAGCGACGACCTCGGCGACCCCACCGTTCCCTACTTCATCCTCGGCCTATCTCCCAACGCTTCCCGTCTCTCCGTCCGCTTCTGGCATACCGGCACACTCGGAGAACTCGCTGCTAATCTCAAACTCCACCTCAATCAGGTTGAAGTTGTCCGCCAATGGGACGAATCCAATTCGAAAAACCCTGAACCTCTCCACCCAGCTAGTAAGCAGCTTCTCCAATCAATGGCTCCCGCGCGTGATCGCGACAACATTCCGCCTTTGCTCAGCGGCAGCCTCACGCGATCCATCATGCTCGGAACCCGCTACCCCGATCCGCTAATCAACGGCGTGATGAACCGCATCCGCGTCGTCGAAAAGAAACCCAAGGGCGAAGGCTCGCTCGACAACGTCACCTACTTCCGTGCCGCCATCCTCAAGGCATGGCTCATCCGCAACCATCACCAACACATCACCACCATGTTAGACGAAACCAGCACCAACCCCGGCTACCTCCTCGGCAGGCTATTCGCCGTCCTCGAAAAAACCCAGCAGGACGCCCTCCCCGGCATCAACGCCACCATCCGCGACCGCTTCTACTCCAGTGCCTCCGCCACTCCTCGCGCCGTCTTCGGGCGGCTCCTCCGCATGTATCCCAATCACCTTGGAAAAGCCCAGTCAGAGTGGGCATCAAAAATTGGAATGGAAAACGCCCTGAAACGCAAAAACGGCAGGGAAATACTCAGCCAAAACATCCTCGACCATCTCACCGACTTCCCCGCCCACCTCAACCTCCAAAACCAAGCCCAGTTCGCACTCGGCTACTATCACCAGCGCAAGGCGTTCTATCCAAGCAAGCCGAAGGAACAAGCCACAGACACCGAATCAACCGACGAATCCAATCTCTAATCCAACCATCCACTTAAACCAACCAACACCATGAACCACCGTTACGACTTCATCTATCTCTTCGACACCACCGATGCCAACCCCAACGGCGATCCCGATGCCGGCAATCTTCCCCGCGTCGATTCCGAATCCGGCCAAGGACTCATCACCGATGTCTGCATCAAACGAAAAGTCCGCAATTTCGTGGAACTCACCCGGCAAGGAGTCCCGAATTACGACATATACATCAAGGAAAAGGCCGTGCTCATGCGCGCACATGAAAAGGCCTACGAGGCCATCAAGGAAGAAGGCAAAGAACAAAGCGAAACCAAAGCAGGCAAGCGCAAGGGGAGCGGCGAGGAAGTCGAGGCCGCACGCAAATGGATGTGCCAGAACTTCTACGACATCCGCGGCTTCGGCGCCGTCATGAGCCTCGCCGTCAACTGCGGCCAGGTGCGCGGCCCCATCCAACTCGGCTTTTCGCGCTCCATCGATCCCATCGTCATCAGCGAACACGCCATCACCCGCATGGCTGTTGCTACGGAAAAAGAAGCCGAAGCCCAGCAAGGTGACAATCGCACCATGGGCCGGAAATTCACGGTCCCCTACGGCCTCTACCGCTGCCACGGTTTCATCAACCCCTTCCTCGCCGACCAAACAGGATTCTCCGACGACGATCTCGAACTCTTCTTCCAAGCGCTCGAAAACGCCTTCCAGTTCGACCAATCCGCCGCCCGCCCCGCTGGCAGCATGGCACCCCGCGCCCTGCTGATTTTCCGCCACGACGGCACCGACACGGATGAAGCCCAGCGCGCAAAACAGGCCAAGCTCGGCTGCGCCCCCAGCCACTCCCTCTTTGATCGCCTCAAGATCGAGTCCTTCGAGGAGCACCCATCTGAAGACGGCAAGCCACCCCGTAAATTCGCCGACTACGCCAGCCGCATTACGTTCGACGGCAAACCCCTCGACGAAGTCGTCGCGCCTTCGAACGGCGAACCAAAAGAGAAAGACCTCGGCAACGGCATCACCCTCATCCGCCGGATCTGACAACCCATGCCCATCCCCTCCGACAAGCAGCCACTCGATTTCCTGTCCCGGCTTTTTCCAGCCGGCTTGGGAGATCCGGGCTTGCTTGCGGAGGTCTGTCCGGCGGGTTGGGAAGCTTCTCCCCTTTTTAGAACTTTCCACCGTACTCCCGAGCAACGCTACGAAGAGCATTGCCGATTTCTCGAAAGCCCGCTTGCCAAGTATGGTCTCAATGCAGAGGAAAAAGCGAAATCACCTCCAAGTTTCGAGGAGTTTTTAGCGAATAATCCTGGAGATCCCGAACGCTGTGTGAATGCCACGGAGGAATGGACCGAGCTGCTTGGTCGCTGCCTCTGGGACGTCGTTGCCGACAACCATAAGGTCATGCGCGCAGGCGGGCAGATCGTGGACTTCGGCAGCTTCCGGATGGCGGGCGGAATCATCGATCAGTTTGCAGAAGGGCTCACTCAGGGTGATGGCTGGAACGAGGGCGATTACCTGCGCTTCTACATGGGCACTTCCATGATCAGACACCGCGCCGACCTTGGCCCGATCTATCGGCTCATCTTTTCAAGACTGATGAAGCTCGGTGGTGATTGGCATTACTCGTTTCCCCGAATTTACCTCGTCGACTTCAAGCATCTCAAGGACACCCCGCCTGAGGACTACGATCCTTCTGCCGCTCTGGCCGCCGAGGAAGAGCGCCGAAAGGACGAAGCTGAGCTTCGCAAAACCCGGCGACGCCTGGCGGAAGGTTTGGCGGAGGAGAAGCGAAGGGCTCTCGATCTTGCCCCACCGGCAATGGTGCAATCCTATCAGGAAGTTTATGGGCGCGATCCACACGGCTGGCCACCCGACCCCGATTCTCCTGATTGAAAGCCTATGACTTTTACCCCTGAACCATGCACCCAGAAGACCAGCTCATCGCCCTCTCGGCACTCCAGCACTGGCTCTACTGCCCGCGTCAGTGCGCCTTGATTCACATCGAGCAGGCCTGGTCAGAGAATCAGTTCACCGCCGAGGGAAAGGTGATGCACGAACGGGCTCACGACGGCCCCGATGAATCTCGCCCGGGCATCCGCACCACCCGCGGCATGCCGGTGCGCTCGCTGGAACTCGGCATTTCCGGCCAGTGCGATGTCGTCGAGTTCCACAAGGATGGCACGGTCCTCCCGGTGGAATACAAGCGCGGCAAACCCAAGGCCCACCGCGCCGATGAAGTCCAGCTCTGTGCTCAAGCCATGTGCCTCGAAGAGATGCTAGGCATCAAGGTCACAGCGGGCGCGCTCTTTTACGGCAAACGCAAGCGCCGGACCGAGATTCGTTTGGACGCCGCGCTTCGCGATCTGGTGCGCAGCACGGCGGCTGAGATTCATACCTGCTTCGGAGCCAAGCAAACCCCGCTCGCCGAATACGAAGCCCGCCGCTGCGATGCCTGCTCATTGATCGATTTTTGCCAACCGAAATCCCTGCGCCTCAAACGCGGGGCCGCCGCATGGTTCTCGGCGCAATTGGCCGCTCACCAAACCGCCTTCACCGGCGAATCCGAATCATGAAACTTGCGGTCCTTGGTCAGCACCGGCACACCACGATTGATAGCGCTCGCCGCGATGAGCCGATCGGCCGGATCGCGATGGCTCCAGTCGAGCTCGGCGGCCAAGAGCCAGTCCTCCGCAGTCGGAGAAACCCACTCAACACCCGGCATCCTTTTCAAAGACGGCCACACCTCTCGAAGCGGCGTCTTAAAGCTGAGCTTTCCGGCCCGCCGTTTGTATTCAAGTTCCCAGAGCGTCACGGTGGAAATCAGAATCACCTTTGGATCAG
This sequence comes from uncultured Haloferula sp., assembly GCA_964628795.1. Taxonomy (GTDB): domain Bacteria; phylum Verrucomicrobiota; class Verrucomicrobiia; order Verrucomicrobiales; family Akkermansiaceae; genus Haloferula. Next base: position 3,913 of record CAZVMS010000293.1, on the reverse strand, counting down.
GACCGGATTGCTCAGTCCATTCCCGGGCCAGGGCAGACAAGCGGAGAGGATCCCCGAGCCACCAAAAGAGGACATGCGTGTCGAAGAGGATCATTTGGCAGGTTCCGGATCCGTCCACCATGAGTCATCCGCTTCATCCTCCTCACGCCAGACCGGCTCCATGATGAGGTCGCTTTGGATCGCATCCGCCGTTTCATTGCCGAACAATTGCGTCCGCAATTTCGCCAGTATGTCCGCCTTCGAATTCATTTGTGGCAAGGGCCGCACCTCCAGCACCTCCCGGCCATGGTCCGTCACAATCAAGGGTTCGCCGGTCCGCTCCACTTCGCGGAAATACTCCAGCATCTTTGCCTTCAGCTTTCCTTTGGAAATCACCATACGTCACGCATAGCCGTAGTCACGACTATAGTCAAATTCCTAATCCTCCCATGAGAACGCACCTGAACACCCTCTTCGTCACCCTTGAAGGTGCCTATCTCAGAAAAGACGGCGCCGCTGTGGAGATCCGGCACGAAGGCGAAACCAAGCTCCGCGTGCCGCTCCACAACCTCGACGGAATCGCCTGTTTTGCCTGGGACACTTCCGCCTCCGCCGCATTGATGGCCGCCTGCTCTGAAGCCAATGTGGCACTCTCCTTTCACAACCCCTACGGCAAATTCCTCGCCAGTGTGAACGGCTTCACCTCCGGAAACATCCTGCTGCGCCGCGAACAATACCGCCGCGCCGATCACGAACCGGCAGCCGTGGCCATCGCGGCAAATATGGTCAGCGCCAAGCTCGCCAACTGCCGCCACGTCTTGATGCGAGCCGCCCGCGATCACGGGGAGAAGGATGCCGATCGTGCGGCCGCGCTCCTCCAGGCTGCCGACACCATTCAGGTGCGGATCGGCCTGGCGCAGCGGGTGACGAACCTTGAATCACTACGCGGGGTCGAGGGCGACGCCGCCGTGACCTACTTCGCCGCATTTCCCCGGATGATGGTGAACCATGATCCGGCGCTGGTGATGTCGGGGCGATCGCGACGCCCTCCGCTCGATCCCGTGAACGCGCTCCTCTCCTTCCTTTACAGCCTGCTTACCCACGACTGCCGCAGCGCCTTGGAAAGTTGTGGGCTGGATTCCCAATGCGGATTCCTCCACCGCGACCGCCCCGGGCGGCCCTCCCTCGCGCTCGACTTGATGGAGGAATTCCGCGCTTTCCTCGCCGACCGCTGCGCTCTCACCCTTTTCAATCGCCGCCAGCTCGATGCGGACGATTTCGAAACCAAGGAAAACGGTGCCGTTTTCCTCAAGGAGGCCTCTCGCAAGAAAGTCCTCACCGCCTGGCAGGAGCGCAAGCAGACCGAGATCCATCACCCCTTTCTCGATGAAAAAACCACCGTCGGGCTGCTCCCGCATTTGCAGGCCCGCCTGCTCGCCCGCCACCTGCGGGGTGATCTGGATGCCTATCCCGCCTTCCTCGCCCGCTGACCGCCACCCCCTTACCCGGCATGTATCTCCTCCTCACCTACGACGTCTCCACTACCACACCTGCCGGCAAGCGGCGCTTGCGCCAAGTCGCCAAAGCCTGCGAGGACTACGGCCAGCGCGTGCAAAACTCGGTTTTCGAGTGCAAGGTCGATCCTGGGCAGTTGGTGGCTTTGAAAGCGAGGCTGTTGGACATCATCGACCCGAAGACCGATAGCCTTCGATTTTACAATCTCGGGAACAACTGGAAGAACCGTGTCGATCATCATGGAGCCAATGATGACTATGATATCGAAGGTCCCTTGATTGTTTGATAGAGAATGATGGGAGAAACCTGAACCAGCCACCGCGAACCCCAAGAGGTCATGAAAACCTTGGGAGGTCCGCGATCGGGCTCAACGTCTTGTTTTTCAGCTCTTTGACAGCCAAATCAGATCATACCGCAACCTTGAAAAGCATCCGATGCCAGAGGTTCGCGGAAGAGTGCTCGCTTGCCTTTATTCCCCAAGGTCTCCAGCCTAGCGCCATCGCCCCCTTCACGGGGGGCGCGGATTGAAACAACCGTTGCGTCGGCAATGGCTTCTTCGCGGTCATCGCCCCCTTCACGGGGGGCGCGGATTGAAACAATGATTGTGAAGCGGGGAATCAAGCCTTCCGCAAATCGCCCCCTTCACGGGGGGCGCGGATTGAAACACGCTGGCCACGGCCTCACATGTCGGCTTGGTTGTATCGCCCCCTTCACGGGGGGCGCGGATTGAAACACGGGATTATCCGCATCATTCACCACGAATGGCCATCGCCCCCTTCACGGGGGGCGCGGATTGAAACATGAATTCGCGCAGTTCCTTGTCCCGCAGGATGATCGCCCCCTTCACGGGGGGCGCGGATTGAAACCCTTTCTTACGCGATGGGCATTTCGATGCAGCATATCGCCCCCTTCACGGGGGGCGCGGATTGAAACACGCCGGGCGCAAAATTGCCCAAAATAGCCAGCTATCGCCCCCTTCACGGGGGGCGCGGATTGAAACAGCTCGATCTCCTCGCCATCCGAGGGGCGCCCCTATCGCCCCCTTCACGGGGGGCGCGGATTGAAACGTCGCAATGTTTATTTGTCCGCAAGCGTGTCGCATCGCCCCCTTCACGGGGGGCGCGGATTGAAACATCGATCTCCACCCAAGCTACACCCCATCCATCATCGCCCCCTTCACGGGGGGCGCGGATTGAAACATCGATCTCCACCCAAGCTACACCCCATCCATCATCGCCCCCTTCACGGGGGGCGCGGATTGAAACCGTGCGGTAAGTGGGGGGAGTTCGGCGGGTGGGGATCGCCCCCTTCACGGGGGGCGCGGATTGAAACCTTCAGGGTTGGCACGGCGCTTGATCGGCGATCCATCGCCCCCTTCACGGGGGGCGCGGATTGAAACTGGTTTCATCCTTATATCGTGTTTCAGGTTATTGATCGCCCCCTTCACGGGGGGCGCGGATTGAAACTTGTGATTTATAATTGCAATCGCGGCGGTTTTGCATCGCCCCCTTCACGGGGGGCGCGGATTGAAACATGTGATTTATAATTGCAATCGCGGCGGTTTTGTATCGCCCCCTTCACGGGGGGCGCGGATTGAAACACGGGGAAGCAGGGGTGGAGCAGTTTGTAGTGGAATCGCCCCCTTCACGGGGGGCGCGGATTGAAACTCCCATCGGAGGAGAGGCGAAACACGGGGCCGCCATCGCCCCCTTCACGGGGGGCGCGGATTGAAACGCGTGCGGGGCGGCGGATGATATCCGCGACGTGGATCGCCCCCTTCACGGGGGGCGCGGATTGAAACAGGTTGGTGTCTGGAATCCAGACGGGTCAGGCGGATCGCCCCCTTCACGGGGGGCGCGGATTGAAACTCTCGAAGCTGACGCATACGCTCCGAAAGCAATGATCGCCCCCTTCACGGGGGGCGCGGATTGAAACAGTTCGCCAGTTCTCATCTCCTGCGTGATCGGTGATCGCCCCCTTCACGGGGGGCGCGGATTGAAACTGTTTTTCTTTCGCTTCGACCTCTGCATCTCGCAAATCGCCCCCTTCACGGGGGGCGCGGATTGAAACAGCTCGTGGGAAAGCGCTCGTCTGGAAAGCCAGCATCGCCCCCTTCACGGGGGGCGCGGATTGAAACCAGAGGTATCTATGATGACGCTATCTACGTCGTATCGCCCCCTTCACGGGGGGCGCGGATTGAAACTATCTCGCCTTTGAGAGTTTGCCATTGCCCTACTATCGCCCCCTTCACGGGGGGCGCGGATTGAAACAAGCGAACGACTAAGGCAGCGCTAAACAATAAACTACCGGACTCACCTATTCATTTGGATGAATTTCATAATTCCACTCACCATGGAACTTGTTGCGCTTGATGGTTATTTCGCCGAATTCTTCAGCAGTGATTTTCCGCCCCTTCATG
>CAZVMS010000292.1:0-2954 GCA_964628795.1 uncultured Haloferula sp. | reverse complement strand
CTCAACCAACTCGGCTTCACCCTGCCCCCTCAGCCCCCGCCCGAAATCAGAAATCCAAAGCCTGTGGTGTAGACCTATTGATAAAATGAACGCAATCTCAACGATTCCGGCCCAAAAACCCATCTAACAGCGAAATTCGGGGTAGCGACAAGCTTCCGGCGGATGGCCCCTGAGGGCGGATCGAGGTATTTCTCAATCAGGCTACCTCAGCGGAGCGCTGCGGCCGGAGGCCTTGCTTTTTTCCAGCAGAGCTTTGAGTTCCGCGACGACCTCCGGGTGGGTGCGATAGAGGTTCCGGGTTTCGCCCGGGTCTTCTGCGAGGTTGTAGAGTTGGCCAGGGGCATCGGGTTCGGCTTCGGGAAGGATGAAGGGGGTAAGACTTGATTGCTTTCCGTAGTTGTTCCCGCCGGAACCTTGGTGATCGAGGTATTTCCAGTCGCCGCGCCGAATCGCGAGATCGAAGGTCCATGTCTGGTGGAGGGTGAATGGCCGCACCGGCTTGCCTTCGTCCTTGCCTGTTAGAATCGGTAGCAGATCGTAGCTGTCCTCAGCGGCTTTCTCCGGGAGCTTTTCCCCGATGATGGCGGCGCAGGTCGCCATCAGGTCGGTGAGGCAAACGGTCTGAGCTGAGCTGCTGCCGGCGCGGATCGCCGCGGGCCAGCTTGCGATGAGCGGCACGCGGTGGCCGCCTTCCCATTGGTCACGCTTGATGCCACGCCAGGGTCGTGCGCCATCGTGACCGTAGTCCTTGCGCATGTTGACCACGGAAGCGATCTCAGGGCCGTTGTCGCTGGTGAGGAGGACGAGGGTATTTTTGGAGAGTCCAAGGGTGTCGAGCTTGTCCATCAGCGCGCCGACAATGTGGTCGGATTCGGCGATAAAGTCACCGTGGGGACCGGCCTTGGTTTTCCCTTGGAATGCTTTCCCCGGTAGTGACGGCAGGTGCACTGCCTGCGTGGAGTGGAAGAGAAAAAACGGTTTGTCCGGGGATTCGGAGGCGTGCTTCTCAAGGAAGCCTAGGCTCTTCTTGAGGAAAATCATGTCGATTTCCTCCATATCGAAATCCGGGGCGATCATCCCCGGGCGGCAGTCGACGGTGTAGGGATTTTTCGGCAGCTTACTCTTGTCGATCAGGTGGGTCGGCGGGATGGGAATCCGGTCGCCGTCGATGAAGGCATAAAGCCAGTCGGTGGTGGGGCAGCAGGCGGTGCCGAAAAACTGGTCGAAGCCCCGGTGGATCGGTGAGTCGGGGATCGCCTTGGAATAGTCGATGCGTTTGACGGCTTCGGGTGAGCCGTTGAGGATCGGATTTCCCTCTGAGTCGAGAAAGGTGAGCCCGACATGCCATTTGCCGAACATTGCGGTCGAGTAACCTTTGGACTGCAGCATTTCCGGAAGCGTCAAGCGGCCTTGCTCGATCATGTTGGGTCCGCCAGCACCGGTGAAAACGCTCCGGTTCCCGGTGCGGAAGGCCATGCGGCCGGTGAGAATGCTGTAGCGCGTGGGTGTACAAACGGTGGAAGGGCTGTGGGCGTCGGTGAATCTCATGCCCTGCGCCGCCAGCCGATCGATGCGGGGCGTCGGGACTTTCGATTCGGAGTTGTAGCAAGCGAGGTCGCCATAGCCGAGGTCGTCGGCGAGGATGAGGAGGATGTTCGGCAGGGGCGTCTCCGCACCTTGGATGGTCGCGCAGGAAAAGCAGGCGGAGAACAGGGTCGTGCTCAGCAGGGTGGTGCTGAGTGACTTCATGGTGGCTGGAACTTTCATGGCAACAGCAGAGGGAAATACGGATGACGGGAATCGGGAAGAGGATTGTCGGCTTTTTCACTTTTGTCGCGATTCATCGGGCTTCCCAACGGACTTCTCCCGATGACGGCTTCGGGCCGATAGATCCCGATGCCTTCCTTTTTTCCACTCTCGCCTGCGCTCTATGGGGCATCAGCTTTGCTCTCCTCGAACATCCTGATGTGAAAGCTTGCAGGCGTTCCGGGATTGAGCCCGTGGTCCGCCAATTCCACGAGCCGTCATCATTTCATCATGTTCAGGCTGATTGAGTTGGTGGGCATGGAAGCCACTCGGGCCAAGATGACGGAAGCCTGATCCGGCGGGCGGCGTCTGGTGGCCGGCGAAACCCAAGCGCTTACCTGATGAAAACGAAGATCCTGCTCTCTTTCTCCCTCGCTCTCACCATCGGAACGGCGCACAGCCAGCACCAAACGACGGTGCTCGATGAGCCTCATGTCGGCGGGACGATTCCCTACACGGTCGACATTCAGGAAATCTCGCTCGCTCCTGCCGATCAACCGAACCTGCACTCCGTTGCGGAGGCAGACTGGAATGGTGAGTGGGTGCTTCTCGCCGGTCGGAGCAACGGCCTGCATGGCTTGACGGGAATGAACGCCTTCGACCCTGCCTACGAAAACCGGGAGATATGGGTGATCAATCCGACGACTCGTCAATCGTGGCGCAAGTCCTTGGAGACCTCGTCCGCCAGTGGCTTGAGCCAGGACCAGGTCGATAGCCTATCCTGCGTGAACTCGCAGTTCTATCAGGACGGGGAAACGCTGGTGATGGTGGGCGGCTACGGATACAAGCGCTCCGTCGCGGATCACCGCACCTATGATACCCTGAGCGCGATCAATCTTCCGGGCTTGGTCGCATGGGTCAAGCAAACGGCCGGGGCCGAAACAAGTCTCGCGAGCGAGCACATCAAGCAAATCAGTGATGCCTATTTCCAAGTCACCGGTGGCTCGCTGGAAAAGATCGGAAGCAGAAGTGTTCGGCATGATGGCGGCTGAAAATGCGGTGAAGTCGTGATAAAGCCCGCGATTATAGGGAGGGAGGACACGACACGCGGTTTTGACACAGTGGCTCCGGGCGGCGGCGTGGCATCAGGACACGCGTCGCCATGGGAGGGGCATTGGTCGCAGCCCTCCCGGCAAGCTCACTTGGCG
>CAZVMS010000291.1:0-4806 GCA_964628795.1 uncultured Haloferula sp. | reverse complement strand
CGACGCGTGTCCTGATGCCACGCCGCCGCCCGGAGCCACTGTGTCAAAACCGCGTGTCGTGTCCTCCCTCCATATAATCGCGGGCTTTTTCACGACTTCACCGCATTTTCAGCAGCCATCATGCCGAACACTTCTGGGTTTAGCCCTGAAAGCGAGGTGGTCGAGGGGGTGGTGCGAGGTGCGGGCGGGGGACTGAGCTGGGCCTGGATTGAAACGAAGCTGTGACCGAGGAGGTGAAAGCTATTCTGTGAAAGTGACAGAAGCGTCACGGCGAGCCGCTTCGCGATGTGACGGTTCCGGGAGTATGGGCTTTCCCGCTTTGCGCCAATGCTGCCTCCATTTTTCTCCGCCCTGCTTGCTTCCAATCCTCGATGCCTCGCTTCTGGAAAGCGTGGTGTCCCCGTGATGAGGGTAGTTGTTAGGTTTGTTGCGGTTTGCGCGGTTAGTCCGGCGATGGTGCTGGGGCCGTGTTATGGCGAGGTGATGATCTCACTTCCGACGGGGATTGGGGGTTCGACTTCCGCCTCGCTGCTTCCTGATCGCAGTGCGCGTCGCGAGGTCGAAGGACAGGTCCAGGAGCAAGGCAATATCGCCTGGGCTCCGGTCGTTTCCCCATGGACCTGGAGTGATCTTGATCCGGCGTGGCAGCCTTTGGGTGAGCTTGATGGGCCGCCGCAGAGCTTCCTCGCATTTTGGGAAACCAGTTCTTCCTTCCTCGTCTCTAACAGCGTCGAGCCACTGATGCCGATGCTGCTTCAAGCGGAAGTGCCGGTTCAGGGTGGTGAGATGGCTCAGGCTGCCGAAATCGATCCGGATTTGGCTCCGGGTGAGCAGAATGAGGAAGGCTGGGCACCTGATGCTGCCGAAGGCGCGCCTGCGGCTGCTGCGGCTGACCCCGCAGTTTCCCAAGGCCCGATCAATCCTGTGCTCGCTGCACAGATGGTCGGCGAGTGCACGGTGATGGGTGAAGTTTCGGATAAGACGACGCTCGATCCAATCGTTGGAGCGATTGTTACGATTGGTGGCACGGGACGTGAAGCGGAGACGGATGCGCAGGGAAGGTTCCGCGTCGATGGTTTGCCGCAGGGCACCTATCTGGTGGAAGCGCTCAAGCTTGGGTACTCGATGGGATCGGCTTCGGCGAGTCCACGTCCGGAGGCACCAGCTGATATCCGCATTGCTCTAACAGCGAAACCAAGTGACACCAGCGATGGGGAGTTCATTCTCGCGGAGGAAGTGGTGGTGGGGGAGTACAACGAGGAGTCGCAGGGGGATTTCAATCTCGATCTCGGGGATTCGATGTCCCTGACGAGTGGTCTGAGTGCCGAGGATTTCGCGAAGGAAAACGTCAGCGACGCGGGCGAGGCGCTGGCGAAGGTTTCCGGTGCGAACGTGGTCGGAGGGAAGTTCGCGGTGGTCCGCGGATTGTCAGACCGCTACATTGGCACCACTTTCAATGGAGCGCAGCTCGCCTCCGCAGTCTCCGACCGCAAAGCCATCGAGTTGGATTTGTTCCCGACTTCGGCGATTCAAGCCATCGATGTGGCGAAGACCTACCGGCCTGATTTGCTGGGGGACTTTGGTGGTGCGGCGATTGATCTTCAGTCGCGCAACTTTCCCGATGAACCGATCGCCTTTGCCAAGGTGAAGGCGAAGTATGACGGGAGTCTTCCGAATCGTTTCCTGCAGGTGCCCGGCAAATCGCTCCGGTATCTCGGCACCACGTCCAATTGGCTGAATCCCGCCAAGTTTACCGAGACCGATCCGGTGACGGGTCGGGTGCGCTTGGTGACGAGTCCGGCGGCCCAGGCCTTGCCAGTATGGCAATCCCTCGAAGCGACCCGTTCACCCTATCCGACTTTCGGTGATCCGAGTCAGGAGTATTCCTATGGGCTTGGTTTCGGAGACACCATCGAAGTGACCGATTACCTGGACCTCGGACTCCTTTTCGGGCACGGATGGAAGTCTGGCAGCGACTACAACCAGAGCGATGAACGACGTGCTCCCGAGCGGAGCTGGCAGCAGGAGGATTTCACCAATTTCACCGAGTGGGATCTCTACATCGCGGCTTCGGCCCGGCTCAATGATGACCACGAAATCAGCGCGATCTTTTTTCGCAAGCACATCGCTGAGACCAATGTGACCAGCGCCACCAATCTGCGGGATCCGAATATCGGTTTCGAGTACGGCAATGACTCGATCCAAAACCTTCAGGGTACGCGTCCCTTTTACGGGGCGGATGCGGAACAACTCGGTGGGTTTTTCGAACTCAAGCCGCTTGAGCGCGATTTGCGCATCATCCAGCTATCGGGTAAAAACCGCCTCGGCGAGCGCGGTGTGAGAATGCGGTGGTCGTTCACTGACTCCGACGCACGTGAGCTTCAACCGAACACCACCTTCCAGGAATTCACGACCCTCGACTTCGACTCTCCGGCTCTTGATCGAGCGCAGGCGGCGGGGGAGGCCTTCATCACCAAGTCGGCTGAAGGGGCGCTAGGCCTCCCGCCGGGTTCGCTGACTTTCGACGAGGCCCGCCAGGCATTCATCGACAACGGTGCCGCCGCCTTTCTCGCTCAGCTTGAAAGCCAGCGCTTGCCGGTGCGGGACCCCTCGCTTGGACGAATTGATACCCTCGCGGTGTCGCGTTTCACTGGTGCTGTGGGCCCCGGGAATCTGCTGACCCGTGCTACCCAGTCGGTACGTGAAAGCACGACCGACAGCAATATCGGATTCGAGATTCCTTGGTATTTTTCGGAAGAGAATGAAGACAGGGGCTTTGAACTCGGGCTGGGGGCTTCCCGCATCGAACGCACCCGGAGCAGCCGCGGAAGCCTGTTCGAGCTGGTATATGAAAACCTGAATGCCTCCGGCACCTCCCAGGGGGGATTTGATCGCGATGACTTCTATCCCTCGGGCGACTCGGACGGTGACGGACTGAGCAACTTGGGTGAACTTCTTTTTGGTTCCGGATCGATCGCGGAATTTTTCACCGGCACGCGGAATGGAGCGCCCTATTATCAGGATGGATCCATCGGGACCGACAATTTCCTCGGTCTCATCGCCAACAACGCCGACGCAAATCACGACTTCAATTCGTGGTATCTTTCCGGGAATCTCTTTTTTGGTGATACATTCATTCGCGGCGGACTTCGTCACGAAGCGGAGGAACGGGTGGCTCGCTTCCTCGAGCCCAAGCCGATCGGCGAGCAGGATCCGGCACCGATTACCGAGGAAGTCTGGTTGCCGTCGGTTTCCGGAGGGACCTCGGTATTCGACGGCAAGCTTACTCTTTTCGCCGCTTGGTCGCGCACCGTCGCCCGCCCGACATTCTTCGAGTGGGTGCCGGTGCGCTCCTTCGATCTCTCCACTGGATTCATCCGAGCCGGTAATCCTGATCTAATCAACTCGACGGTCAGCAACTTCGACTTCGCCGTCGAATTCAATCCGGTCGAAAACCGGACCTTCCGGGTGTCGCTCTTCAATAAGGAAATTCTCGATCCCATCGTCGGGGTGCGTGTTCCGGGAGTGGCCGATGCCATCGGCTTCATCAATGGGGACAAGGGAACGATATCGGGTGTGGAATTCGAAGCGGAACTCAGGGAGATCGGCCCGTTCACCTTGCGGTCGAACATCACCTACATCGACGCCTCGCTTGATTACACCTTCAATACCGGCCAACCGGTGTCCGTGAATTTTCCATATCAGCCGAACTGGATTGCCAATCTCAATCTCGGATATGATAAAGAGGAGTGGGATTTCGGTGTGAACCTGATCTATAACTTTACAGGTGAATACGCGACCTTATTGAGAACGACCCCGAATTTCCCCGATGTGATTCGTGAGTCACAGCAAAGCCTCGACCTCGTTTTGAGAAAAGGTTTTGAAATCGAAGGTGGCGGCAAACTAGGGATCACTTTGGGAATCGAGAACCTTGTGGGCACTGACGAAGTTTTTCGCTTTTCAGGCGGAAACGAGGCCGTGGACGGACGCATTCGCAGTCAGTTGCAGCGGGACCGGCTCTACTTCGCAGAGTTGAAATACGATTTCTGAGGAGGGTGGTGGGAGTGCCCGATGTGACGGCAACGTTACAGTTCAATGGTCGTGAGAGGGATCGGGTTGCTTAACTTCACGGCGCTTCGGCTGAGGGAATCCGCACCGGAGACGAAAACACATCAAATTATGAATTCACGATCCAACCACCCATTCACCCGCCTCGGACTGGCGGCGTGTGCCGGTGCGACTCTCATTATGGCGGCCTCCGCAGCCGACATCGACGTTGTCGCCGACCAGACCGCGTTGAACCCGGTTTACGGGCTCGATACGCTCGACGGCGATCGCACTTGGACAAAAGACAATGTCTACATCCTTACCGACCGCATTTACGTGCCGGAAGGAGTGACCCTGACCATCGAGCCGGGCACCAAGATCTACAGCACCACCGACGAAAACGGAACACCGGGCGACAGCTCGGATGATAAGGTCGGCGCACTGATCATCTGCCGTGGTGGCATGATCGATGCGAACGGAACGGCCGCTGAGCCAATCGTCTTTGACGCCCTGGCGACGCTTGAAGCCGAGCTGGGTGTGGATCTTTCCTATGACGCCGATCTGCTGATCGGGCCGAAGCCGAGCGCCAGTTCGAAAGGCCTTTGGGGCGGTGTGGTTGTGCTGGGTAACGCGTATATCGCGGTGACCGACTCCAACGGCGACAACGTCGGCAACAAGATCATCGAAGGCTTCGTTCCAACGGGCTTCGTGGATGGCGACGGCGACACCCGCCCGGACGTTTTGGAATACGGCTTTGAC
>CAZVMS010000290.1:0-2776 GCA_964628795.1 uncultured Haloferula sp. | reverse complement strand
CGTGCCGGATCGGGCGAGGTTTCTGCGTCGATTCGAGGGGCCGGAGGGGGAGGAGAAGCTGCTGGAACACCTGACGCTGCTTTACTCGAAGGCTTATGTGATTGCCCTGAGGCATGAGCTTTCCGATCTTCGCTCAAAGGGAATGAATGGGCCTGCTGAGGAGTTGTTAGAGCGGTATCGGAGTCGTTTTTGCAACCTTTCGCAGTTCGTCAAGGAGCTGAAGGAGCGCTTTTCACGCTGGTTCAACAAGCACCACGGACGGCGCGGGACGCTGTGGATGGATCGCTATAAAAGTGTGCTGGTGCAGGATGGGGATGCGCTGCGGACGATGGCGGCTTACATCGACCTCAATCCTGTTCGGGCAGGCTTGGCGAAGGATCCGAAGGACTACCGATGGTGCGGCTACGCGGAGGCGGTGGCGGGTTCGAAGCGGGCGCGGCGTGGGCTGTGCCGGGTGGTGGATTCGCCGCTGGATTCGTGGCATGAGAAGGCGGGGCCGTCTGATCTGACTGCTGCGGAGTGGTATCGCTGCTGGTTGTTTGGAGAAGGCGTGGAGGTGGAGGCTTCTGCGGTTTCTTCGGGGCGGGAGGGGATCTCGAAGGAGGAGGCGAAGAAAGTTTTGGAGAAGGGAGGTCAGTTGAGTCTGTCGGAGCTGCTGAGGTGCCGGGTGCGGTATTTCAGCGATGGGGTGGCGATTGGGAGTCGGAGTTTTGTGGAAGGGGTGTTTGCTGGGAGGCGGGAACACTTTGGGGAGAAGAGGAAAGATGGGGCGAGGAAGATCGGAGAAACGACAGCGGGTTTGTTTTCGCTGCGTGCGCTGAGGGTGCGGGCGGTGGAGTGAGAGGTAGGGCTTTTGTGAAAGGGGTCCCGTTTTTCAAGTATTGAAGCCCTTCGGTTGGGCCGGTTGGGACGCGGCGAACTCGGCAAGCTCGCCCTTCACGACCTCAATCGCGAGCGCCAGACCTTGCAAAGCCGCGAAGGCAAAGGCCGCAAGGACCGCGTCGTCCCCGTTGGCGACCGGGCCCTGACATGGCTGGAACGTTACCTCGACGAAATGCGCCCGTGCCTCATGCTGCGCACCAACGAGCTCGTCTTCTCACCAACTGCGGCGAGGCCTTCCACCCCGTCGTGATCAGCCGCCTGGTGACCCGCTAAATCAAAAAGGCCGGCATCGACCGCCCCGGAAGCTGCCATCTTTCGCGCCACGCACATGCTCGAAGGCGGAGCCGACATCCGCTTCATCCAGCAACTCTTCGGCCACGAGAAGCTCGAAACGACCGCCATTTACACCCAAGTGAGCATCGAGCAACTCAAGGACATACACCGCCGCACCCATCCCGCCGAGAAGCCGAAAAACGAGCAGGACAAACCGCCCGAAACCCCGTAGAGTCCACCCATGACCACCGTCACTGATGTGATTGAAAACGCACTGGCTCTTTCGCTGACAGACCGCTCGTATGTCGCGTCCAAGCTCATCGAAAGCCTTGAGAAAGAGGAGCTCACCCCCCGAGGCCATCCAAGAGTATGACCAGCGCGTGGACCGTTGGAAGGCAGGTGAAACCCGATCCTCGACCAGTGCCGAACTCGACGCCCAGGCGCAGGACATCCCGAATCGATGACCGTCCACCATCTGCTCGAAGCCGAGCTGGAAATCCTCGACGCGGTGACCTTTTACAAGGAGCGGGCCGGAGACATCGCCGCCGACTTCTACGCGGAATTCAAGAAGGCACGGGAGGAGATCGCCGCCTTTCCTGAGTTTTGGAAGCCCGTCGGTGGGGATACCGCCGCAAATTGTTGGAGCGTTACCCCTACGGAATTATCTACCGCATCGAGGGCGGGGAAATCCTGATCGTGGCCCTGGCTCACACCAGCCGACAGCCGGAATGCTGGCGGAGCCGCTGAAAAGCTCCTTCCTTTAGCCGCCTAAAGTCGCAAAGACTACGCCCAGAATTTTGGGCTACTACCTGTCAGAACCCGCGCCGAGCAAAGGCGACCTCACCGCGAAAAATCGCGTCTGGGGATTTTTTGCTGAAAGTGTTTCGGTGAGCTTAGAGAGTCGCCGTGCAGCCCGCAAACCGCATCGGGAAAACTACGACGGACCCGGAAAAACCGTGTCGGGTATCCCTCTTTGGCCATCTAGGGACCCGATTGGGGAAAGGGGCGGGATTAACCTGTATGGGTTTATCGGGAATGATGGGTTGAACTGGATTGATTTGTTGGGATGGATAAAGTTGAATTCCTCGGCGGGCGGAGTGGGGCCTCTTAACACCAGCATTCCTCCTGAGCTTCGAGATCAGGTCAACCGTGATTACGCTGGAAAAGATGTGGAGCCAGGTCCTCCGACGGGTGATATAAAAAGAACGTATACCGATAGAGGAGGTCACAGTTGGGGAATGTCGCGTCCTGGGTTGTTAGACAGACTGCTGACACTTGCCGGACTCTTTCCGAGTCCTATAGTTTCGGGTGGTGCAACAATGACCGACATGGCCATCGATGCCCCTGATGTGTTTATGGTTGAGGTGCCGACGCTCGAACAGACAAACTCACTCTGGCTGGTTCTATCAGTATCGGAAGGACTTCTCAGCGACTCAACGATACTGGCAATGACAAACCGCGTAAGGGACTCAATAATCAAGCAGGCGACGGCTCCAAGACGAAAGCGAAACTGTCCCCGCAAGATCCGCCAACCGGTTTCCAGTTGGCCCCGACTAACGGCTAATGAGTCAAATGAAGGCGACTATACATTTGAAATCACCACCTTTCCCTAAAGGCATTG
>CAZVMS010000289.1:0-3026 GCA_964628795.1 uncultured Haloferula sp. | reverse complement strand
TTCGATTGATGTCGGTGGTGGGTATTCTTGGGAGGTATGGCAGCAGACTTGGCTGAATCCGAAGTTCTACCTCGATACCACCGCTGAAGCCCTCACTGACCCCGACTACTACCGCGAGGTCGGCCAGAACTACAAGGACATCGGCGAAGGTGTCGTTAATGGAGCGAAGAGCACGGTCGATGGAATCAAGAACATTCCCGAGATCGCTGATTTCATCGCCTCTGGTGAGGCGGCTGAGATGGTCGACAAGCTTCTCAACGATCCGGATTTCCGGGAAGAGATGGCCAAGCACCTTGGAGAGGAGTTTTGCGACTTCTACAACAAGCTCCAGACTCAGGAGGGCTTTTTCCAGACGTATGGGGAGACAGCGTTTGGCGTTCTAAGCGGTGCAGGAGCGCTCAAGATGATTAAGGCCTTCCAAGCCGCGAAGAAGGCGGGTCGCTTCGCCAAGGCGGCCAAACAGTTCGACAAACTCACCCCTGATCAGAAACGCGCACTGGGAGGGTGTTTCGTAGCAGGCACCCTCGTTCTTACTGCTGAGACGACGGTTCCCATCGAAACCCTCGAAGTTGGCGACCGTGTTGTGGCAAGTGACCAATCCGAAGCAAACTCATGGACCGAGGTCGATCCTAGAACCTGGAAAAAGATCGAGGTCCGAATGGTGAACCCGGAGAGTCCTTCAGAGGTTCTGGAGATCGTGACGCTGCGTTCTAAAGAATGGATCGAGGAGACCGGCTGCGCTGCGGGCGTGGTGATCCCGTTCGAGTTGGAAGAGATGGGAGTCAGTGGATTTGCCGAGATAATCTCGGTTAGTCCCTGTCCTAAAATTGCATGGGGTGACGGCCGAGTAGTCCTGTCAACTATCACGCACCTTAATTCAGATGTGCGGGTCCTCAGGCTAGAAAATGAGGATATTTCGTTGGAATTGACGGGAAGCCACAGGCTCTTCTCGGTGGATCGTAGTGAATGGATTGCGACACGTGACCTGAAACCCGGTGAAACACTCGCAACTCAAAGAGGCGAGGTGGTCATTGAGAGTGTTGAGCGTAAATCGGGAGCGCATCGAGTGTTCAACATCGAGGTTGAAAGCGAACATTGCTACTTTGTTGGCAGCAGTAGCGTCTTGAGTCACAATGAGAATCCTTGTGAGGCTCCGACAAGTAGAACTAAATGGGGCAAGGAGCATGGCAAAGGCAATGTGGAGCATAATAATGCCATCGAAGATCTTCTAGATGATGCCGAATCAAGGGGGGCGTCCGACCTGAGAAAGAACCGAGTTCAGCGCGATGCGGAAGGTAAGAGGGTCTATTCGGATGATGGAAAATATACAAGGCCGGATGGCTCGTATGTAGAAGATGGGGCGCGGCATAATTACAACCGAGTTTCTAATTCCAACGATCTAGACCGAGAGATAGAAGCTTTCCAGAGAATGATTGAAGCTGATCCCAATGCTGTAAATTCACTAGAATTCTAGAATGCAACCTTGTCCAGAACACGTTCAAGAATTCCTCTTTGAGTCCAAAAGAGGGGCGGAGGTCGGATTACGTCTATTTCTTCTTAAGTGTAATGAATGCGGTGGAGTTCGTTTCAAGTTATTTGAAAGTAATTTGAGGACGATAAAGGGTCAGTGTGGTGAATGTGGGTCCATGTTTGTAATATATGACCTAGCAAAGTATCCAGCTGCCATGAAGCTGAAGGCAGAGGAATCATTCACAGAAATGCCCTGCACCAAAGTTCAAGACGCTTCTGTTTTCGTGGCCTATGAGTATGGGGATTTTGACGATGATCACGAGTTCGATTGTAATGACATAACCTGGTTTGAAATGTTTATCGAAGTGGATGGAATGATTCAAAAGGTCTTTAGTGATGAGACTGCATGATCAACGACAGAATTGTTCCACGGGCCAACCAAATGCAATTGCCGTGGCGTCACTTTTGCATGCACTAAGAGGGTTAGTGCATTTCACGAATTCGAATGGAGCGAAAGGAATCGTAGAAAGCAATCGGAACTAAGTCAGCGTTCAAATTTCGTTTTCATAGAAGTGGCCCGCATGCACATGCAGGGCAGCCCAAAAGTGATTCGGCGCGTCAAAGAAGAAAGATATCAGCAGGTCGGAGGACGGCACCACATTGATTATTCAAAATGAAGAACCGATATAGGATGCGGAATGAAATGATCGGCCTGATCGGCGAGTCGGAGGGATTGAAAATCAGTTCGTCCGATGACAATGCGTCGTCAATCTGCTCGACGGACGCTGCATGGAGAATTATATCAAGGATTGATGCGCATCCAGTTTTGAAAATTGATCATCGGTCCGCCGAGAAAGATCTCCGCGACTGGCTGAGTGTTTTCCTTGATGGTAGCCGAATAGAGAGCCCTATTTATCTATCTTTGGGCGGATTTGGAGCGGCCGGTTGGATTCAGGTGGAATCGAAAAATACCCCACTGGCCGTATCCAACTTCTGGATAAGTTCAAGTTTCCGAGAACTCGTTCTGCTGGATATTGAGCAAAGGATTTTGATTGGTCTGACAGCAGAGGAATATACCTATGAAATTAGGAAGGAAGATATCCCACCATCACGCCCAAAAACCGATGAACACGAAGAATAGTGAAGAGTGAACCAAAGAGGTGGAACAACGCTTTCACGGCGAGTCCTTTGCGCGCTTCTTTGCCATCGAACCCCCATGGGGCGGGAGAATCCGATTTACAATCCTTGATTGAATCGAGAACCTCACTCCAATGAATCGATTGATCCTCTTCACCTTCCTGATGTCGTCGGGGTTTCTGGCCGCCGCCGATGTTCCCGAGGCCAAGAAGGCGTTCGCAACATTTGTCGAGAACCAGAAGAACGATAACCCCCGTGCCATCGAGCAGTTCGCGCCGGATTGCCGGGTCACAATGGTGCAGTCGGACGGCAAGATGAACTTCGAACACCAGGTGCCCTTCAATGAGTTCAAGAAGGTGCTAGAGGTCGCATCGAAAAGGAAGGAAGGAACAGACGAGACCTATGATGAAGTCGTGTTC
>CAZVMS010000288.1:0-14869 GCA_964628795.1 uncultured Haloferula sp. | reverse complement strand
CATCGCCAGGCTACGACAAGTCTGGGCAGGAAAAACAACGTAGTTTTCCACACCGATCGGTATCCTTGCCGGGGACAGGTAAATTGAGGTCGTCGCACCAAGCTTGGACAAGGCTTACTGCCTTCGAGAGCGAAGCGTTGGCTTCAAGAATTTGGGCGAGCCATGCCCAGAAAACGACGACGTTGCAATACTGGCGGATTCGTTGAGATACCGAGAGTCCATGAAGGAAGTCGGCGGGCAGAATATGGGAGAACTGCATTGCATAGGTGGCAATGGATGATTCCGTGAGACTGCGACGTTTGGCAGCGATAACATCTTGCAGGCGCCGGCGCATGCTGCCACAAATCTGCGTCGGAAATCCGCTCAGGAACGGTTGTTTTTTGGTCACACAGGATCTAACAAAACCTGCGGATTTCCGGCGACTCTTTTATCCCGAGATCCGGCTTAAAACCGCGCCATTCGGGTCAGATGGTGATCCGGATTGCTCTTCAGTGTAACGAGGCGGATGCCTATCTGATCATGGACGACGACAACCCGGCACCGCGGTTGCTGACGCGTCCGGGTGAGGGGATATACAACGACAACGCCGGAGCGGTGGCTTCTAACAGCCCGTTTCAGGCGGTTTGGCTGAGTGAGGAAGAGCGGAACGAAAGGCTGGATGAAGTTGTCGCGCTCGGGCGTGAGCGCGGCATTAAGATGCCGGCACCGGTGGTCTTTGAAGGCAATGCTCCGGCGGAGTTGTTAGAGAACGAGCTTTTCGAGGCTGCGCTTGCGAATCCTGCGACGGGAAAACCGAAGATTGCGAGAGCTTGGCTGGGCGCGCCGAATTCGATCAAGGGGCCGACTGAGGCGGCTTTTGTCAAACAGAGTGGTTCGAACCTGCTGATCGTTGGTCAGGGTGAGGAGCGGATGAAGGCGCTGCTGGGAGGCGCGCTCGTTTCGATGGCTTCGCAGTATCCGAAAGAGGGAGTGAAGTTCGTGGTGCTCGATCCGGAAGGGGATGAGGGATATCTGGCCGATGTGGTGAAGCTTCTGCCGCAAGGCGGGGAGGTCCATGTGCCGGGTGATCTCGATGCGGTGATGGGCGAGTTGGCGCAGCGGATGGAAGCCGGTGCCGGGGATGATGTGTTCGTCCTTGTTAGAGACTTGCAGCGTTTCAAATCACTGAAGCCGGAGGAGGAGTTCAACTTCTCTTTTGATGATGCGGGTGGCGGCGAGAGCCCGTCGAAGATCTTCCAGAAACTCGTGACGGAGGGGCCGACGGTCGGGATGCACGTGCTGGTAAGCGTCGATACCTGGGGGAATGTTGGCCGCTGGATTCCTCGGAAGATGCTGAGTGATTTCCAGATGCGCGTGCTCTTCCAGATGAGCGGAAACGATTCGGCGGCGCTGATCGATACACCGGCGGCGGGGAATCTCGGGCTGCATCGGGCGCTGCTTTACAACGAGGCGATGGGGAGCTTGGAGACTTTCCGTCCGTATGCGCGAATCGAGCTCGCAATTTTCAAGGCTCAATTCTCCAATTTCAACACGGAGGAAGCTTGAGGGATTTGAATGGCGATGAGGCTGGAAGCCCCAGCCACAAAAAAGGCCGCCGGAGTCCCACGTCCGGCGGCCTGTTATTTGTCAAAGATCCCACACCCATGGGAAAGTCGACTGTGCTGTTTTACCCTTACATTGAAGCCGCATGACACGGCGTTCATGGTCATAGACCCTTAGGGAATCCGGATGTTCAAAAGAATTTAGGATTTTTTTAAAAAACTAATCAAATCAGGGATTGAGCTGCTTCCAGAAGAGGTGGCCGGCGATGGAGACGCCGATCACGGCGACGATCGTGCGTACGGCGGCGGCGGGGATGCGTTGGGCGAAGTGGGAGCCGAAGAAGTATCCGGGGATCGATCCGGCGAGGAGAAAGCCGGCCAGTCGCCAATCGAGGGCGCCGGCGGCGACGAACCAGACGACTGCGGCGGTATTGCAGAGCAGGCCGAGCAGGGCCTTGAGGGCGTTCATGCGGTTGACGTTGTGCAGGCCGAGAACGCCGAGGCCGGCGAGCATCATGATACCGATGCCCGCGCCGAAGTAGCCGCCGTAGATGGCGACGCCGGATTGGAAGACGAGGCCCCAGGATTTCGGTCGGTCAGGTTCGGGGGATTCGTGTTTTTTGAGCCATCGTCGGATCGGGCCATTGAGGAGGAAAAGCAGCGTGGCGAAGAGGAGCAGCCAGGGGACGGCTTTTTCGAAGACGGATTCAGGGAGCTTGAGGAGCAGCCATGCGCCGAGTCCGCCTCCGAGGAGCGAGACGATGCCGAGGGGGAGCATCCACTTTTTAACCTCCATCAGCCATTTGCGAAATGCCCAGACCGAGCCGGGTTGGCCGAAGTAGAGGGCGACCGTGGATGTGGTATTGGCGAGGACAGGAGGGAGACCCGCCGCGAGCAGGGCGGGAAAGGTGAGCATGGTGCCACCGCCTGCGACGGAATTCATGACCGCGGCAAAGAAGCCGGCGAGGAGGACGAGCCATTCGGCAGTGGTGGGCACGGGGAGAGGGGAAACTTTAAAATCGAAACATGAAACCTCAAACAGAAGGGATCCGAGCCAAATCTAGGGCACTTGCGCCGTATCAGACGACTACCGCGTGCAGTGCGCCGTGCTTGGTTGGTCGGAAGCGTCACTCAGACATTTGATTAGCCCAGCCAAGCCATCGCCCTACGGCCGCTTCTAGGCTCGTGCCAGGTGCTTGATGCAGAACTGCGACCAAGTTTCGAGGCGATCGAACATCGGTCCAGCGAGTTCGCTGAGCTCGGTGAAGGTCAGGTCGGCGAGGGCGTCTTCGTTCGATTGGACGTCGTCGCTCTCGAGTTCAATGACGTGGACGATACCGAGATGGACTTGACCGACGCTGTTCGACTCGTCGTTGAGCAGGGCGATGATTTCGTTGGTGTGCGCGACTTTGAAGACGAGCTCTTCATCGAGTTCGCGTTCGACAGCGGCGAGGTAAGCCTCGGGGCCGGTGCGTCCGCCGCCGGTGTCGACTGGGTTGATGTGCCCGCCGACACCCACGGAGCGTTTGGCGTGGAGACGGGCTTCGCCACCGGCTTTGCCGCGTGTGTAATTGAGAATGCGTGACCCGCAACGGATCACGCAGTAGGGGATTAGCTGCTTGTGGCTCGGATCTTCCTCGGCCTCGGCGCGATCCATGAAGAAGTGATTCGAGGGATCGAGCAGGCGGTCGATGGCGGCATCGATGTCCCCTGTGCGGATGCCTTCAAAACTGCCGATTTCATCGAGCAGAGAACGTGGGACGACGAGCACCTCTTCACCGGCATATTTGGACATGCGCGGAGCCTCTGGACTCAGGAAAGCAGAGTCCAGAGGAAAGAAGGCCGATCAGTTCTTGAGCTTCAGTTTCTCCAATTTGGGAGAAATGACGGCGCGGCAGTAGCCGTTCGTCTTGTTCTGGAAGTAGAAGTCCTGGTGGTAGTTTTCGGCCGGGAAGAAGGTCTCGAGCTTGGTGATTTCCGTGACGATGGGGTCCTTGAAATCCGCTGCTGCGGCCTTTTTGGATGCCTCGGCGGTCTTCTTCTGCTCCTCGGAGTGATAGAAGATGGCCGAGCGGTATTGAGTGCCGACGTCGGCTCCCTGGCGGTTCAGGGTGGTCGGGTCGTGCAGAGCCCAGAACCATTCGAGAAGCTTGGCGTAGCTGAGCTTTTTCGGGTCAAAGACGACCTGCACGACTTCCGCATGTCCGGTCGTGCCGGTGCAGATCTGCTGGTAGGTCGGGTTGTTGACAGTGCCGCCCATGTAACCGGAGGTCGAGGAGTAGACTCCATCGATCTGGTCGTAAACAGCTTCGATGCACCAGAAGCATCCGGCTCCGAGAGTGGCGACTTCAGCTCCTTCAGGGACTTTCGGGAGGGCGGCAGGTTTCTTGTCTTCTTCTGACATGGCGTTACAGGATGAAAGGATCGCGACGGCGAGGAAGGACAGGAGTGGTTTCATGAGATTGAGAGGCACTTGTCTGGGAGCGTATTCCCCGTGCACGCGACTATAGTATCGAAATCGATCTGGTAAAGGGGCGGATGCCAATCCTTGCTGTTCGGCTCGCTTGCCGTGCTGATGCGGAAATTTTCGTAGCGGGCGGAGCGTGTGAATAGGTGGCGCAGGCCGATGCGTCCCTTCCTTGAAGTTAGTTCTTCGAGCTTCCAAAGCGGAGGAAGCGTACGGGGTCGGTGGTGTCGGTAAGACGGAAGCGGAGTTCGACTCTTGAATTGCCTAATTCTGTGGCATCGAGAAATTCCAAAGGGTCGAAGGTCCAGGTTTCGAGGTCGGTAGAGGTGGAGGGGTAGGTCGTGAGATCGTTGCGGTCGGTTAGTGCGGTGAAATGATAGACGAGCTCATTTTCCGATAAGCCGATGCTGCTGAGGTCCTCAGTAGAAAGTGCTCCCGATGGGCGCGAGGCCGGATCGAGCGCATCGGTGCCGGCACCGTATTCAAGCTCGTTGGGGCTGCCGTCGTCGTCGGCGTCGTCTGCGGGGTCGGCGAGCGGCGGGTTACCGGCGGCCCAATCGGCATAGGTGATGCCCGGGCGCGTTCCCTGGACGCCAAGATCGGCGCTTAGTTGGCTGACGACCGACGGGTTCCTTGCCGAAACATCTGCCGTTTCGTAGCGGAACGAAGAGAGGTCGTAGAGGTCATTGTCGCTGCCGAGATTGATCAGTCGCCAGTCGAGGGTGCGGATGGTGGTCTGCGCTCCGAAGCGCGAGTAAGCGTGGCTTTTCCCGGGCGAGAAGGGGTTGCGAAGCATCGGGACGAGCGATGAGCCCGCAGCCGAAGGGGGTGGGGTGAGGCCGCAAAGTTCCGCGATGGTTGGATAGATGTCGATCGTTTCGACCACACCTTTGGCGGGAACCCCAGCGAAGACTTCCGGACGGAAGGTGGTGGGAGGGCGGATGATTAGTGGGGATTCGAGGGCGCGTTCGAGGACTGCGTGTTTTCCGATGGTGCCGTAGTCGTCGAGACGCCAGCCGTGGTCGCCCCAGAGAACCACCACCGTGTTGTCGGCAAGGCCGAGGGCATCGAGTTCGGCGAGCACCTTGCCGACCTGAGCATCGACGTAGGAAACGCAGGCGAAGTAGGCGTGGCGGAGTTGGGCGCGATCATTGCGGTCGGTGTAGGCGTTGATTTCAGTGGAATTGGTGGTCGTCGACGAGTTGGCACCGGTGGGTGGGCCGAGCGGGCTCGGTGCAGGGAGGGTGGCGGGATTGTAGAGGTTGAAGTAGGTCTTGGGCGCGTTGAAGGGGAGGTGGGGTTTGAAAAAACCGACCGCCAAGCAAAAGCGGGTGCCGTCGTCGGCGAACTCGCGTAGTTTCTCAATCGCAGCCTGCGCCATTTGGCCGTCTGGGTAGGCGTCGTCCGGGAGGCTTTGACCCGCATCATCCACACCGCTTTCCCATGCGGCAGAAACGTTTCTCACGCGGCCGGTGCCGTCGGCGTAAGCGAAGAGCGGGTAGCGCTGGGCGCCCCATTTGTCGTGACCATAGAGGATCTCGTCCCACGAGAAACGCATGTCGGGAACGGTGGCAGAACTACGACCGATGTCGTAGGTGCCAGAGTCGTTCCAGCGATAGCCATCCGGCTCGTGGGTGATCTTTCCCATGGAAACGGTGTGCCAGCCGTTGCGACGCAGCAGCTCGACCCAGCTCTCGGGTTGGGCTGGCTGACTGGTGGGCATCAGATTGAAGGCGCTGTTGTCGTCGCTTGATGAGGTCGGGCGGAGGCCGCTCAGCATCGCATAGCGCGAGGCCCCGCAGGTCGGCACCGCGACGTAGTGGTTGCGGAACAGGCGGCCCTGACTGGCGAGGGAATCGATGTGAGGGGTGACCATGTGGCTTTCGCCATAGCAGCCAAGTTCGGGGCGGAGGTCATCGACGGCGATGAAGAGAACATTTGGCGGTGCAGCGGTGGCCAATGTTGCGCCGAGTAGGAAGGGTAGGATGTGGGCTTTCATCGGGCGATCTGAAGCGGATCAAGAGTGGAAAATAGTTGCTGGCCCATTGAGTCAGGGAGCGGAAGATCGTTTGACGCGGAAGAAGTGAGAGGCATCTCCGGGCGCTGGGGTGTAGGTTAGGAAAATAGACGCACCGTTACCGATTCCTGAGTTACCTTCCGACCATTCGTCAGCCAAGAGGCTGTCGCTGTTTTCCAAGGTGTAGAGAAATCCGGGTAAGGCCTGAGAAAGGGTGACTTGAATGTCTCCGTTTTGCAGCCATTGCAGGGTCGTGGTGCTGGTGAAGGGGATAAAGTCAATGAGAGCCCCGGCCGAGGACTGGCCTAGCGCTTGCTGGCCGAGGGCGTCGAAGTGCAGGTTGTCGGATTTGATCCCGAAAGAATCAGTATCGATCAAAGCGACGCGTGCATCCGCCCCCGCGACGGCGGTCTGGGCCGTCCTGACGGTTTCAAGTGGTTCGGCAGCGATGTTCGTCTGGTGGATGGAAAGTCGACCGACGATGAATGGAAGGTCGGCTCCATAGGTGGCACGCACGTCGGCGATGAAGTTGATCAGGTTTGCCTCGTACTGGTCTTGATAGCCGCGCACGGCATCGGATTCGCCCTGCATCCAGACCATGCCTTGAAGGTCAAGAATCGCACTTGGGTAGGCTGCGGCGAGTGCGGCGAGACCTTGTTGGACGGTCTGTTGGAAAGTGACATATTCGGGACCATCCCCCGCAGTGGAACCATCGCCGCCCGCCTTCCACTGGAGTTCCAGGTTGGTGCCGCCATTGGCGTATTTGATGATCGCCACGCGGGTGCTGGGTTCGTGCTGCCAGAAGTCCGCCATGGAGCGCCCGAGGGTGATTTCCGGACCAAACTGTGAGGTTTCGCTCAGGCCTGGACGGAGGCTTGTTAGATTAGCGGTGCCTCCTTCGACCTTATAAAAGAGATCCACATCGGTTTGTGGCGCTTGAAGATTGATCGGGCTGCTTGGGAGTTCGGCCGAAATGGCGCGACCGTCCGCATTTGACTGTCCGCCCAGAAGAATCACGCGCAGCCGCTCGACGACCACGGGGGGTTCCGGGTCGGCGGCTGTGAAGAGCTCATGCACTTTTGCGGCATCGATCGCTTCGTCGAAAATATGGAGTTCGTCGATTTGACCAAAGAACGAGTTGTTGATCGTGGCGGTTCCGGCGCCGACATGGGTCATGGTGATGTTGCCGGGGAATGACTTGCTGCCCAGGCTGATGTTGTCCCTCCAGACCTCGACACTCCCCGCGCCGTTGTAAACCACCGCCCAGTGATGGTAGGTGTTGTCGTCAACGATGCGGTCGTAGTCCGTGGAGGTTCCCGTGCTGTTGCGCAGGCGGAGCCCTTCCACCGAACCGTTTGCAGGGTTGCTCGGAGTCCAGACAAAGTCATTGGAGTCGGCGATGGTGCCGGCGATCATGCCCTGGGCGTCTGCAGCCGATGAACTGCGTTTCCCCCACCAGGCCATCGACCACGGGGTGCTTCCATTGAAATTCACAGGGCTCGAGAAGCTCAGGTGTTCCTGGATGCCAGATTGGTCGAGATTGAGAGCGCCGCCACCAATCATGCTCTCTCCCGAAGCGGAGGTGATGTTCGGCGCACCACTGGAAATAGTGAGGTGATTGTTGTTTCCCGAGGCATCAGTAAAGTCACCATCGAAAGGGTAATAGGCGAGCAAGCCAGCTTCGCTGCCTGCGGCGCTGAAAAGAAGAAACGTAGCGAGTCGGATTTTCATGGGGCTAGGTGGTAGAGTTTGAAGCCGTTCAAGAGTAGGAAGTTCGCGCTACCATTCGATTGGGTGGAACGCAGTTCGATGGTGAGCGGCGAGTTGCCATCATGGGTAAAGGAGAACTCGATCGATGGGATCTGGGAGTCGTTGATGAAAGTGGTGTTGAGGCCGGCGGATCCGAGTGCGGTCGGTTGGACTGAGTCCTTCTGGACACCTCCGATTCGCGCCTCGATGGTGTTAGGCGTGGTCGTGCTGCTGCCCTGCGCGAAACCGAGTGCAGTACCGGTGATCGTGTCCAGATGCCACGAGCGGAAGAGATAGTCTCCGGCGGCAAGGTCGGTGATTTCAATGTCGATGGCTCCCTCGCGTGTGGCGATGAAGTCAGACACCAGAAAGGACAGGGAGGTGTCGCCACCGGGGATCGCGCGCGAGCTGTCGCCGTTGGCACCGCGGAACTCGAAGGGAGTGCGGTTAGGTTGCGAAATGGTGACCTGCCGGGCACCGATGGTCTTGGTGTAGGATGCGGTATTATTACCTTGAGTTGCCGATCCGGCGACGATTCGAAATTGCGACTGGCTGGGAGATCCGAGCGAGTCGTTGCGGTTGAAGTCGATGCCCAGGACTTGCGGGCCAGGCTCTTCAGTGCCGGGATTGTTAGATGCTAGCTCGTAGCCCACGCCGTCGTACCAGGTGCGGGTGTTGCTGCCGCCGCCTGCGAGGTTGTTGACGTAAACGGGGATGGCTGATCCGTTTGCCACGGTCGCCTTGCCAAGTTTGACAGCGTAGAGAATCCGCGGGGCCTCAATGAGTAGCGGTGGAGGATTCGTGAAGGCAAGAGTGCTGGCCGCCACCGGCAAGGCCGTATTTCCCGGGCCATCAAAACTGTAGGTTCTGAGGGCTCCTGAGCTCAAGCCTGCGGAGATCGTCCAAGTATTGGGGCTTGGGCCGTCCCAGAAAAAGACCCAGACGTTGTAGTCGCCATCGTCGAGGCCGCTTAAGTTTGTGGTCAGCTCGGGGATCTCGGTCCCACTGTGCAAGGCTTGATAGACGCCGCCATTCGTGCCGAGCGGGGTGCGTAGAACCCATCGGTCCGCTATGATTAATGCGGCGTTGGTGGTGGCGTCGAGCCAGCCCGTATTGGCTGGCGACCCGTCGGTGGCATAGGTGTTGCCGCCGGCTCCGTGGACGGCGTCGACATAGGTGATGTCAGCGAGCGCGCACGGTGAAGCCGCCATTAGACCGATGACGACTCCGGCAACGTGGACGATATTTTTTCCTAAATGAGAGTGATTCATGGTGTGGTTTGCGCACGAACGAAGTTCGCAGGAGCGGAACCCAGATTCATCCTGACGGTGGCGTTGCCACTGCCATCCGTGGTGACGCGATCATTGGCGACGTTGATGGTTCCAGGATCGCTCCCCGGGTTCTGCTGCGTCAAGGGTTGCACAAGGTTGCCCGGAGTAAAGTCGAGCGTCGTCGAGGAGAGAAATTCATAAACGGTATTCGGAGCTCCTTTGAGGGTCACCTCGCAAAGGTCTCCTTCAATCGCAACAAATCCAGTGAGACGGAGCTGGGGCATCAATACAGGCTGGTAGCCCACCCCGTCGAACCAGGTGCGATTGTTGCTTCCCTTCCCGACAAGGTTGTCCACGTAGACGTCAACGGGGTCCCCCCCCGATACCTTGACTTGGCCTAGATTCACCCCGAAGAGCTTGCGGAGATAAATCGAGCCATTAAACCCGGCGACCACCTCCACCGGCGTGGTAAAAGTCAAACCGCCAGCGTTGCTGACATGTTCCGAGGTGGCACCCGTCACGGCGGGCTCATCAGGAGAACTGTAACTGGTCAGCGATCCCGAGGTGAGGCCCGCGGAGATCGTCCAGTTCTGCGTATCGCTATCCACTTGGTCCCAATAAAAGGCCCACATCTGGTAAGTCCCATCGGCTAATCCGGTGATCTGGGTGGTCAGTTCGGGCATGTCGTTGCTGATGGCGATCTCGTGTTGGGCTTGAAAGACCGAATCGCCGTTGCCTTCAATACCGGTGCGCAGGTTCCACTGAGTTTCGTTCGAGGCTGCCGACTCTGGGTCTTCGATCCACGAGACGTCCGCCAAGGATCCACCGGTCGCAAAGGTGTTGCCGGAGGCTCCTGCCACAGCATCGATGTAGGTAATCGGCCCGAGCGTCACGACCGGAGGTTGCACGGTAGGCAGAACGTTGCCGCTGGTGACCGCAATGTTGGAAAAGCTGCCCTGCGTTGCGTTGAGGTTTCCGGCCATCAGGAAGGCCACGCTGTTGTAGCTGTCGTTGGCCACCGATTGGTTGATGAGATTTTGCTCCTGATCGTAGGAGCCGCCGTCGGTGAAGCTCGCGGTGAGGTCCAGGCTGTTGCCGTTGCGGGCAATCATCAGGGTGAAGTCGATCGGTGTGTTGGCCGGAACCATGGCATCGGCCGCAGGGACGGGGCCGAGGGTTGTGGAGCTTGCGCTCTCGAAGGGATGGCTGCTTCCCGTGCCGCTACCCACCGCGATGCTGGTATTATCGGTCGCCGGCGCACCCGTCCAGATGCCAAGGTATCCGGTGCCATCGCCTGGCATGACCGGATCGTCGCTATTGAAGAGGCCCATGCGGAAGTTGTCTCCGCTGAGCGGGGCATTAAGAGTCACCGACCCGGTGAGCCGGATGAACTCGCCGTCCGCAAGGGTGAGCGGATCAAAGTTGGCGGCGATGCTGTCGCCATCGGCATCGGTCGTGACGGGTGAAGCGGTCGCCGCGCTACCGCCGGAGAAACCGGCATTTCCAAAGATCGTGACCCAGTCGGTGACCGGGGTCGGTTCGCTATGCGGGTCGGACAGGTAGCCGAGAGAGACGAGGAATTCATCCGTTTTGAAAAGCGTATCCCGGTAGCCATAAAACGGACCGCTTGTATCGTTCGGCACGTCGAAATTGAAAAAGCTGTGGGGCTGCCCCTGGTAGAGGTGGAGGTCGCATCGGATGCCTTGAGCCTTCATCAAGGACTTGTAGCTCTTCGCCACGGCGACTGGGACAAGGGCGTCGCTGGTGCCAAGGAAGAACACCGTCGGCGGTGCGGTGGGACCGATATTGTGGAGTGGTGAGATATCCTGCCAATAGCTTTGCACCGTGCTATAGCCGTAGCCGCCGGGCCCATTGTCAACGACTCCGTTGTAAATCACCAAGGCGTCCGGTCGGGAACTGATGGCGAGGTTTTCTCCGGCTTCCTCGTAGCTGGTGAGCGTGCCGGCGGCGGCGGCGACGTGGCCACCCGCCGAGCCACCTCCGGCGGCGATCCGGTTCGGGTCGACCCCAAGTTCGGCGGCGTGTTCGCGGATGTAGCGGATGGCGGATTTTCCATCCTTCACGCATTCCTGCGGGGTGGTCCCATGAATGTTCTTTACCCGGTATTCCGCTGAGATCGCCACCATGCCGCGCGAGGCAAGGTATTCGCATTGCGGATGAAAATGGCTGGACGAGCCACTCACCCAACCGCCGCCAAAGAAGAACACGATGGCTGGTCGGCTGTCGGATGCTTGGTGGTCGGGCGGGGTGAAGACATCCAGATTCAGCGTGACCGCTCCGCCAGAGCTGTTGACCGTTTGCTTGAACGGAATGATCTGGTCGGGAGTGAAGCCGGTAATATCGTAGGCGCGCGCCAAGGGTTTTCCCACTAAGAGCGTTAAGAGAATCAGGAGGCTTGCTCGGGCGAGGTTCATTGAACGGATCTGTACGGGTGTTGGATCCGCAAGAAACCCCGGCCCACGGTGCGGGACGGGGTTTTTGAGGATAATTGTCGAAGCGGGGTTCCTGCCGGATCAATGCCGGCGGCGGCGCAGCAGGGCGAGCAGGCCAAGGCCGCCGAGCAGTGCGGCGGAAGGTTCGGGGACGACCGTGATGTTGTTGAATCGGACTTGGTCGACATCCAAGTTCCCACCGAACAGAAAGCCCACCCGGTTGAAATCAGTGACGGAAACCGTTGTATCCAAAACACTAATCGCAGCCATTTCCTGAGAGTCCGAAGTGCGGACGATCGAAGAGTCGATTTGCATGCCGTCTGCGACCCGCGTGAGCATCAGACTGAAGTTGTAGGTGCTGGCAGCGCCGCTTTCAAAAGGCACACCGGGAGCGGTCGCAGTTGCGATAGGTGAGGCACCTGTCCCGGATGGAAAAACGCCAGAGTTCGGATCGATACGCTCATAGAGACGACCACCTGAGGCACCATCTCCATTGCCTAGCCAATAGCCGAGCCAGCCGGTGGTGTCACTGCTGCCGTTCTCATTGAATAGGCCCATACGTAACATTTCGCGGAGAGAACTGGCACCCGAGATACCCGTGAATGTGGCGCTGCCGCTGAGGGTGATGGCGTTTCCGATTGAGGACAGAGAAATCGTGGGGAAAGAGGCATAGGGCCAAGCAGTGTCGGCACTACCTTCGGCACCCGTTCCGAATGTCGGAGAGGCGGTTCCTTCATCAGCGAACGCAACGCCGGCGGTATTGGCGTCGGTCCAACCAGTGACCAGTGCGCCTTGCGCAGAGGCGGCGAGCGAAAATGGCACCGCAGCAGCGAGCAAAGAAAAGCAACGGGATTTCATCGTGTTTTTTGGCATGATCTTTTAGGGGAGTCCTAGCTCCACACCTAACCACGTGCCGCACCTCGAGTTTGGTAACTCGGAATCTGAATTTTTTTTCAGCAATAGAGTCGCCGCCGTGGATTCGTCGGGAAACTGCAAGCAGCCCCGTGAGATTGTCGAAATCCTCACTTACTTTTTCAGCTAGCGAGACGTGTTTTACCAGATGGAGGGTGGAGAAGAGTTTGACGAAACGGTTGTTCGGCTGGTGGCGGAGCACCAGACGGCGCTGCGTGGCTTCATCATGGCGATGATGCCGGGAAGCGCGGAAGTCGATGACGTGGCTCAAGAGGTCAACGTGCTTGTCTGGCGAAAGCGCCAGAGCTTCGAAATCGGGACCGATTTCAAGGCTTGGATGCTAACAGTGGCCAAGTTCCAAGTGATGAACGCGTGGCGGAAGCAACGCAATCGCAAGGAATCCGTCGTTCCAGAAGACGTGCTTGCCCAACTGCTTGAGGAAGGAATCGAGTCATCCGAGAAGGACGCGCCGCCCCGCCACGAAGCGCTTTGGCTGTGCCTTGACACCCTGCGGCCCACCGATCGGGGTTTGATTCTCAGGCGGTATTTCGATGGACGAAAAGTAAGTCAGCTCGCCGCTGAGCTTGGACGCAGCGCCGATAGTGTGAAAATGTCGCTGCATCGCATCCGGACGGTGCTGGCCATGTGCGTGCGCCGCCGTCTATCCCGGAGGGAGCAACTATCATGATCGAAAGAGATGAAAATGGGGGCGTGATCGATGTGGCGGCCTTTTTGAACGAACTGGAGGATCTCGAGGATGGCGAGCTCGATCCGATTCGGACAGAGGCGTTGATGAAGCGTTTGAAAGAGTCCCGTGCGGCTCGGCAGCTCTATCTTGAGTATTTCCAAGACTCAGCATCCCTGCGCGATATCGGCAAGACTCTCGAGGAGCGCGGCAAATTGCCCGTTGTCGGCAGCGGACAGGATGCGGGAATCATCCTTCGAAGGTCGGTGCTGGCGGCGGCGGCTCTTGTGGTGCTTTGTGCGATCATCGCCGCCATGTTTCAGATCCAAAAGCCCTCGGAGCTTATCGTCTCATCGGCAGCAGTTGCTGGGACGAAATGGTCCGTCGATGGGCAAACGCGAAAGTCAGCCGAGGAAGACTTGGTTGTCCGAACGGGCATGACGGTGAGGGTGACGACCGGCTCCGTTCGCTTCAAACAACAGTCGGGAGCTACCTTGGTAATCCAAGGACCTGCTGAGGTTTCGTTTCTCAGCCTGCAAAGCATCGATCTCCGGTCGGGCTGGTTGTGGATCGACTCCGGAGCTGGAGATGAGGATTTTTCCGTCAATACGCCTCATTTCGTTGTGAAGGACATCGGCACCCGCTTCGGTATCCGGGTGCCGGAAGTGGGGCCGATGGAGGTGCATCTTGTCGAAGGCTTGGTGGAGGTCTCGACCAAGGTCGGCGAGCGCCAGACAACGAGCTTGGCACCTGACGGAAAAGGAAAAGGCTTCACTACGGAAGCGGCACCTGAGGAACTGCCTCTGGCATACGATCCGTTCCCGGTGATCTCCGGGCTTCTCGCCGACGAAGCGGTTTACAGCACCACCTTGCTCGGCCAGTCGCCCGTGGGCTATTGGACTTTGAACGAATCGGTTGGGGGGCAGCTTGCCAACGAAGTTCCTGGCGCATCCATAGCGTTTCACGGGATGGCCGTAAGTCGCACCAATTCGGGGGCAGGCAACAACAGCGCTAGCTTTGGAAAGGGCAACGGTTCCCTCTATCTCGACGGATCAGCGCTGCAGTCGGCGATCGCTGGTATCGACGGTCCTCGTGGTGTGCTGCGTCGGGAAGGAGCTGTGTCCTTCTGGATCCGCCGTTCTAAGTCGGCAGAAAGGCGCGATGAGATCCTATGGCTGGCGGGGAGTAGCACCGAGGACCGCCCTCTTCCAGATCGTGCCATGATGCACACCCGGCTTACCCGATCGGGGCATGTCGAATTCCTTCTGGAAGATGATCACTCCAAGGTGGAACTCTCGTCTGCTCGAGACATCGTGGATGGGCAATGGCATCACGTCGCCGCGAGTTGGGGGCCGGGGTCGGTTGATCTCTACGTCGATGGGCAACGGACGACTTCCGGAACTGGCGTGCAAGTGGCGGAAGAAGGCAGTTTTTCAGGCAGATATGTCCGCTTCGGTAAACCCAGTTTGGACCTTGTTGGCAGCTGTCGGCCTTTCACTGGTTGGGTGGACGAGATTGCTTTGTGGAACCGGGCGCTGAGTCCTACGGAGATCATCTCCCAGTATCAATCGGCTACTGAGCCGGAATGAAGTCACGCCATTGTGCCGGAACTGCGCCTTCCAAGGAGCATTTGCTTGCTAGACCCTATTCGAAAAGCCGCTGACCGACCGAAAACACGTCGCAGCCTGCGTATGAATCATTCATTGAAAATAAAATAAATACCTTGAAAAGGTGTGACGCAACATGTTGTAATTCAATAACTTAATTTCACTCA
>CAZVMS010000287.1:0-7665 GCA_964628795.1 uncultured Haloferula sp. | reverse complement strand
CGCAGATCCAACTCCCGATCTTTCCGGCCAGCAGCACCGCCATCACTTCCGACCTAGCCTTCGAGCAGCGTGACGAGCAGGTCTGTTATTTCAACGGCCACCTTCCCGTCTTCACCCATCCCGCCGATGACATCGCATCGTTCCGGTTTTTCACCAGCCAACTCATCGCCCAACTTCAGCAACAACAAAGCGCCCTCGACGCCCTTGTGCGACGACAATTAAAGTTTCCCCGTGACGACAATTAAAACTACCCACTGGATGGGTGGTTTTTCGGGGTAGGCCCCTGAACCAGCCGTTGGGCCGGATCGGAGGGCGGTCGAGCAGCCTCCGGAATTCCGGAGGCGGGGTGTAGGGTCCGTTCACGATGGGCGGGAAAAGTGTTTTTCGATGCAGTGGCGCAGCGCCCCCCTTTAGCGGGTTCATGCTGCGTCACTCCTCGGTCGGTCGATTTGTCCCGTAACGTTGGGGCGAATCCGGTGCTACTCTTCAGTAAAGGGAGATTGCGAACCTGTCCGGCGATCCCGCCGACCCACCACACGAGATGCTTGGAAAACGACCACAAGACGGCAGCCATCAGCTGCAGGAGTTCGTCAGCGAGCTGACGGCCAACCAAGGTCGCCTCCGCGCGTTCCTGGTCAGTCTCATGCCCGGCAGCCCGGACATCGGCGATGTGCTGCAGGAGACTAACATCGTGCTCTGGAAAAGCCGGTCCCGCTACCGCCCCGGATCGAACTTTCTCGCCTGGGCCTTCACCATCGCCCGGCTCGAGGTGCTCCATTACCGCACCCGCGCCAAACGCCAGCGGATCGTGCTGCTCTCGGACGACCTGCTTGAGTTGATGGCGGTGGAAACTCCGGACGATCTGGATCACGAGGCCTATTTGCGTGCTCTGGAGAGCTGCAAGGCGAAGCTCCCCGGCAAGCAGCGGGAGCTGATCGATGTGCGCTACCGTCCCGGCTATACGCTCGAAGCCCACGCCCGCGACACCGGCCGCAAGGCGTCGGCCTTGCGGGTTGCCCTGATGCGCGTTCGCGAGTCGCTTCGCGAGTGCATCGAGAAATCCATGGAGGAGCATCCGGCATGAGTGAGGTGCCTCCAGACAAGCTTCACGACCGGATCCTTGCGTTGCTCGATGGGACGCTGGATTCCGCGGGAATTCAACAACTCGACGCCGAGCTGAAGGCTGGCCGGCAGGCTCGGGATCTTTTCCGTCAGCTTGCGACCCTCCACAGCGCTCTGGAGGAACAGGGCGAGGCGAAATTCCGGATGGTCCGGACCCTGATTCCGATCGAGCGCCTGCTTGCCGACCAGCGCCGTGGGATCGTCCGGAAATCCCTGTTTGCCGCGGCGGCAGTCCTGCTGTTTTCGGCGCTGGCCTTGTGGGTGAAGATGGTTCCGTGGGCACCCATAACGCTCGGGGAATTCCGAGCGGGCTCCGGTGCTGTCTTCTCGGTCGAGCACTCGGAGGACCGGAAGGACACTGCGGGCAACGAGCTTGGCGAGGGCTCCCGCTTGCGTCTGGGCCAGGGCACCATCGAAGTGAAGTTCGATTCAGGTGTGCGCTGCGTGCTGGAAGGCCCGGCAGATCTCACGATCCTCGCGGACAACCGGGTTCGCCTGCCCAAGGGCAGCGCTTGGTTCGAAGTGCCGCCCCCGGCGGTCGGCTTCACCGTCGAGACGCAGCAACTCACCGCTGTCGATCTTGGAACCCGGTTCGGGGTCCTGGCGCGATCGGATCAGGGCGATCAGGTCCACGTCATCGAGGGCGTGGTGGCGGTGAAGGCTACCGGAGCGGACGATGACCGGCAGCCTCTCGTGATCAAGGCGGGCGACGCCCGCGAGGCAATGGCCGGTGGAGGATTCCGCGAAATCGACATCCATCCGGGGAAATTCGTCACCGCGCTGCCGAATCCGATCACCTTCGTTGATGCAGACATCAGCCCGGCCACCGGAAACACGGTGCTTGACGGACCGGGGAGCTTTGGCCCGACCACTTCACTCAAGACTAACAGCCAAGACGGAAAATGGAGCATCCGCACATACTCCGGTGTGGTCGGCGGCAGTGTGATCGCCTCTGGCCTCGATGAGGACGTGGAACCGCGACTCCGCACCACCTTCCGTGTCCCGGAGGAGGGACGCTACGCCATCTGCGGCTACTTCTGGAACAACGAGGGAGGGGAAGGCTCTTGGGACGCAGCCTTCCAGCTCGGATCCCGGGGCCAGATGAAAACCTATTCCCGACTCAATGCCGTTAATCTGGCATCCATCCCGGAGGAATTCACCACGGATGTGCCCACCCATGACGGAGACGGGCCGGTTCTCTTCCAGGC
Source organism: uncultured Haloferula sp. (assembly GCA_964628795.1). Classification (GTDB taxonomy): domain Bacteria; phylum Verrucomicrobiota; class Verrucomicrobiia; order Verrucomicrobiales; family Akkermansiaceae; genus Haloferula. Next base: position 5,335 of record CAZVMS010000287.1, on the reverse strand, counting down.
CGCGCTCGGAATGTGGGACACCACGCGGGACGGGTCCGAAGTCACTGTTTTCATCGACAACGGGGATTCCGGCATTCCAGGCCACGATCTTCGGACGTGGTACGATGGCGTCGGATTCCGGCGGCTCCCTGACCACTGAAGGCGTCTGCCAACGTCGGGACCCCGCCGGGCGGTCATCGTCCACTAACTTCACAAAAATTGTAACGAACTCGGAATTCCAATGCTTCCCTATTTGAACGATCAGCCGACACCGGAATGCTCAATCCCCCAATGATCCAAACGAAGCTCATGAAAAATTCGAAATCTATTCTGACGGCCTGCGCAGCGGCACTGCTAATGGTATCCGGCTCAGCGCGAGCCGCAATCACCTACCGCGATGCCCTCGAAGGAGCGGCGGGCAACACCTTCGCGACCGTAGGTTCACTTGGCAGTACGAGTTGGCTTGCCAACAACAATGCGGGCAACTCGATTGAAACCCAATGGGACCGCCGGTCGACCTTCGGCAATGGTGGCGTCGTCTTTCAATCGTCGCACTTCACCACGGATGCCGGCGGCGACCAAATGCCCGAACTCACGACGCAAGTCACCGGTTTGTCCGACGGCCAGTACGATGTCTGGGTCTTCTTCTGGGACAACAATGGCGGGCCGAACAACTGGACCATTTCGGCGGGACTTACGAGCGGCTCGTTGACGACCTACAGCTTCGACGGTCTTGGGGATAGAACCCAGACCGTGCCGGCCAGCTCGCTCGATTTCGTTGTCAACCCCATGTTCACAGAGAGCACAAGAACTCTGTATGCGGTGAATCTCCGACAAAGCACTGTCGTGGGAGGCTCCTCCATCAATGTTTTCGTCGATAACCTGATCGGCAGTGGGACGACCAACCGCGTCTGGTATGACGGAGTCGGCTACGAGCTGATCCCCGAGCCCTCCGCCGCGCTGCTCGGTGGTCTCGGCCTGCTTGGCCTCCTTCGGCGTCGCCGCTGATCGACCGTTTTTCCCACAAATCATCTTCCCTGAGAGCCGTGGTGGTGCGGCGGCTCTCCGGATTTTCAATGCACCGGAACACCGCCTCATTTATGCGCCGCCTTTCCCCAATCATTCTCGCCGGAGCGCTCGCGCTGCCCCTGCACGCCCAAATCACCTACGTCGATGCCGTCGAGGGCGCGGCCGGCAACACCTTCGCGACCGGGGGATCACTCTCCGACACGAGCTGGCTTGCGAGTAACAACGGAGCCAATTCCATCGAGACCCAATGGGACCGGCGATCGGTATTTGGCAATGGTGGCGTCGTCTTTCAGTCGTCGCACTTCCTTACCAACTCCGACGGTGACAGCATGCCCGAACTTACGACGCAGGTCAGCGGTTTGTCCGAAGGCTTTTATGAGATCTGGGTGTTTTTCTGGGACGTCGCCGGCAGCGGAAACAACTGGACGATCGGAGCCGGTCTGGAGTCGGGCTCGTTGACGACTTACAGCTTCGACGGCATCGGCATCACCGACCAGACCGTCCTGGCCAGTTCCCTGGATTTCGTGGCCGACCCCATGTTCATCGAATCCAACAGGTCTCTCTATGCGGTGAACATCGGTCAGATCCAGATCGCAGGCGGTTCGAACCTGAATGTCTATATCGACAACCTGCTCGGCGGCGGAACGGTCAGTCGCGTTTGGTACGACGGCATCGGTTACCAACCCGTTCCCGATGAGGACAACGACGGCCTGCCCGACGCCTTCGAGCTGGCCCACACCGACCCGCCCTCCACCACCGCCCTCGATCCCGGCGACGATCTTGAAAACGCCGGGGCGGGCGACGGGCTCGACAACCTCGCCGAGTTCCTGGCCGGCACCGACCCCAACGATCCGGACAGCGATGGCGACGGACTTGAGGATGGTCCGGAAGTGAATGCCACGCTGAATGACCGCACCACCCCGACCGGCTACGCGCCCACCAAGCCGAACAACCCCAACTCCGACGGCGACCTCTACACCGATCTGGGGGAGGTCAGCCCCGCCGCGCCGCTGTCGGCTGCGGACCCCAACGATCCCGACAGCTACCCGATCCATCCCGGCGGGTTGTTCATCGACTTCAGCAGCGATGGGCAGACCGCGAACCTTACGCAAAAAGGACCCGAACACGAGCTCCTCTATCAGCCCTTTCTGGCCAGCCACGAAATCGACAGTAGCAACCAGTCGGGCAGCCGCTTGATTGTCGACCGCTCTGAAACCTTCTCCGTCCCCGGTTTCGCGGGAACCCCGGATGTCGCGCTCGGCGTGGCCTTTACCGACGGCAGCGCCTTCACCGGATTCCCTCCGACGATCAAGCAGATGATCGGCCGCGCCGATGCCGACGCCCTGAACTACGAAGGCAACCGTCTCGAACTCATGCGCGACTGGCTCGGCGTCGATCCACGCAGTGCCTCGGGAGGAAACGGTGACGGCTCGGAATTCGGACCAACCCATCTGAAGCTGACCTTCAGCGGTCTCCCCGCTGGAACATACCAGTATCGCGGCTACCACCACGACGTGCAGTCCATCGGTGGCGACTTCGAACTCCTGATCACGGATTCGACCCGGAACGCGGCCAGCCTCGGAATTTTCCGCATGACCAACAGCGGCGGAAGCGCACCCGCCAACTACCAGGAGGTGAACCCGGGAACCGGCAACGACCCGGACGTCCTTTCCTCGACGATCGAGCTGCTCTTCGAAGCCAACGGCAGCGACGACGTGGTGCTCGTCTATGCGGTGCTCGAGGACCCGGCCACCTTCACCCGCTCCTTTGTTGGCGTGAATGCCATCGAGCTGACGGAAACCACTGACAGCGACGGCGACTTCATTCCGGACAGCGTCGACACAAACCCCGGATCGGACGACAACCTGATCGACGATGACGGCGACAACCTGAGCAACACCCGCGAGTGGAATCTCGGGACCGATTTCAACAATCACGACACGGATGGTGACGGCCTCAACGACGACGTGGAGACGAACACCAGCCTGTTTGCCGGAACCGGCAACGCCGGCACGAGCCCCTTCCTTGCCGACTCGGATGGCGACGGTCGCAGCGACGGCTACGAGGTTGCGAACGGCTTCGATCCCAACTCGGCCGACGTTTTCTACACCCCGCCCGCCGGGTCCCGGATTGCCGCAGAAGATGGCGTCTGGACCTGGTTCAACGACGAGCGGGCCGTCTGGCATCTGGGCAAGCTCTACACCGGCTACGTCGATTCGGACGGCTTCCCAGGCATCACCCAATACGACCCGGTCGCCATGACCCGCAAGCGCACCATCCTCGGCACAGCGGCCGCGCAACAGGTGGACGACCACAACAACCCGTCGATCACCGTGCGCCCCGACGGCACTCTGCTGGCGATCTACGCCAAGCATAGTATTGACCAGTTCTACTACTGGCGTGTTTCGCTGGTCACCGAACCGGAAAATCTCTCCGATTGGGGACCGGAAAACGTCTCGCCCGCCCAGGGTTCCAACGTGACCTACAATAACACCTTCCGTCTCAGCGGCGAATCCGACCGCATCTACAACTTCAGCCGGATCGTCAACTGGGATCCGACCGTCAGCTACTCGGACGACGACGGTCTGAGCTGGACCGGCCCGATCCACTTCATCGATGCCGGAGGCAGCTCGGTCCGCCCCTATCCGCAGACCGTCAGCAATGGCACCGACCGGATCGACATGATCTACACTGACGGCCATCCGGACTCGGTGAATAATTCCATCTACCACCTCTACTACCAAAGTGGCGGAGTGACTCCGGGTGACGGCAGCATTCGCTTGAGCGACGGCTCGCTGCTCGACGCCGGCGGCGACCCGAAGACATTTGCCGACATCGAAGCCGGCGACCCGATCGACCACGACGGCGACCAGATCGACGCCGCAGGGGTCGAACGCGGCACGGTCGTTTACCAATACAACCCCTCGCCCTACGGCGGCGGCGACGACCTGCACGACTACCTTCCCGGCGGCCGCGCATGGACCTGGGACATCGACTACGAAGGCGGCGGCAACCCGCTCTGTGTCTTCCAAGTGCAGCTCAGCAACGTGACCGGCACTTCCGGCTTCCTCGATGACCGCATTTACTACTACTATGCCCGCTGGACCGGCACCGGGTGGCAGAAGCGGCTCATCGCCCAGGGTGGCCACCCGATCTACAGCTCGCAGCGCTGGTATGGCGGTGGCATCACGATCGACCCGGTAGACCCGAATGTCGTTTATATCTCGTCGAGCAGCGCCGACCCGGGTGATCTGAGTTTCAACGGAAGTGCCTCAGGAGCGGCGGGTGACCCCTACCTGACCCACACCACCTTGAATCCCGGCGAGCGCTACGAGATCTGGCGTGGAGTCACGGCGGATGGGGGTGTGACCTTCACTTGGGAGCCGATCACGGCGAATTCCGAGTTCGACAACCTGCGGCCCATCGTCCCGGCGAACCACGGCTACGATCGTCACGCACTCTGGCTCTACGGCCAGTACACCACCTTCCAGAACTACAGCACCGCCGTCGTCGGGCTGTTCGAGAACGTCACGGCCCAGTTGAGGATCACCGGTTTCGGCTTCGTTGGCGGAAATCCGGCCAACGAATTCTTCATTGATGTCGAGGGAGGAGTCGCCGGTCGCAAGGTGACGTCGTCCGACGATCTCACCGCTCCCTTCACTGACGTGCCTACCACCGACGATGCAGCCAATCGGTTCTTCATCAGTCCCGCCAATCGGAACACCCTGAATGACTTTTTCCGAATAGAGAACCAGTAGCGCCGGTCCTTGCATTCTGCATTTGGCGGGGTTGCTACGACAAATTCCTAGGCTGGTTTGGAACTGAACGTCCTTTTGAATCGCCGTCCGTTAATGTGGGAATCCCACCCGCTGCCCCACCCGCTGGCCGGCATTTTTTGATGGCTGGACAACACGTCGGGGCCTTTTTGAAAGAGCGATGCGCTTCAGGCTGGAGGGATCAGAGGTTGGCAGCTGTGTTGAAAGACGACACCACGCGTGCAGCCTTGTTCCGGTCGTGCGAATGGGGTTCTTCGATGCGAAAGGGAGGGATTTTTGGAGCGTGTGGGCGGGGGGATCCGCACGGTCTTTTCATTTGATTGATTTTCCGTTGATTAGTGAAAAGGCCGAGACGGTGGAGTGGGCACATTGCTCAAAAATCTTCGGCCATGCCTGAATATAATGCCATGAGATCGGTGTGGAAAACTACGTTGTTTTTCCTGCCCAGACTTGTCGTAGCCTGGCGATGGAATCGGCCCAGGGAGCTTGCCTGTAAATCCAGACGCGCACCCACCGGATGAAGCGCTGGGTCCTCTGGGTGGCTCTCTGGA
>CAZVMS010000286.1:0-3179 GCA_964628795.1 uncultured Haloferula sp. | reverse complement strand
CCCGATGGTCGCGGCGTTCAAGAACATCTTGCTGATCAGCAACTTCGAGAGTTCGCTTGTCCAGGCCGCGTTCTATGGGGGCTACGCGCTCATGGCAATTCCAGCTGCGATCTTCATCAAAAAGTTCTCCTACAAAAAGGGAATCCTGATCGGCCTCGCACTCTATGCCATCGGCTGCCTCCTCTTCATCCCATCAGGCTTTTCACTGACATTCGCTCCTTTCCTCGCCGCCTACCTGATCATGACATGCGGTCTTAGCTTTCTCGAAACGACAGCGAACCCCTACATCCTCTCGATGGGTGATGAGTCCACCTCCACCCGGCGGCTTAACCTGGCCCAGGCTTTCAACCCGATGGGGTCGATTGCCGGCATGTTCGTGGCCAGCATGTTCATTCTCTCAAACCTCAACGGAACTTCGGAAGCTGGACGACGCGCAATGTTAGACGCATCAAAAGGCACACCCGTCATCGCTCAAGTGGTCACCGCGCAGGCGAACGATGCCAAGCAACTGCTCGAAGTTATCTCCCAACCCAATTGGCAGACAGAAAAGAAGCTCCAGAAGAAGGCGATGGAGATAGCCGCAGGCCTCGATCAGCACCTCTCGCTGCTTGCCGATCCTAAATTCGAAAAGGCCACCGAGATCGATGCGCAGATCGCGGCACAGCCTTCCGAGAACCGCTTCTCAGCGGCCATTAGCGCGGTCGCCGTGGTCCTCCAAATTCGCGAACCACTGATCCCGACCGCCGCTGAAAAGCTGCGCACCGACCTTTTCGGAGGACCTGAAGGACTGGCTCTGGCCAAATTGCTGGGATCCGAAGCGGCACTTCTCGAAGGCCATCCCGCCTTCGAAAAAGCCAAAGCGGATTTTGCCAAGGAGTCGGCAGCCGCCGCGCAGCTTTCCAAATTCTTTACGAGGCTCTATGTCTCACATGAAGGTCAGGTGGCGAAACACAGCCTAACTCCCGATGCCGCCAAAGCCCTAGCCCAGTCCTTGGTCACTGATTTGACTTCCACCCAAGCCTCCGTGGCAGAGCTTCCAAAGGATCGTCTTCAGTCCTACTTCGCGACCCTCGGTGAACAGTTCAGAGGCATCCAGAAGTCCGATATCAGCATCGTGGTCTGGCCCTATGCAATCATGGGAGCTGTGCTGCTCGTCGTGCTCGCGCTCTTCGCGCTCAAGCTTCCCGCAGGCACGGACCACGAAGGTGACAACGAGTTGCACTTCGGAGCCACACTCGGTCGACTCGGTCGCAATCGCCGCTACATCGAGGGGGTGATCGCCCAAGCCGCCTACGTCGGAGCGCAGATCATGTGCTGGACCTTCATCATCCAATACGCGGAACTCGAACTCGGACTGGCGAAATCCACCGCACAGAATTGCAACATCCTCGCGATGATCATCTTCGTCTCAAGTCGCTTCATCTGCACATTCCTCCTGCACTACATCAAGCCAGGCGTGCTGCTCGGACTACTTGCACTCGGCGGAATGATTTTCACAGCCGGCTCGATCTTCATCCAAGGTTACCCAGGACTCTACTGCCTCATCGGCGTATCCGCCTGCATGTCGCTGATGTTTCCCACGATTTACGGCATCGCCTTGGATGGCTTAGGTGATGACGCCAAGCTTGGCTCAGCCGGACTGATTGTCGCCATCGGCGGCGGATGTTTGATGCCCCCCATGCAAGCCGCCATCATCGACAAGCCGCCTTTCGATCTCGGCTTCATGGAATTGGCCAGCGTCAGAGCCTCGTTCGTCCTCCCCCTGACCTGCTTCCTCATCATTGCCATCTATGGCGTGCGGACACTCAAGGCACATGGCCGAAGGGATATCACCGCTTAACCCCGTTTGCTGGGTGAAAGGGGACAGCCCGGATCGCGCAGCTTCGACTCGATGCGCTTCCTGATCTCGGGACTGTTGTCTTTGATGGTGAAAGCATAGTCGGCTCCGGCTTCGACCACGTTTTCACGCGCGGTCTGCTGGCAACTTTGCAGGGCGTCGAGCGAGACGAGTCTGCCGTCGAGATCGAGCCGCGCGACGAGCTTGCGGGCGGCCGGGACTTCGTAGTAATCGCGGGAGTCGCGCTGGTGGCCCTGGGCATGTCCCAGCTCCACCCAACCCGAGGCGCGGTAAACCGTGCGGCGGAACGACTGCGGATCGACGAAGGTTTCCGTCTCTCAAACCGTGAGAACCGAACGGTATCCACCGAGGCTACTCCGGCGACGGGTGTCGTTCCCGAGCACACAACTCACTCGACGATTCAGGGAAATCCGAGAGATCGCACAATGCCCGCGATGCGGGTATCCTTTTCCCATGCCCCACCCAAACCGTTGGAACCGCCTCATCTATGCAGCATGGGCACCTTTCTACGATTTCCTCGTGCAGGCCCCGCCCCTGCTTCGGGCCCGTGAACAGGCCATCGGGGAACTTGCTCCGCAGCCGGGCGAACGCGTTTGCCTCATCGGCATCGGGACCGGGGCCGACCTGGCGTTTCTGCCGACCGGTATCACGGCGGTGGGATTTGATCTCAGCGCGCCGATGCTGGCCAAAGCCCGGCGCAAACTCCCGGTGCCCGGCTGCGACGTCACCTTGGAAGAAGCCAATGTCGAAGACCTCCCGGTTCCCGAGCATTCCTTCGACGCCGCGATCCTCACTCTGATCCTGAGTGTAGCTTCCGATGGTGCCGCCTGCATGCGCGAGGCCGTGCGGGCCACACGCCCCGGCGGTCGCTTGCTGGTCTTCGATAAGTTCCTCCCGCCCGACACAAGGGCATCGTTCTTCCGCCGGACCCTCAACCTCCTGATGCGCTTCTTCGGCACCGACATCAACCGTTCCATCGAACCGATGATCGCCGGACTCCCGGTCCGGGTGATCGCAAACCACTCCGCCCTGCTCCGCGGCGCATACCGCACCATCGTGCTTCAGAGGGAGGCCGCAGAGGACGAAAAGCTCAGGGTCGTCTCCGAATAATCACGAGTCACCTCTTGGCGCGGAGCTTGATCGACAACTACAAGAGACGCCGTTTTGAGCGAGACCGATTGCAAGATTCTTTTATTGCGGTAGGGACCGCCGTTACCGGCGGCCCCCCGCGCAGATCCTTACGTGAAGAACTACCTCATACGGCTCCTGCCTCAAGTCGGGCACGGAATCGCTCACTTGGATATGGATGGATAATACCGGG
>CAZVMS010000285.1:0-10255 GCA_964628795.1 uncultured Haloferula sp. | reverse complement strand
TGAGAGGCGAGAATCGGAAATCTCAGGCGATCGACATAGGGAGGAAAAACCGCAGCCATGCGGAAGGGTAACGAATCGCCGGACGATTGTCATTCGTTCGCACGGAATTCTTGTTGTCGTGGCGACCACGTCGCAGGCGGCAGCGCGAGCCAGCACGGCCCGACTGCTCACACGCTTTCCCGATGCGCGTTCTAACAAGTCCGATTCCTGGGGCGCGAGCCACAGATGCCCGATTCCCCTAGACGGCCACCCGAAGCGCCTCCCCTGCCAGCTCGCCGCAAGGTGGTCGGGCGGCTTGCCGGGGGCGCGGTGTGGAGTGAGGCACGAACGGAGCACGGCGCACACGGGCGGCGGGGTGCGGAGCGTTCCAGTGGCTTGGCGGGGCGTGCGGCGGTGGAGCGGAGCGGAACCGGGGAGGCGGGCTTGCCGCCGCACGCCCGGCCGGGTGGCTTGTGTGGGGGGAATTGAGCGCGAGCGAACTGAAATTGCGTGCTGGCGCGGGAGCTGCCCGGCCGGAGGTGACTTGTGACTGCGCGGTAATGCGGAGTGGCGGGGGATCCAAGAGGGGTCCCCTTTGGGGAGGAACCTGGATGGGGCAAGTGCAGCGAGTCTTCGAGCGCAACGGAAACACTCCGCATTACACCGCGAACGCCACATGGCCCCGCAGGCCAGCAGCCCGCGTGACCAGCACGCCAGTGGCATGATTGGTGGCGCGGAGTCTGACTTTCGGGAGGCGGGATTTCAGGGGCGGCGGGGGCCGGAGGGACTTCACGTGTATCCGTCCCGCCACTCTTGAGATAGCAGTTTTTCGATCTCACCATCTGCCAACATCCTCCAAAGCTCCAAGACTTCGTTCTTTTCTACCGGATGCATAAATCTACCGCCTCCGTCCTCTAGTAGATTCACCAAGACGACACGTCCGTCGCGGTGGGCCGATATGCACCATCCCGAGTCTTCATCAGTAACGGAAACATCACCGTGTTCTTGATCGCTGGTCTCCAACTCATCGTAAAGCTCCGAAAGCGCTTCTTTAGACGGATCATCGTCGCCTGTATCATCAGTTCTTCGAGTAGTAATCATAGTGTTCAACGGCTGTTAGGTGGCGCGCCTGCCGGGATGGCCCACTCAGAGTATCCGCCGCCTCCGTATGGCAGAGGATGTAGAAGCCGCCAAAAGAACGAGCCTCCGGTATGCTGGTCTTTTGGAACCAAGTGAAGAAATCCAGGACGACCTTGTCCAGTAGAGTAGTCGCGAGCTTGACTTGCAGTCGCATGTTGCCATGTCCAGCCCTCAGGAGCACGGCTCAACCGTTGCGGATAAGGCACTAGATTCGAAAAGGAAGGGTTCGAGGCAAGCTCTGCACGTAACGCTCGATTGCCTATCGCAAAGTGCTGGTCTCGGTTCATGCCCATCTGTGCCGGCGTGAGCTGGACCTCCATTGCAACTGAATATGCAGGCGGTGTTCGCGGGCCGACATACTGCGGCAGTGGGGCACCGAAGAGGGACATGTTTGTCTGCCCCATCGGGAAGCGGTAATGGGCCGGATTAAAGACTCCCCAGTTTGCTGGTCTCATCCGAGACCAGTTAATTGCCCGTGAATCTCCCACTCGCCCGGTCAACGTCGTCGCCACACCTGCGCCAACCGCATCAACGGGATGCTCTCCATCCAGAAGCAGAGCCCCAGTCGTCAACCCGCCTCCGACGAGTGGCATACCCCAAGGGCTACTGCTAATTGCAACCGAGGCACTTGTGGCTTTCACATACCCTGTTGCATACAGTCCGGTCCCAGCAGTTCCTACGTAGGCAATCGCTGCTGGAGCTGCCAACATCGAGGGCATTGCTACTGCGGATATTTTGATAAGATCCGCTTCAGAATCCATATCCCAACCAGTTGCTTTACCCACAGCACCCCAGTCCGTTCCGACGTGCTTCACCCACTCTCCGTCTCGTAATGCCCACCCCATCTTATCTAAGGGGCCAGCTCTTCTACCCGGCCTAGTGGTATCCCAGAGCCACCCCTTTGACTCACCCCAAAAGGAGGTGTGGTAATCCACGAGATTCAGATGCCATTCGCCATCCACCATGACGAAGGGATTGGTGGGGTGACGAAGAGGCGTCTCCTTCAACCCCAACACATCGACCTTGTTGACGGGGTCGTTGCGGCAGTACGAATACAAATTAATCGACTCCCTTTCCCCCAGCAGCTCGCGTGATAGCCACTGGCCAGTCACCGGATCAAAATACCGCATGCCGAAGTAATAAAGTCCCGTTTCCTCGTCGAGATACTTGGTCGCGTAGCGCCATGGATTGCTGTTGGCCATAGGGCCATTGGCGGTGATCTTCTCGCCGAAGGGTCCGTATGCGTAGCTAGCAAGAAGGTCTTTATTCAGGTTGGTCAGCGCAACTACATGCCCAGTGCCGTCATAGAGCGGGATGATTTTCTGCGTGCTGTTGCCCTTAGTTTCCTGGATCAGGAGCAGGCCGCCCGCGCCGCCTGCCGCGCCGTTTGCAATATCCGGTCCCCAGAGGTATTTGCGTTCGAGGGTCGCGAGACCACTGGGAAGCTGCTGGCGTTCATAAACCAGATCCCAGCCGTCCCAGACGAAGGTTGTAGTCTTTTGGGAAACAATCGACCCTGCCTTGTATTCGACGACGTCCTTGCTCACGCGCCTGCCTTCGGCATCGTATGCGTAAGTGATGTCGTAGGCCTGCGGAACACCGAGGTGATTTTTGGATCGGGCGCGGACGAGTTGGTTTTTGGAATCCCAACCGTAGTCCCACTGTGCGTTGCCCTCGCGGTTTCCGGCGGCATCGTAGGTGATAATTTCCTGGCTGGGTGGGATCCAGGCCGCACCGTGTTTTTCCGCGACGGCGTCGGGGCTAGCAAGCGGGTTGGTGGGCGGGCTGCCCGCTCCCTCGCCTTGTTCCTCGAGGATTGCCAAGGTCTCCCATTCAATCCATTGGCCAGTGACTCCAGGCGTGCCAAGGGTGAACTGTTGGCTGCCAGTGAAACCGGCAATTTCGGATGGCGTCGCGTTGTCGATTCCGACCCAGACGCGGGCGTCGGGGTGGGCCCTAATGGTCAGTTTCTTGGCCTGATCATAGGACCATGCGGTAGTCTGGTTGAGCAGATGACTTATGTTGTTCGCCCCCTTGTCCTGATGGCGGCCAATCGCATCGAAGACGTAAGGAAAATCCCCCAGCAGGATCTGGTCAGATGTATCCCGATGGGTGGCGCTTTCGAGCTGGCCGCTCAAGCCGTAGGTGTAAGTCCAGATTCCTCCTGCCGTTTCGCACTTCAGGCGGCGGCCGCGAGCGTCGAAGGATCCCCCTGGATCGCCGGGGTCAAGCAGATAGTCGAACGAGGGCGCTCCGGGAACATTGGAGCCCGCATATTCGATCCGCCCGCCCGCGCCGCGTTGCCATGTCTGGGTCACGGCGGGGACGAAGGTCCCGCTCTCATTACCCCACTGGTAGCCAGTGATGCGTCCAGCGGTATCGCGCTGCGGGACGACCTTCACGGCTCCACTGGCCAGCGCATCGATCTGGTCTGATGCGCCGTTCGGTGCACTCTCGACAGAATGAACGGCAACCAGGTCGCGTTCGACGGCGGTGCCAGTATGTCGACCCAAGCCATCGTGGGCGCGGATGATTTTATAGCCTGTTAGCAATCCGGCAGTGTAAAGCGTTGAGGCGAGTCTGCCGTGCTCATAACCTAAAGTGCGCGAACCGGATTGGTCGGCAATTGTCTTTAGCTGCCCGGCGCGGGTATATGAAAAACCATGACCCAGAGCGGGGATGGAAAAGGGGCCAGAGGTCACTGCGGGCCAGGTCGCGGAGGTAAGATCTTGCGCGCCATCGCCGGAGTATCCGAACTCCAACTCACCACCCCGTGGCAGCGTTACGGATTTCAACAGTTCGTCTTCGTAGCCGTAGACCTCTTCGGAATTGTCCGCGTAGGTTTTGGAGATCGGAGCGAATCCGGCGCTGAGCTGGGTTTCGGTTGAACTGCCCACGACGGGCGTGAACGTGTGTTTGAATCCGCCTCCCTCGGCGGTGAATGCCTCGGTCCTTCCGATAGTGTCACCGCCGCTAATGACATTCCCGGTGCCGTTAAGTTGGCTCTCGACCGTCACCCCGTCGATAGTTCGCGTTTCGACTCCGTTGGCGATGGTGTGTCCGCCGAGAATGTTGCCCCGACCGGGAACGGTGAGGCTAGAGAGGGTGCCATCAGGGTTGAAGCCAGCGGTATGGGATTCCCCGCCGATTTCCAGCTCCGCAGAAGCCAGCGACCCGTCTGCCCGCCAGATCGGAGTGAGTTCCGTGGTTGGGATGCCCGTTCCGGAAAGTGTGTTGGTGGTAGGGAGTCCGAGGGAACTCAGGACTGTTGTTCGAGCCCAACCTTTGCTCGAAGAAATGGTGATGGTCTTGGTCGTCCAATTGGGCGTGGAGGTGATGGTCTCCTCGCTGCCGTTTATCGCAGTGACGGTGATGCCGGTTGCCGGATCCCATTCCGAACGAATGACTTGGCGCATCGAAATGCCATTGGCGAGCGTGATGACTCCAGGACCCGGCTCGTCGGTGATGCTCAGGGTGGTCACCACTTTCGTGCCCGAAACTTCGGTCACCGATTCGGTGTAGCGGTCCGACGAATCGAGGGACGCCGTTTCGACTGACACGAAATCAAGGTCGATGCCCGATCGGATCAAAGAGCCGTTTTCGCCGAAAGGATTGGATTCGGTTATAATCACCCTGCCGGATGCCTCGACGGTGATGACCTGCTGGAACGGCGAATCCGGATCCGACGACGAATCCGGATCCGAATAATGAATCGAGGTAGTTGCGGAGCCGACACTGGATATTGAGGGTGTGACGATCTTCCGAACCCGGCCGAAGGCATCCGTGTGAGTTTCCTCGAATGCTCCGGTGGTGTGGGTCTCGAATACTCCAGTGCCTTGTCCCTGACCATCAAGAACTTCAGTTCTGCTGACAAGCTCGGTTCTACTGACAATGAGCCCATTGCTCACCGCAAGACCATTACCGCCGAACCCGCCGAACGGCAGGGTTGATCCACTCGATTCTTCCAGTGAACCATCGGTCTGCCGGATCTTCGAGGTGTGTGTGCCGTACGGACCAACGGTGCGAGTAACATCCACCGTGTCGTTGCCGTGAACCAGCCCTAGGTTATCTACCACGCCGTTCCATGTGGTGTTCGAGGTAGTGAGGCGACCGAGGGCATCGCGAGTGGTGGTGTTTTGGGTTCCCTCCCCGATGTCGGTTCCCACGAAGTCCGTCTGAACGTCTAAGACAGTGAAAGTGTTAGTAGCGGTGATTCCGTTAGCCGAAACCGTCCTAGCTCGGTTCAACCCATCGAAATTCGAGTAACTGGTCTGCAATCCCAGAGGCGAAGTAAGGGACGTGAGACGGGAGAGCTGCCCGTCATGAACGAAGACGGAAGTCAGTACCGTGTGATCGTTCTTCCATTCGGTGGGAGCACCCCAATCTGTGAACTTGTCCTCCGGGACGGTCCAGCCGGTTGTCTTTAGCGTGTCGCCGAGAATGAGATCAGCCGAAGATGCTTTGACAAAGCTGCGGCTGTTCCACGATGTAACGGTGCGTCCGCCACTGGCGACAGTGTCCCCGTCCAGCAAGCCGCTCTCCACAATGATCTGGCCCGACTCGTCGGCATTGACCGCCGGGGTAAACACACTTCCGCTGCCATCTTTACGGCGGATAATGCAAGGGAAACCGGGGAATCCCGTTGCGGAAGCGTCGCCATATTCGATTTCCGTCCAGTCGACGCCTAGCCCGCCCATTGTTTGAACCAAACCGTTGGGAGCTGAATAGCTCTTTACCTTCCTCCCTCCCTCGCTCCATTCCACCCAAGCGGTGGACCACACGGAAATCGACACGGAATCGTCGAGCTTGCGGACGGTTTTGAGGGCGGACGTGCCTTCGGCTGTGGTCTCTTCACTCCAAGGGCCATACGAAGCTATGTTGATGACCCCGTCGGCATCCCAAGTCTGTGAAAAAGTTGGCTCGCTCCCGCCCGTGGCGACTACGCTCCTGGGGAATCTGCCTCCTCGGCATCCCCAACTGCCATCCATGGTGACTGCAGTAGTCCGCGTTTCGCCCGCAGCGGTGTGAACCACGGTTGTGGGTTGCCGGTATCCCCACCACCTCCATTCATCGTCTCCAGTGATCGTAGTCGTTCCCTGGGAGACGCTGTCGAGACTGGTGGCTACATTCGCTCCAAGGCCGTTGGCGGTCGCGGTCAGCGTCACTGTTGTCTCCATCGACGGACCAGAGAAGATGATCGTCCCCGCGTCTTTCGCCAAACTGCTACGACTGACGTCATAGGTAGCGTTCTGCCCATCGGTGATCCTCAAGGCTTCCGCAGTATCCGGGAAGAGGTCGCCGCCTGTATTGTTAGGATTCTCGAATACCAGCGTCCGTAGCGCTGTTAAATTCTCCACCGATACCGGCTCTGCAAGAGTGCGATCGAAGGTTGGAGCATCTACCGGACGCCGATAAATCGTCACCGTCGCCTTGTAGTGTCCTTGAATGGATACGTCCGCGATCAGGTCTCGCCCGACAATCTGGCGGATCCGAGGAAGATCCCAAGCAGTCAGAACCGATTGCATCTCCCATCCACTCTGACTAAACTGCGTGTTCGTCGGTATTGCAGTAGGCAGGGATGCACCGCGTTGGTCCGTGCCGTGCCCTGTGGCGTAAACGACGTGGAAATCTTCCGCCGCCCCCACAAAGCGGAGATTGGCTGAATAATCGAACCGAATGCCCAGATCGGCTGAGGTGTAGCCAGCCCCAGAGTTGAAGGCTGGGGAAATCACACCGTAGGCGAAAAGATCCCCCGGTTGGTAATCCGGCGTCATGAAGTCGTATGACCCGGGCGAGATTCCGATCCACCCTAGCGACTCGTCTCCATCTAGGCCAACTCCGAGCGGAATAGCCGCAATCAGACCAGGGCGTGGTTTTAACATCACGCGACCGTCTCCGGCGGGCAACCTGTTGAGTCGACCCGCTCTAGCTAATGCGGCCGGAATGATTTCCGTAGGAATCGTCTCCGTAGAAATGTCGAGACCTTGCGAGAACGAGGCAACAAGTAAAGGATAGAAGGTCCGCCTTAGAGCCGAGCTATGGTGACCGAAGCTTCCCTCTACTCGAAACGAGTCAACATTCCCGTCACGGAAACTAACGTCTGGATTGTTATCATCGACCGCCAGCTCAGACCAGACCAGTTTGGCCTTAATACCCGGTCCGTTGGCAGACAGCTCCTTGTCACTCCCGCCAAGATCCGATACGGCAATAACATGAAACGCACTATCCTCAGGATTCCACTCCGATGGAAGCGGGTCGGAAGAACCAGTTACGTAGGAGTTCGCCTTTAGGAAATTGGACTCGGTGCGTGTTACAAGCGCCACTTTTCCACTGACGGTCTCACTTGGTGAAAAGGCCGTTAGTGGCATCCGAGCATCAGAAAAGAACGTTGTTGATTGAGAGCAATTGACTTTGCGAAGATCGTAATTTCCCATGCCGTTAGGTGGGCCATCGTGATATGTCTTAATCGTATAGCTTCCACTAGCCCCGATAGATTCAATCGCTTGGGAGTAAGGATCACTGGCACTCACGGTTAACCAAGAGGGGGAATTTTGGTCAATCTCCCCAATGTCAATAGTAACCGGTTGCCAGTCGATACTGTCTGAATTTGGGTGGACTGTAAGCACGCCATTCACCAAGGTTTCCTGCTTGGATACGTAATTGTTACGTTCCCGTTGGCGGAGCGAAGCCACCCAAGGCAATACCTTCAAATGACGGACCTGCCGGGCAAATGCCGCGAGCACCACCGGATAATTCTCAGCATCGACACGCGGAAGTGGCGGAAAGTCCTCCTGAATGAAAGGGCGTAACGCACCGATTCTTGATCCGACAGACAGATCATCGGACCTCAGGTTAAGATAGGAGGGCGCGAGCTTCTCGAATTCCACCAATGCCTGATTGAGGAGCGCGATTCGGTCACCGAGATTCAAGGCATCGACCTCTGTCTCGGTGGGAAATTCAGTCGTCACAGGAAGACCAGTCCATTCGATCAATTCCTGTTCTGGATCACCCAAACCACGCAAATCCGCCTCCACCTGCGCCCGCTGGACAATCGCCAGTTTCCGCTCCTGCACGGAACTCACCACCTGCGCCAACGTCTGTGCACCTGCGGAACCGATTGCGAGAAACAACACCGCGACAAATCCGCGGATTACTGAAACCATATTCATCTCGAATGATCTTGATTGAGAAATAGCTGAGAGACTCACTCGACGGTGACTTCAAGATTCAGAATTGGATTGTCCTTGGTCCTCGGATCTGATCCAGCCGCCTGCTCAGAGGCATTGCTTAGTCCGTCAGTGTCCGGGTCAAGTGACGCATCGGGACCATCTAGCGTCGATTCCTGCTCGAACGGGTCGTAGCCGTAGGTAACCTCGAAGATGTTGCTCAATCCATCATCGTCGAAATCCGCCGAATAGGGATCGGTCGTCGAGATGTCGGAAGTCACTAGGCGAGTGAAGAAGTAAGGGGCGTCGCTATTGAAATTAAACGCGTCGTGCTCGACACCCTCTTCGATCACGGGAAAATAATTCCATTCTTGGAGATTCAGGGACCACTGAATGAAGTAGGTTATACCTGTCTTACCCTCCCAGTCCAATCGAAAGGAAGAAGACTCCAATGGCTGGATCGAAAGCTGCGTCGTAGTAGCAATGGCACCGGTCGACATCAGCCCGAGCGTCGCACCAAGAAGTTTTTTCATCGTAGAATTCATCTCGTGCTCCACTATTTCTTGGTTCTCCAAAAGTTGATGTTCACATCCTTCGGCTTCGGGGGATTTGCCAGAAAGTGGGCACGTCGCTCGGCCTCCGCTTTTTCTCGTGCATAGAACGCCTGCTTCAGACTGGCTCCTTCCGTGCGGTAGAGCTCGTGAAGCTGCCGGAGAGTCGCCATTGCTTTGCCCTTAGAACTACCTTCCACAACTACGAAGGCGGGGCCTGCGATTTGGATGTCAGGAAGCTCCGGAATCTCGGGAGCCTCGTATTGCTGACCATTCTTGGCCAAGAACCGTTGGATCCGAGCGGTATCCATGTTCCCGATGCCCATCATCATACTGTAGTCCATATAGGTTTCATCCGGTTTGGTGACCCGGTAGGTCGTAAAACCGCAAAAGTGGTTGAAATCGATATTCGTCCACGCCGTCAGGGCTTTCTCGGCCTTCCCGTTCGGATAGATCCGCAGAAAGGTCCGCGAGTGATCGTAGACGGTAGCTGAAACAGCGAGCATTTCGGGACCTTGATAGGAATTCTTGAACTCCTCGAAGCGAGCCAACGCGTCAGGGTCGTCAATCGCCACAGGAGGCGCGGGCGGAGGTGGATCAGGCAGTCCAGGATCCTCGACCTGGCTGACCGTGATGCCAATATTTCCGGTAACCGGAGGCAATCCCGGCATCGGCGGGGCTTCAACCACATCCACTCGCCGCGTCTGAGACCGGATCGCCTTGAAATTGATAGGAGGGGGCTTCGGTTTTGGTTCTGCCCGAACCGCATCGACGGGCAACCTCGGGATCTCCACCTTGTCGGTGGTGAAGGCCCTCTCTTGCGCCAAAATCGGTGGCACGAGAGAGAGGAAAAGTACAGCGGACTGAAAGACTTTCATTTGCGTCTCAAGTCATCGTAATTTTCTCGGATTGTCGATGCAGAATGGCTGTGGATTTCAATCAGTCAGTGCCATGGGATTGTCTATGAGTTGGTTACAGATTTGACCGAAACCCTCAGAATCCCAACGTCCTCATGCACGGCACCGGTCGGTCTCCAGAAAAAGGCTCTCAAAATACCTTTCCCTTTGGTTGGTTTCTCCCTGATGGGATTGCCGGCCCGTCTGGCATTGCGGGACAAACGGAGATCAACGCCAGGCCGCCACTTGCGGCGGGGTCAGTAGTATCAGATGGTTTCAAGTGTTTTTTTGAAGTTGGATTTTTGAGCGTCCGGAGTCGGGCCGGCACCTTCGGTGTCTTTCGGCCTGGCTAGTTCGGCGGTTCGGCGCTTGGCGCGTCGATGCGGGCGCGAACTTCGAGGGGGCGGGTGGTGGCGATAACCCGGCGGCCTTGTTCTCAAGGCGCGCCCCGTGTCTCTGGCTGACTGGTTACGAGCCCTCGAGCCTTGCTTTGAAGGCTGGGGCGGAGCATCTTTGTGCCATG
>CAZVMS010000284.1:0-6000 GCA_964628795.1 uncultured Haloferula sp. | reverse complement strand
CCGTGACCGGGAAGCGAAACGGAGAGGGGGCGACCGGATGGCTCTGTTAAGGAAGCCGCACCAGTTTGACGGCTAGGGTCAGTAAGCCAGAAACCCGGTCGCCCCCGATCCGACCTCCCGGAGGATGCTCATCCCCGCGAGACGGACCATGGCACAAAGATGCTCCGCCCCAGCCTTCAAAGCAAGGCCCGAGGGCTCGTAACCAGTCAGCCAGAGACACGGGGCGCGCCTTGAGAACAAGGCCGCCGGGTTATCGCCACCACCCGCCCCCTCGAAGTTCGCGCCCGCATCGACGCACCAAGCGCCGACCCGCCGAACTAGCCAGGCCGAAAGACACCGAAGGTGCCGGCCCGACTCCGGACGCTCAAAAATCCAACTTCAAAAAAACACTTGAAACCATCTGATACTACTGACCCCAATCAATCCCTTGAAATCCTCCTGCGTTCCCGGCACTATCCCCCCACAAAAATCCGCCCGTACCGTTGCCGCCGTAAGTCCCGCCGGGTAGGCCGGATCGCTTACCTGCTCCCGTGGATTTTCATTCGGTTACACGCCTTCGAGAAAGAATCTGCCGGGTCGACAATCTACTGTTTGCCTGGCATCTTGTCTGTGGCATCTTGGTTGAGCAGTTTTTTTGCGAGGTTCACGCCGCAAACCTTGACTACCACCTTTTGGCGACATCTCTTTTTGTGCTAAAGAGTTTACGCATGGCTATCGTTCAGCTTGTCCACTCGTGACATAACTGATACACAACAGTGATCGGGCAATTCTCAGGGAATGATTATTTGCGGTGTGCATGGAGGAACTTTTTAGAGCGTTCGTAATCGGGGTGCTGATTGGTGGTGGCCCGCTCCAGGCGTTGGATACCGATGGCGACGGTATCCCGGATGATTGGGAAGACAGTCACTTCATGGACAAGAATAATCCGGACGATGCCAGCTTCGACTTTGACCGTGACGGCCTGAACGCCTTGCAGGAACATGAACTGGACTTGGAAGGAATCGGGGAGGGCCCGCTGGGTGTCTGGTCAGTGGATTTGATCAACCTGGATTTCATGAACCGGCCCGGCTCCTCCACCAATCGGAAGGAGATCGTTGATTTCAACGACCGGGGCGACGTCCTGATCAACGTGAAGAGCTGGACTTTCGTGCCTGGAAGCCCATCGACCTTCTACTACAGAGTCTGGTTCTTGAATGGCTCGGATGGGTCCTGGCGAACGCTTTCCTCCGTGGGCGGACAGGAGCCAGGACTTCTGCTCGCTCGGGACTTGAACAACGAAGGCGTGATCGTGGGTCAAGCCCAGGGAGCGTCGTTCAATGCAGGTGCTGCCTTTGGCTTCATGAAGGATATGCGCGCTCCCACTTTCGACGAGAACGTCAATGTCTGGCTCAATCCCGGTGCCCAATCCGCCTTCGACCTCGTGGGTATCAATGATTTTGGAGAAGTCATCGGAACAGACACCGCGGGCGACGCCTATTTCGAGAGCCTCACCTTTGGCTCGGTATCCTGTCCCAGTTCCTGGGTCGCTCCGGTTTTCACCGCGATCAACAACTGGGGCGAAGTGGCGGGGATCGAATACGCCGATTACTGGGGAGTCGGTGCACCGAGGCACTTCTTGATGTCTCCGGGTTGGAGCTGGTTGTCGGACTTCCCTGCCTTCGACATGAATCTCCTCGATCCGGAGGGCGGGGAGGTCGAGGACGACTTCGATGCCAGTTTTCGGCCAACTTGGCTTAACGATTGGGGAGAATTCGGAGGCAACTATGCCATCGATCTCGACCACGATTCCTGGGCACAGGGAGCGTGGTACTTCGACGGATTCGCCCATGACGCCACCACGTCCGGCACCGACCCCTCAGTCCACTACCGGGACCTTCTCCCGGAGGTCTACTCGTTTCAAAGCATCCGTGGGCTGAACGACTGGCCCCAGATCCTCGTCTCGGGCTCAACGGACGAGGAGGAAGCCGAATCCTTCGACGTCTTTCTCCTCAACGGCCCTCTCCGGGTGCCCTTCTCTGCTTTTGCGCCGCACGCCGACCTGACCAATCATTCCTATGAATGGTCCATGCCAGCTTCCATCAACAACCGTGGCATGATCGCTGGGTGGACCCACTACGGAAACAAGCTTTACCTTCTCGGTCTCGATCAGGACGATGATGGTGACGGCATGCCTAACGACTGGGAGACTTTCCACGCTCTCGATCCGACCGATCCGAGCGACGCGCTGCTCGACTCGGACGGCGACTGGATCATCAATCGCACCGAGTTCTTTCTCGGATCGGCACCGACACCGAGCGGATTCCGGGTTGCCTTGGACGTCGATGGGGACGGCCTGCCAGATGCGTGGGAGCGAAGTGTCTTCAGCACCCTCGCCAAGAGCCCCGACCTCGACGACGATCAGGACGGCTTGAGCAACTGGGAAGAATGGGTGATGGGGACCGATCCCACCTCCAAGGACTCCGACGGGGACGGATTGTGGGACGACCTCGAAGTGCTCTACTACGGCAGCGATCCCAACCTCGCGGACACCGACGGGGACGGAATCCCCGATGGGCCCGAAGACCTTGGCGGCTCCAGTCCCACCGATCCCAACGATGTTCCCCGCTTTCCTCCCTATCTGGTGCTGGAGACCCGTTACAGCGTCGGTGGAAGCTTTGTAAAGCATCAGGATAAGCTGTATCCGGACCCATTCTATTCTTACGCGAACTGGAGGTTTTGGGATCAAGTGGAAGCTGCAAGTTTTACTTACTGGAACGACAACGCTCCCGACAATCAACCCTACGTCGGAAGCCGCTTGTTCGCACCCTATCCTGGCACGGAGGACTATCGGACCACCGTCCTCCGCGTGCGTGAACTGAATGGAGAAGTGGTTTCGGCGGAAGTTGGGCAGTTCGAAGTGCCGGCCGGGTCGTCGCAAAGCAACTTGGTGACGACTGAAGCCGATGAAGAAGGGGAAACGGAATACCTCCTCCCGGTGGAGGTAGTCTCCAGAGACAAGTTTTTGGCTGGGTCATTTAGCATTCCGAGCGGTTGGGACAGCCTCGAAATGGAGTTCGTCGGACCGGACGGAAGCCTCGGAAAATACGGCAACCTTCTTGGTGGTGGCAGCACCAAAATCTACGACAAGGTCGAGGACATTATGGCTGATTCTGACTACGCCGCTGGCGGTCAAGTCGCCACCCAGAAAGTCTGGTTCGTCAAGGATTCTACCGATGCCAGGAAGATCAATTATTACACCTGCTTCGACTCCACAGGAGAGGTCAAAATCAAACTCTATCTGAACGGCAAGCCCGAGTCGCTCGGAGAAATCACCCACACCCTCACCGCTGCCCCAGACTTCGCGGCAGTCATCGACTACGTGGACCAGTGGGTGAAAGGCACCAGCTTCGACTTCACTGGCGGAGTCATCACTCCACCGCTCGCCATGAGGTCGGCCAGCGCGCAATCCTCTGTGAGCGAGGGAATCCATAACCTCACCCGCGCCGCCCTCATTCCGTTCTTTAACGTCGTTAACAACGTCGAAGGCCTGGGCAGCGTCGCATTCGGCCTGTTTGATGGAATAAAGGAAGGTGTGAGTGATGACTATAAACTCCTCGTTCTCATCAAAAGCGGCGTGCTAGGCGCCGGAGGTTGGGCGATTCAAGCCGCAGAGGCGGAACTCAACAAATGGAGAGACGATCCACTCAAACGCGCGGCGGAACTCAAGAAAGCCGCTGATCGCCTCTGTCAGGAATGGGTCTTCAAACCCATGGAAACTGTCCAAGCCGATCTATCGACTTGGGAAGGCTTTAAGAAACGAAGCTGGCAAACTTGGAAAAGCGTAGAAGGCACTGCCAACAAAGCCTGGGTTCTCACTCAAAGTTCATGGGGCAGCATCAAGACCGGCCTCAAAGATTGGGTGAACGACTTCGCTGATCGCATGATGGAAGGAGCGGAAAAAGCCCACTGGAGCGAAAACCTCCTCGTTATGGATAAGATTGGGGGAGACGCCAACGAAGTCACCCGACAGGCCAGTTATACCTTTGGCTACACCTTCGGATATATCTCTGAACAAGTCGCGGTGGGAATCCTCACTGGTGGCACGGTTAAAATCGGAGCCGTCATGACCAAAGGCGGAACCGCCTTCGCAGCACAACTCGCCGCCCGCCGAGTCCTTCCTGTCGTTGCTCGCCTCCAATTCGTCAAAAAGTGGGCTGCGAGCGTCGCGATCAGCATTGAAATGAAAGTCGCTGTCGAACGCGGCCTCATCATCGCAGCGGAAACACCTCTTTCTCTAGCAGTCAAAGACTCCGCCGCCGAGGTCATCGAGCGAGGCATGAAACGGGCAACCTTTGAAAGAACCGCATTTTCAAACTCCAAGGTGCTTGATGAAGTCATTGCAGCCCTCAACATCAAAAAACTCATCCTCACGCCGGGAAGAGAAGGCCAGTTCTGGTATAAGTTCGCACTGTTCTTCGAAGTCATGGGCGAGAAGGCGACAGCCCCGGCATCCAAGGGCTGGGTGAAATTCTATAATCGCTTGCTTGAGTTTGAAGGGGACATCCTTCGTTCTGATCGCGCTGGCGACGCCCTCACTTTATTCCGCGCCGAGTCTTCCGATGCTGGGAAAACAGCACTTAAAAAGAGTCTTGATGAATTTGGAGCTACTGACGGCGCTGGTAAACTGTGGCTCAGAGACGTGGAGAAAATTCAAGCCGAGGGATACCGTTATTCCAGCTACAATCCAAAATTTGACCGCAACAACATTGAGATACCGGGACCGCCAATCCTCAGATCTAATGATGCTCCAGTGGGCGGGTGGTATGCATCGTTTGATAAATTGGAAAATACCGCAACGGCTAAAAATCGTTTTCAGCTACCCGACGCGCCTAACGGTAATACTGCAAAATATCGGTTGGAGTTCGATTGGGAAGCTGTGAAAAATAATGTAAGAGTTGCTAGAGGACGTTTGCACACGGCTGAGTGGTTTGAGGCTTTAGCCAAAGACTACCCAGAAAATGGATTAGGAGGTGGCACGCAAATGGTTGTCGATGGTGTGGATATCCCAATCAAAAAGGTCTGGGACATCTCTGGTTCAAATCCAATTCAAGTTTATCCTTAGAAATAGCCACCATGAATACCATTACTTACAAAGAGTTGGCATCAGGGCTTGATGCGATGTATGCTGACCGAGTTGATCAGGTGTACAAAAAAACTGTGATGATGTACGCTAGAACTTTCGATGAAAAATCGGTTCAGGAGCAATTAAACAATTGGAGCGAAGCTGGGTGCATAGAAATTATCAAACCGCTCTCCAAGTGCGAAGACATGGATCCATGTATTAGATTATTAGACTGGATAATGCCCCGTCAGTAATTGAACAAAGGATTTAGGGTTTATGAATTTGATCAGTGTCTATCTCCAGAGAATCGGCTGTTTGATATCCGTCGCTTTGGCGATGATTGTCGTTACGGCTCTGGTTAAAATGACTACAAGATGGCTTGGTATGGACAGTGCTTCCAGTCAAAAAGTCGCGGACACTGCTGGTGAATGGGCAGGCAAAGGGCTTTTCGGTTTAGCGATGATGGTTGGGCTTTGCTACTGGATTTTCGTTTTCCTGAAAGTCCGTAAGCCAAGAATGCCACCTCCGCTACCTCCACACACTACGAATTCAGACAAGTCAGACCAATAAATTATAGTTCAAGCATTTCAAAGAAGCCACCCTCCGGCCTGCTCTAGCAACTCCTCCGAAGATCGTCGCTCCGCACCACCCGGCATCCCGCTGGCGGCTGATCACGTGAGCTGCTAGTCTTGCGGGAACATGTGACGTGCGCGGGGTAATGCTGCATCCAGTCCGGGATTGAATAAAGTGTCTGTCCCGAATGGCGCGGTTTTAAGCGATAGCTCGGGGTTTTCCGCGATGGGGCGTTTCTTTGTATTCCGCCCTCGGTTTGGTCAGGTAACTGAAGGGTTTCGGTCGTTTCTTCTTTGCCCTTGGCTCCTGCCGGAAGGGTCTGAAAT
>CAZVMS010000283.1:0-9948 GCA_964628795.1 uncultured Haloferula sp. | reverse complement strand
TGAGTGAAATTAAGTTATTGAATTACAACATGTTGCGTCACACCTTTTCAAGGTATTTATTTTATTTTCAATGAATGATTCATACGCAGGCTGCGACGTGTTTTCGGCCGGTCAGCGGCTTTTCGAATAGGGTCTAGCTTGAATTCCGGACTCAGCTCCGCACTAATCTCACCACCTTCCCATTCGAACTTCCGAATGCCATCCTCATCGAACTCAAAGCTTGGCACGACCGTGTCGCCGAGTTCATCCGGAGTGATCCCGCGAGCCGTCGCCGCCGCCTCAAACGCCGCCGCACATGCCCTTCCGACATTCTTGAACTTGCTGCGGTAACGGGTCGCCAGCGAATCCAGCACCATCAGTGGCTCATCGCCCGGCAGCAGTGAAATCGCCTGCGCCGCATACTCCGCGAGCTTGTGGCGAGAGTTTTCGCACCATCCCTGAATCCGCGAAAGCAGCGGCGGGATGATTCGGTGATCTCCTAACAGTCCTCCCAAAGTGAGTGCCCAGCGGTCCGCTGCGAGTTGATCGGAATCGAGGAAACCTTCGACGAGATACAGGGCGAAGTCGGCGTTCTTGCTCTCGTCCAGAGCATCGATCAATCCTGCAAGGTCAGGAGCCGCTGCGGTGCTCTTGTGTTTCGATTGCTTGGCGATCGCAAGCACCGTTACGTCTTGGGATAAAATGCTTCCACCTTTCGCAACCAAAGCAGGAAGGGAGTCTAGATCTAACCAGGATGCTTTGGGCAACTTGACACCCTTCGACTGAGATCGGATGTTTTCCTCAATCTCTTGCAGTGTTCTTTCATCCCCTGAAGAACCCCCAACAGGATCCAGACCACAGGCAGCTAATGCCTCGTGAAGCGCCGTTCGAACCTTATCCGAACTCTCCTTCTCAAGTGAAGTCCGCAAGGCATCAGCAGCACCGTCATCAGCCATGGCGCCCAATAGCTCCGATGCAGTCATCCGAACATCCGCATTTCGAGAATCTAGAAGTTCAATCGCACGAGGGAGAACTCTCTTGGCGGGAAACTTGATCAAACCAGAGATCGCGAGATCCCTCATGACCTTGTATCGATCCTGAGCGCGTGCCCACAATTCCTCTTCGAACGGTTCGACGAACCTCTCTACGAAGACACCGTAGAAAAACCTGGTCGCTTCCCTCTTGTCCTTGGGCTTCAAATCACTCTGGCTGACCGCCTTCTCCGATCTCGCGAGAAATTCCCGGAGGTCTGCAATGGGAATGTCCGCTCCAGAATCCAACAGCCCTTCGAAAGCGAAGCCTTGAAAGGAAGCTTTTCCTTCTGTGTAGATACTCGCAGGCACAAGTTTTGACGCTGCGACCGACAATGCGACCTTAGCGCCACCTGTCTCCCATGCATCCGCTGCCAATGCCCGAAATGATCTTCGAATTGTCTCTCGGGTAATATTCAAAAGCGACTCTCCTTTCGCAACCATTGCACCGAGATACTCAGTCAGGCGATCAGGGTGATGGTCCTTAATGTAACACAGACCGGACTCATCCGGAATTTCGTCATCGAGGAAGACCATTTCCAGCGCTTCTTTGGAACAGGTTCCCGGGCGGATACTATCGATGAGGATCAGAATCCTTGGCCCGTCGGACGGCTTGCACCGCAGAACATAGTCGACAGCGCTTTTGTCGAAATCCGAAGTCGCTCTCACGATGTGGAACCAATCCAGTGTTGCCTCATCTTCATCAGACGAACTCTCGAGAAAGGTCCTTAGAATTGAGGGACGCAAGGCGGCCAAAGCACCGTGATACATTCCGAAGCCCCGGCAATGAAGTGCCCAACGACCTTTTGGGCCGTTCACTTGTTGGCGAAGAAGCTCTAGAGTCTGGTCGACATCTAGTTCCCAGATTCTGCGATCAAGTTCGGACCAGGATTCATCAGAATTTGGAGCGACCTTGTTTGAGTAGGCAATGTTGAGGCCGCAACCCAAGTACGAATCGCTCGGCTCGAAAGTTGACCAGCCGAACTTCAGCTTCCCCCTTCCGATCGAAAGCAGATACGCCGCCAGTCGAACTGGCTCGAGCCCAGTTGAGTCCACGGCATCAAGGAACCTCCTGTTAAAACCCTCGACATCTCCCTCATACATCGAGAGCAACAATTCGAGGAAGTTGGCCGCATAGTCTTCGCAACTGGACTGCGATGGTTTTGATGGAAAATCGTAATTAGAACGCACCACAGGAAAGGCCGCGTCACCAGATCTCATGCAAATTGCGGTAAACTCCAGAACCTTGGCAGCATCCGCATCATTAGAATCAAAGCAGGCCTTTACCAGATCCTTCAATGCGTGAACTCTCTCAACGGGTTGTAGCAGCCGGGAGGCCGTATCGTCACCCGTATCGAGGTATTTCTCGATGGCGTCACCAATTGCGCGGGTTGCAGGCTCAGCACTATGCCGAAGACTCTGAATAGCTTCACTAACCGTGTTCGTTGCCATAGAATTTCAATCGTTCAAATCCGATCCTTGCACGCCCGATACAAGTCCTTCCACCCGTCGCGCTCCTTCACCACCGTCTCCAGATACTCTCTAAAAACCACCGGGTCCTGTGTCGGGTCCTTGATGATTGCGCCGACCATTCCGGCGGCGAGATCGAGAGCTGTTAGTTTTCCATTGCCGAAGTGACCGGCCAGCGAAAGCCCGCTCGTCATCACCGAGATCGCCTCCGCCGTGCTCAGCGTGCCGGATGGGGATTTGACCTTGGCTTTGCCATCTTCCGTCGCACCACTGCGCAGCTCGCGGAAGACGGTGACGACCCGACGAATCTCGTCCAGAGCCGGCGGCTCAACAGGAAGGGCGAGCGCCTTGCTCATTGACTCGACCCGCGAACGGACGATCTCGATTTCCGCCTCGATCGAGGAGGGTAGCGGCAGCACCACGACGTTGAAGCGACGTTGCAGGGCCGAGGAAAGTTCGTTTACGCCGCGGTCGCGACTGTTTGCGGTGGCGATCACGTTGAAGCCTTGAACGCCTTGCACTTCCGATGAGAGTTCGGGAATCGGCAGCGTCTTTTCCGAAAGCATGGTGATTAGCGTGTCCTGCACTTCGGAGGGAATCCGCGTCAGCTCCTCGACCCGGCACAGCTTGCCGGCCTTCATCGCATTGAACATCGGACTTGGCACCAGCGCTTCCTCGGTGGGGCCTTTCGCCAGCAGCAGCGCGTAGTTCCAGTTGTAACGCATCGCCTCTTCACCGGTGCCGGCGGTGCCTTGGACAAGCAGTGTCGAGTCCCCGGAAATCGCTGCCGCCAGATGCTCGGAGACCCAGCTTTTCGCCGTCCCGGGCACGCCTAACAGAAGCAGCGAGCGGTCCGTGGCCAGCGTCGCCACCGCGATTTCCATCAGCCTGCGGTCGCCGATGTACTTGGGCGAAATCACCGTATCATCGGCAAGCGTGGTCCCTAACAGGTAGTCGGTGACCGCCCAGGGTGAGAGCTTCCACTGCGGCGGACGCGGGCGATCGTCATGGGCGGCGAGTGCCGAAAGCTCACCGGCGTAGGCGATCTCGGCGTGTTGGCGTAGGACTTGTTGACTCATGATTGTTTAAGAAATGGAGCTGAACAGGCTGCGACGGAATTCCAAGGTGGTGGCGAATTCCTCGGCGGGTGCGGAAAGTTCGTCCAAGCGCGACAGCCACTCGAGCTCGGACTGGATCGCCTCGATCGGGACACAAAGCGCTAGCAGACGGCCTTCAGGTCGGGTGATCGTGACCGGCTTGCGAGAGAGGGTCTTTCGAACGACGGCTCTCACCGTAGATTGAGGGATCACTCGACGATAGGACATCAGCAGCCGGGTCATTTCTTCATCTGCGAGGTGTTTCGCCATAACCTCAAGGGACTTCCCGGGGTCGGGTTCGACTTCTAACAGCGACGCCAGCACCTGGAATTTCACGCCCGCCTTATCCGGCCACTTTTTGAGTTCCGTCAGGTAATGGATCAATCGCCCGGGCAAGGCCAGCTTGGGAATATTCCTCGCGCTTTCGATCCAGCCGATGAGGAGCGCGTCCTTCCAATCCGAATCGATGGATAGGGTGAAAAGCTCCTCCTCTTTGATCTCAAGAATTGCCGGCCATTCGGCGATCGGCACCATGCTGACGATCTGCTGGAGCCACCACGCTTTCTCTCCCGTTCCGGCAGGTGGTTTCGCGGACAGGCCATCGCTTTCCCACGCTTTCTCGAAAGCCTCAGGAGGCTCCACCTCGATGTTCCACGTCAGCCATTTTCCCGACACCCGCACCCGACCGCGCAAACGATCGCGAGCCCGCTGGGCGAAGGCGCTATCGGAGAGCTGCAGCAGCGCCGCCGTGGCAAGCCGTCGAGTGTCCTGACGACGGTCCTTCAGCGCCAGAGTTTCCAGCCAGACCTCATCGCTCGGTAGTGGATCGTCCGCTGCGAGTTGGGCCACGGCTTGTCGAAAATCCGGAGACTCACCTGCCCAGCTTTCGGTCAAAGCCACGACCGCCTGCTGAGGATCCACGCGACGGGTTTCCTTCAACCACGCCAATCGATCAGCGGCATGATCCGCATCCCAATCGGCCTCGCCACTTTCATCGAGCACCCATGAAAACGCCTTGTGACGCCGCGCCATCCAGCGCCCGCGCTCGCCCATCAGGGCTGCCAGTGGGGCCCGCAAAGATCGATCGCGCCGGCCGGCTTCGAGCGCTTCCGGGAGCACTCTTGGAGGAAGAATGCGGCCTGATTCACTCGCGGACTCCAGCCATTCGGGGAGCACTTCGCGATACTCTCCCCCCAGCATTCGCAGTAGCGCCATCACCGCGAGCTCTGTCAATGGAGCTGCCGATTCCGGCGGACTGAGCTCCGTCTCAGTCGTCGCCTCCTGAGGTTTTCTCCCGGCGAGACGCGCCGCCCGGTCCATCGCCAGTGCCTCCAGCACGGCGGCAGCGGGGTCAGCCATTGAAAGGCGATCCCAAACCGGCTGCAAGCTGGGATCGGGCGCAGGTGGCAGCGTTTTTAAACGGCTGGCCCCAAGCAGGGAAGTGGCGATGAGGGGGTTCTCGCTCATCCGTTTCGTGATTTGAGGGACACCCAGTTTTCGCCATCAGCCAGCCCTAACAGACGTAGCGCGCTGCCGTCCCACTCGCCGCATGCCAGCGTCGCCGCACCGCCGGTAATGGCTTCCACCCGCAAGCTCTCCGCTTCATCCGCGCTCCAGCGTAGTGCCTTGCCAAGACGATCCGCTAGTCGTCCGTTCGCCTCGGGACGCAGCTCGATGAGAAAAGGAAGACTCCGCAGGAAAGGATTGGCCACCAATGATTTCGCGTAGCGGGAAAGCAGAGCCTCAAAGCCCTCGTCGGAAGCTGCGGGAGGCTTTTCAAGTTTCACCTGACCGTCATCCATCGGCAGCGCTCGATTGGGTCCCGGTCCGGGGTAAAAACAAACTCCGGTGTTTACCTTACTTCCCAAGGGCCATGGCTCGGCTACCGTGGATGGCAGATGCGCGAAACGCAGCACTTTCGCCCAGCGTCCGCTTCTCCTTCCCAGCAACCAGCTCAAGGAGGTCGTCAGTCGATCTCTTTCAAAGACCTGACGCCCGGCGACAAACCAATGATCTTCGACCGCCGGCAAGGACTTCACTTCCTCGCTTCGCGGCCCATCGCCAATCAGTTCTTCAATCTGCGCGCGAGTCGAGTCATCGAGTTGATCCCGTCGCTCATAGCTTTTACAAAGCAGGAACCGCCGCCCCATTTCATAGGCCAACTGAGTTTCCACCTCGTCATGCCGCAGGACCTCATCCGTTACATGCCGGAGCGCCGTAGCCAGCCCCGGTGCCTGGCAGTCGATCATCCGTCGCTGCAAACTTTCCCAGGTCGATGCGTCGCGCGCCGTCGGCGAGGCCAGCCCTTCGCGGCTGAGGTCGAGCAGGGTTTGTCTCAACAGGTCCACCCCTTCCTCGATCCTTCCGGCCTTCTTTTCGCGCCGCTTCGCAGCTGCTTTCTCATCGACCGGCTTGTCCACCTTCGCCGCCTGCTTCGCCGCGCTCTTTTCCTGCCGCTCGGCCCGCGATTCGAGCCACTCCTTCAGCCAGTCTGGCCGGGTTTTCTCGCTGAGCGACGCTGGCTCACCCGTCGCGATCAGCATCAGGGCGATCGCATGCTTGCAGGGAAATTTCCGACTCGGGCAAGAGCACTTGGTCGCCAGATCGGAAAGCGAGACGCGTGTCTGGTAGGGGTTTTTCCCTGATCCGATGGCAAGGCCCCAGAGCGCCTCCTCGTCTGCCCCGAGCAGCTCCCACTTTCGCGGGGTCGCCAAACCGCGGCCCGCCTTTAACGAGGCCGCATCCGGGACGATCGCCGTCACCTGATCCGCAGTCAGCATCCTTAACTAAGAACTAACTTCACCTCCCTTCCGGGAACGAGCCTTTTCGGACTCATCCGGGGTTTTTCATGAATCGATTCAGGCGGAGCGAGTCGGTGCGGTCTCACGAATGCTCTTTCCGCTGAAATCAGATCCGTTTTCCGCGAACGGCAGGGAAAGGCGGAAGGTGGTGCCTTTGTTAGGATCACTTTCGGCTTCCAGGCGGCCGCCGAGAGCGCGGGCGATTGAGCTGGCGATCGCCAGACCAAGTCCGCTATGACCCGAAACCTGGCTGCGCGCGGGGTCGGCGCGGTAAAAGCGATCAAACAATCTTGGCAGGTGTTCAGCCGGGATACCCGGGCCGGCGTCGTGAACTTCGATCACCGACTCGTTTCCTCTAACAAAACTGCGCAGCGTCACCGGTGTGCCCACGGGTGGGTGGGAAAGGGCGTTGGACAGCAGGTTTTGAAGCAGGGTTTCAAGGTAATCCGGCCGACCGGTCACGGGGGCACTCTGAAGTCCGCAGTGGATCTCGACGTTTCGTGCGGCGGCGATCGGTGCCATCCGCTCAGCGAGCTGCTCGGCGAGTTGGGCAAGATCACATCGGGCACTCGCCGCTTCGTGGTCGGCAAGATCGTGGCGGGCGAGCAGCAAAAGCGAATCGACGATCCCGCGCATCCGCTGCGCCGCCGTCTGACAGTGGGTGATGAACTGCTTGTACTGCTCCGGCTCGCGCTCACCCTTCAGCGCCCGTTGTGTTTCTGTTAGGATAATCGTGAGCGGCGTGCGCAGTTCGTGGGAAGCATCGGCGGTGAAGCGCTTCTGCTGTTCGATGGCGGATGCCAATTGCTCGAAGGTGTTGTTGAGCACCTGCGCGAGCTGGTCGAGTTCGCTGTCCCGGCCGGTGATGTCGATCCGCTCGTCGAGCTTGCCATCGGCGATGCGCGTGGCGGTTTGGGAAATCGTATCGATCGGCCGGAGCGCGCGACCCGCCAGCCACCATCCACCGGCCACGGCGGAAAGCAGGATCGCGAAGCCGCCTAGACCAAGCAGCAGACGGAAGCGGTTGAGCGCATTTTGTTCGGCAGAAATATCCCGCGCGACCACGGTGACCATGCCGGAGGAATGGACGCGGAGGTGTTCCCGAAAGTCATCACGGGTGACGAGTGCCGTACTGCCTTCCTCGGGATTTCCCGGTTTGCTGAGACCTTCCGGGGCGTTGGGCGAAATGAAGAGCGGCGTGCCGTCGCTGTCCCAAACGACGATGAAAGTCCCGGCAGGATCGGATTTGAAAAGATCGCGAAATTCGGGTGGATCTTGCCCCGGTTCACCGAGCGAGCGCAGGCGTTCGCGGATCTCGTCGAGCGTGGGCGGACCATCGCTTTTCTTACCGGGCGAGGGCATGAACACGCTGCGGAAAAACGAGCGCTCATGATTGCGGAGTTCGTGATCGATGCGCTCAAATCGATCACGCGAGCTGAGCCGGTTCGCCAGCAGGCCGATGGCGACCACCAGCGCCAGCGAGATCAGCGAGTGCCAGAGAAGCAGTCGCCAGCGGATGGACTGGAAAGGATGGGTCATTCGATGCAGTAGCCGTGGCCGCGACGGGTCGTGATGAAGGAGGCACCGAGCTTCCGGCGGACATTCGAGACGTGGACGTCGAGCAGGTTCGAAAGGGTGTCGTCGCTTTCATCAAAGAGGTGCTCGTAGAGTTCGGTGCGACTGATCACCACTCCGCGATGCAGCGCCAGATACTCGACGAGGGTGTATTCGCGCGGCGTCAGCGAAACGACTTCACCGGACTGAGCAATGGTTCGGGCCGCGAGGTCGATGATCACTTCTCCGAGCTCGATTTTATTACTAGACTTGCCGTAGTTGCGGCGGATCAGCGCGCGGAGTCGGGCGAGGAGTTCGTCGAAGTCGAAGGGCTTGGTAAGGTAGTCATCGGCCCCGGCATCAAGCCCGCGAATCCGATCTGGGACGGCGTCACGCGCCGTGAGCATCAGGACGGGCGTCGATTTCGTCTCACGCAGGCGACGCAGAAATTCCCAGCCGTCGATCCCCGGGAGCATGCCGTCCAGCACCACGGCATCGAAGTCGATCGCCTCCGCCATCGCCAAGCCTTCAAGTCCGTCCGCCGCAGTGTCGGCGGCATACTGTTCCTCCTGCAAGCCCTCTTGGAGGCTTCGAAGGAGTAGCGGGTCGTCTTCGACAATGAGGAGGCGCATGGCTTACTGATGATCATTCATGTCTCAACGCATCGATCGGGTCGAGCTTGGCGGCCCGGCGAGCCGGCATGAAGCCGAAGAGCACACCGATGAAGGCGGAGAATGCGAAGGCGAGGAGGTTGATGGCCGGATCGAAAATGAAGGGCGTGCCGACGACTTTTACCAAGGCATGGCAGAGCCCGTAGGCGACCATAATGCCAGCGATGCCGCCAATGCAGGACAGCGTGATGGCCTCGACCAGGAACTGGAGTAGCACCTCACGCGCGCGGGCTCCAATCGCCAGACGAATGCCAATTTCCCGGGTGCGCTCGGTGACGGATACCAGCATGATGTTCATGATGCCGATACCGCCGACCAGCAGGCTGACCCCTGCCACCGCACCGAGCAGCGAGGTCATGACCTTGGTGCTCGAAGTGATGACATCGGCGAGTTGTTGGGAATCGAAGACATTGAAGTCGTCCTGTTTGCTCCCGGAGATATTACGTCGCTCGCGCATCAATGAGTTGATCTCGGCCACGATCTGAGTGGTCGGAAAGCCGTCTTCCCCGGAGATCATCATCTGTCCGACGAAGCGACCGCCCTGGTTGCCGGTATATCTTCGCACCAGCGAGGTGTAGGGTACGATGATGTTATCGTCGAGGTCATCGGCAAATCCACCTTGACCCTTGGCGGCAGTGACGCCGACGACCATCACCGAGGAGGCACCGAGTCGGAGGCGTTGGCCGATGGGATCAACATTGGGGAAAAGCTCCTTGCGGATGGTCTCTCCGATCACGGCCACCGAAGCGGCGTCGTCGACTTCTTCCTCGGTGAACGTCCGCCCATTGGCGATCTCCCAGTTGGCAATCCTGAAGTAGTTCACCGTCGTTCCCTGGATATCGCAGTTCGAACTGTTTTCCTGAAACGTCGCGGGTGCGTTGGACTGCACGAAGGGGGCAAGGTCGGCCACGCCATTGATCTGCGTGCGGATCGCCTCGACATCAGCGAGTGAGAACGGGGTGCCGCTCGAACGCCAGCCGGCACCCGGTCGGAGAATCAGCAGGTTGCTTCCCATCTTGGAGATCTCGCCTTTGATCGTCTGGGTGGCACCGCGGCCGAGGGTGACGAGGGTCACAACCGCTGCCACGCCGATCACGATTCCGATCACGGTCAGGAACGAGCGTGTGAGATTTCGCCGGATTTCACGGATGGCGATCAGCAGGGCGTTGAAGATCATGATTGGAAAAAATGGCGGAGCTTAGGATGACCCTATTCGAAAAGCCGCTGACCGGCCGAAAACACGTCGCAGCCTGCGTATGAATCATTCATTGAAAATAAAATAAATACCTTGAAAAGGTGTGACTCAACATGTTGTAATTCAATAACTTAATTTCACTCAGCAAAT
>CAZVMS010000282.1:0-19438 GCA_964628795.1 uncultured Haloferula sp. | reverse complement strand
CCGGCTGGAATCGTCCGAGCCCTCGGCAACTTCATCAACACCGCGGTCCAGAGAGCCACCCAGAGGACCCAGCGCTTCATCCGGTGGGTGCGCGTCTGGATTTACAGGCAAGCTCCCTGGGCCGATTCCATCGCCAGGCTCAGACAAGTCTGGGCAGGAAAAACAACGTAGTTTTCCACACCGATCCCGGCGCGACATGCATCCCGGCAAAGTCTGCGTCACCTTTCAGCTTGCCTGCTCCAGTCAACCTCCCGTTGCCCGGTGCATAGTTCGCGATTTGCAGTTCGCCTTGCAGGTCGGTGGTCCCGGATGCGGATTGCGAGAACATGGTTCCATTCTGAAAATACATCGTTCCGCCCTCCGGTCGGATGACACCGCGATTCTCGAGCGTCGCGACCGAAACAGTGCCGTCGCCGCGAATGGTGTTCGATTCGTTGACCAGGGCTCCGCCGCCGCTGATCGAGTGGGAACCACCCCGCAGCGCGATATCGCCATCCCCAGTGAGCGTCGCCACCTCGGACTCCCCGACATGATATCCACCACCGTTTTCCGTCGATACCGTACCGAGCACGCCGTTGTTCTCGATCATCCCGGAAAGCCCCATCGAGGCGAATTGTCCCGCTAGAATTTCACCAGTGACGGTGACGTTCCTCAATCGGCCTTGGTCGGAGGAGCCGCCGGTGTAGTAGAATCTCGAACCTTCCTCGCCGTGGAGCGTCCCGCCGTCGATGACCGACAGCGCGTCGATCCCGAGGGAACCGTCCGATGCCACCTCGACCCGGCCACCGTCCCCATTGATCGTCGTGGACTGTAGAAGCATGAATCCCGCCTCCGGCCGGATCGCGCCCCGGTTCTCCAAGATGGCGATCGAGATCGTTCCATCCCCGCGGATCGTGTTCGATTCATTGACCAGCGTTCCGGCACCGCTGACCGAGTGGGAACCACCCCGCAGTGCGATATCACCATCTCCCGTGAGTGTCGCCACCTCGGATTCCGCGACGTGGTACCCGCCACCGTTTTCCGTCGATACCGTACCGAGCACGCCGTTGTTCTCGATCGTCCCGGACAGCCCCATCGAGGCGAATTGTCCCGCCGAAATCTCGCCGCTGACGGTGACGTTCCTCAATCGGCCTTGGTCGGAGGAGCCGCCGGCGTAGTAGAATCTCGAACCTTCCTCGCCGTGGAGCGTCCCGCCGTCGATGACCGACAGCGCGTCGATACTTAGTGAGCTGTTTCTAAGCAAACGAATGGTTCCGTCCGTATTTGTAGTGGAGGTATTTGAGATATAGAGCGACGAGCCTCCCTCTACCTCGACGATGCCATTCTGATTATCGAAAATCTGGATGGACGAGGTCGATCCGCCGGACGGAAATCGAATCATACCGCGATTCTTCAGCGAGATAAGCGTAGGCAGACTGTCCGTAACTGTGAACGTCTTTCCCGCCGCGACATTGAGGCTGCCGATGGTCCCGCGCCAGACGCCGGCGGCCTGGGTGTGGTCCGAATTGATATTCACCACCGACCGGTCGGTGAAACTCCATGATCCCGCGATCTGGCCGCCATTGAAGTTCAGAATCGCGTTCCAGCCTGGTTGGGTGTCGGGAATTGAATTGTGCGGGTTGGCTTCAACCGTGCCGATTTGTGCATTGGTTGTGAACAAGCCGCCTGTGGCGAGCGAGAGTTCGGTGTTCGCTCCTGATCGCATGTCCAGGCCGGGAGATGTGAAATGCGAGCTGAGAACGGCTGGACCGACCGGCTTGATCACGCGGGGAAGTATGATCGGTGTCAAGATATCGTCACGGTAAGGCCCGATGAATGTTTCTCGGTCTGGATCGGGGAATGGTCCAAAAGAACCGGCAAGAATCGCTGCCGGGGAGTTCATCGGATTATCCAGCCAATTGGCTTCCGAAAAAAAATCTCCGCTTCCGATCCAAAAATTACAGTAAATTCCAAGTTGCCATTGCGCGCTGCCAGGATCATCGAACCACGCGGAATCAATGTAAATCCTTTCGTAAACACCGCCGGCTTCCGAAGGCATTACAGATGCAGCACAAAAGACAGACGCAAGAGCAGATAGATTGAAGTTTTTCACTTTATTCGTTGGTTCGGGTATTCCGCTATTGAAGCTGATCGCGAGTAGTGGGGGACTTGTTCATCTCTCCAACCGAAAGAATTCCTTCTCCCGCGGTGCGATCAGCACCTCATTGGTCCCGCCGTTCATTACCGGATCCGGTCCCGGACTCCAAGCGCGGAGGTCGGGCGAGTTCATCAGTGACCAAGCCGGGTCGTTTTCCCAGGACAGGAGAAGGTTGGCGTCCGCGACCGGGCGCAGGAAGAGGGTCGGCGGCGGGCTTTCATCAAAAACAACCGCTCCGCCGGTGAAGCCATCGACGGTGAGGGTGAACGAACCGCTGCGATTCACTCCGTCTTCGCTCGCGACGACGAAGTAGTTGCCACCGCTGATGGCAACGAATTCACCGGTCACCGCCGATGAGCCAGTCCCGCTGAAAACGAGGTTGCCATCGGCCGAATATACTTCGAGGCGCGGATCGAAAGAACTATCCGACGAGGTTTCCGACATATTGAGAGTGATGGCGTCTCCGGCAGCGGCGCGGAAGGCGTATAGCTCGAAGTTTCCGGGTCCGATGCCGCCATTGAGAGAAACTCCCGCCGTAAGCTCTCGTCCTGCCGTTTCAAAGGGTGTGCCACTAATGGCGAGCGAAACTTCGTAGGAGTTTTCGACATTGTTCCCGTTGTCGCTGATGATGGCGGAGTAGGTGCCAGAGACGCTAGGCACAAAGGACAATTCCACGCCCGGATCTCCTGACATTCTCGCCACCGTGGTGCCTGTAGGATCGAAGATTTCAAGTTCCGGTTCGAAAAAGCTCACCGGGGAAATCTCGCCGAATCCAAAACGGACGGTCTTCCCGATTTCGGCGTCGAACGTCCAGATATCAAAATCGCCGTAGTTGAGGAGACCAGATGACGTGGCTCCATTTGCCAACGGGCCGCTATCGGCGGTGGCGGTGACCGCGCGGCCGGCGACTGCGAGTGTCAGCCGGTAGGAATTCTGCACATCGGTCTCAGAATCATAAACCAGCGCCCGGTATTCACCGGACTCGGTGGCGGTGAATACGACAGACGCACCCACCGAGGATACTCCCGAGCCAACCATGGCGCCGGATGGCGCGTAAACCTCCAGCACGGGATCGAAGAAGCTGGCAGGCGATATTTCACCAAAGCCAACGCGTACGGCTTCACCCGCATCCGCTTCGAAGCGCCACATGTCAAAATCACCGTAGTCGAGTGAGCCGCCGACATTTCCGCCATTCGGCACCGGGCTGTCGTCCACCTCCCCTTCGAAATCTCGGGAAGGGATGGCCAGTGTGACGCGATAGGAATTCTCCCTGTCGTTAAAAGAATCGCTGAATATCGCGGTATAAACGCCGCTGGTGGCGGCGGTGAAAAACACGGCTGCGCCTGTGTCATCGGTGTCGGTCGCCACGCGGTTTCCGGCGGGATCGAAGATCTCGAGAAGCGGATCGAAGAAGCTGGCGGGATTGATTTCCCCGAAGCCAAAGCGGACCGTCTCACCCACATCCACTTCGAAGGTAGCGAGGTCAAAGTCTCCGTAGTTGGTGAAACCGGATCGATCCTCGCCGTTGCCCAAGGAAAAAGCCGCAGCGTCAGCCACTGAAACGGCGCCGCCCACCGCCAGAGACACGCGATAGGAGTTTTCCACATCATTGCCGACATCGCTGAGGACCGCGGTGTAGGTTCCCGTGCGCCCGGCGGTGAACGCGACCGATGCACCGTTGCCTCCCGTGGCGGAGCCGACTCTCGCTCCCGAGGGATCGAAGATCTCGACCAGTGGATCGAAGAAGCTTGCGAGATTCACCTCGCCCATGCCGAATCGGACCGCCTAGCCGACGGTCGCTTGGAAGGTCCGGACATCAAAGTCGCCGAAATTGATCGTGCCTCCCAATTCTTCACCATTGGAGATCGTTCCGTTGTCCGTGGAGGGGGCGAGGGTGGGATCGAGATTCGCCAATGAAATCCGGTAGCTGTTCGCCCGGTCGGCATTCACTTCCGTGAGAATCGCCCGATAGATCCCGGTAGAAGAGGGTGTGAAAGCGACCGCCGCGCCCACGCTATCGATGTCGGAGCCGATAAGTTCTCCATTCGGTGCGAAGACTTCCAAGCGCGGATCGAAGAAGCTGACGGGATTCGTCTCTCCAAATCCGATCCGGACCGGACGACCTTTGGTGGCGGAAAAGGTCCACGAATCGATGTCGCCAAGATCCAGGGAGCCCCCGATGTCCTGACCGTTTGAGATTTCGCCACTATCGCCGCCGGTGGCGGAGGGTCCGCTGCCGAGGAAAAGCTGAACCTGCCATGCGCCGGTGTTGTTATTTCCGGTTTCGCTTAGGCGGATGCGATAGGTTCCCGAGCTAGCCGCCTAGTGGAACACCAGTCCACCCGAAGTGGTCGCTACCGAGCCGACGACTTCGCCGCCCGGCGCCAGCAATTCGCCGGATATGCTGACTGAGGAGCTGTCAGCCAGCGAGCGGATGCCCATCCGAATGTGCTGGCCGGTTTGGACGGCGAAGGTGAGTTCGTCAGTTTCGCCGATCACGGAAATCGTGCCCGAGTCAGTTTCGCCGGATGAGATCGCTAGGACCGAAGAAGCGGTTAGGCACAAGAAAACCAAGGTGTGGAGAAGGGGACGCATAGAGGGGAAGTATTTGTATTGAGTAACTTTACAGAGATAAACCAACGAAATACATTGGCAGACGGCAAGATTTTTCGGGTGACGCTTAACGAGTCACCGCGGATTCGTGGAAACAGGGGTTCTCAAGAGGATCCTTTGATTGCCACGGTTGCGCTCTCTCAAAAGAAAGCAGCTTTCGCTTAACCTCCATCGTGCCGTGGTTTCGATATTCAAACATTGGCTTGGCGGAATTGATCAAACTCCGAAAAGGTCAGGCAGAGTGGGTTCAGATTCTTCCTCCGGCTTCTCCCGCAAGGCGAAGCGGGCGATGGCGGGAAGCGGGAGGAGGGTCTCGGGCTGTTCGCCGGGTTGGGCGAGGCCGAGGGCGTAGAGGTGGGCCATGACGTCACGCGCCAGAAGCCGATCTTGACCAAGCTCGACGACGTCTTTCCGCCAGTGCTTTTTGTGGACCGAAATCAACCGGGCGGTTTCGACGATGAGCTCGACTTCGGAAACGGCTCCCGTTTCTCCGCGGCGGAGTCTTTCCGCAAGCCAAGTGGCGAGCAGCAGTGTGAGATGCCCGTCGGTGCCTTCTTCGGGCAGACTGAAATCGGAAATCTCGGCACTGCGATCCACCATCGCGATGCCCTCGGCGCGGACCTCGGGAATCATGCCCGTCGCCCGTTCGATCTCGCGCATGATGAAGGGCCGCTGCTTGTCGAGATAGGCCGACTCATCTGCGGCGAGTTGATCATGATACAAGACGGGGTCGTCTAACAGACGGCCAAACAGTGAGAAGCGAATTTCGCGATTGCGCCCATCATCCGAATCATCCTTTGCCGCGCCACGCCAGATCGCCGTGAGACGGGTCTCAAAGTCGTCGCTTTTCACCAACGAAGGCGGTTGGCGGGCGGCCATCAGGCGGGTGAGCACCGGTCGATGAATCTGATAGAGCACGTCGGTATCATCGCGTGAAATATACCCATCTTCACTGCCATCAATCCGCGCCAGCACGCCCCAGTCGAGCAGCAGCCGCAGCGCATGGACGAGGTCGCGCCGGACTTCGCGACGGTCAAGATCCAGCGGCACGCCGCACTCAGCGAAATGCGGATCGGCCTGGGCGGCGGCGAGTCGCTCGGCGATGTTCTTCAGCGTCAGCTGCCGACCTTCCCTTACGAGTATCCCGAGGATGAGACAAAGAAAGACATAGCCGCGCCGCGCCAGCGGAGTGCGCGTCTTCGGATCGACCGCCGGGCGGGTGGCATCGGCAAGGTGGGAGGGCCTTTTCACCAATCGACAG
The DNA here is from genome assembly GCA_964628795.1 of uncultured Haloferula sp. Taxonomy (GTDB): domain Bacteria; phylum Verrucomicrobiota; class Verrucomicrobiia; order Verrucomicrobiales; family Akkermansiaceae; genus Haloferula. The sequence continues at coordinate 13,427 of CAZVMS010000282.1, read as the reverse complement.
GCATCGGCATCGACCGATAACTCCCATCCGGGATGATGAGAAAACCATAACTGCAACCATTCCTGGTGACGCCGGATCAGCGTGATCACCGGACTGGAACCGACATGCAGCGGTCGGGCAAGCAGCGCACGAACCGCTTGGCCGCGCTCGGCCCAGATGCCGTCATCAATATTCGTCTCCAGCGCCCGCAAGGCAGCGCGACGCCGTGCCGTCGTGCGTGTGAGTGAAACCGTCGGTCGTGTGCTCATGCGGGTTTCCGGTTGGATTGGAGGGTGACTTCGAAGTTCGGTCCACGCAGAACGCCATGGCGGGTCACAAGTTCAGCTTCAGCATCGTCGTCCGGCCACTTGAGCACGATCGACAGCGAGCCGTCGGACGAACTCGTCTCAACCGCCCAATCCCGTCGCTGGCTGGCGCTGATCAGAGTGACCGCCCGACCTAACAAATCCAGCAGCAGCTCGAAGGCGGCAGGTTCGAGCTCCTCGAAATCGGAGAGGCGCAGTGGTCCGCGATCCGCCAGCGCGGCATGGGCGCGGGCGAGCTGTGCGTTTTCCTCCTCGGCCAGGCGGCGGAGGGCTTCGCGCTCTTGGGAGAGATCCACCATCTTCGGCGCACGGCCACCGCGCTGCTGACGCCCGGTATTCCGATGTTTGGGATCCAGCCACATCGGGATGGCATCCAGCCAACTCGTGCTCGGCGACTCATCCGCCTGCTCGCGTTGTTCGAGAGTCTCGTCGTTGATCCGCAAATGCCGCGACGGAGCGAGCGCGAAGACCGCCCGCCACAGCCGATGGGCCTGTGCATCGTCCGGCACCTCCGCAAACCACTGCGCCAGCTCACGCCAGTCCTGCGACCGGTCGCTGCCGCTTTGTCGTCGGTCGTGCAGATTCTGCAAGGCGAGTAGCAACGCCGGAATCGCCTCGCGGGCTCGGGCACGAAGCATTTCCGCCTGAGAGCCGCCACTCGCCGCGCCAACAAACCACCGTCTCAGACCATTCCAGCGTCCCTCCCGTCGCGTGATCTCGGCGCCAAGCAGCTCGGGGTCATCGGGATCGAGCGCATCCGCGCGGGCGCTGCGACTGATCGCCTCGAAATGCCGCCGGACCTCCGCCCGCTCAAGCGCGTCGATCTTTTCCACGATCCCCGGCGTCGCGGCGACGAGTTCACGCACGAAGCGCTGGAGGTAATCAATCAGCCGCTCCTTGTAATCGACAAAATCTGCGGCAGTCAGGCCGTGCAGCTCGATCGTGTTCTGGAGAAACTGCATGAACTGCTGCGCCTGCACGGTGAATTCCTCGAAGCGCGCATGAAGATGACTGAACTCCTGATAAAGCCGTGCCGGATCATGCCGCTCACCTGTTAGATGGCGTCTGATCACTTCCAGGTAGTCATCGATGTCCCGCAGCGCCACGATCTGCAACTCGCCCGGCTGGCCCAGCGCATCATCGAAAATCGCCAGCGCCCGCTGCGCTGCTTCGCCCCGCGCCGACAGCTGATAGAGCCAGCGAGTCTTATAAAAGTCTTCCACCGTCGTGGCATCGAAGCGGTCCGAACTACGGTCGAGGTTCCCCCATTCCACCAACTGATCCAGCAATGATGCCAGCGCTTCTTCCGCAAAGCCCGCCGCTCGCGCGACCTCAGCCGGGCGCAGATGAATCACAAAATTCTCCCGCGCCGTCGCGAAGGCCCGCAGCACGCTGCGGTAGGCGTCAGCCTTCGCCGCACTGAGATGCGTGAAAACGGTGTATTGAGATCCATCCATCGGCTGTGACCAGAATTTGAGGGAATGCGCCCGGAATGTCGAAGCCAGAGACTGGTCCGATCAAGCCTTCCGTCTCCCTCACGGGTCTCCACACAACCTGATGGGCAGTGGGAAGCAAGCGTCATCAAAGGTGAACGCCCAGCACCTTCCAAACCGTTCCCTGCCCTGCGAAAGAAACCTGAGAAATCCCCGAGAACCATGAATAACCCTGTCGAAAACGACCAGAATTGCCGACAAATCGGGAAGACAAGGGGAAAAATTCGCGTAAAGTCCGCTACTCCATGGCACGCTTTCTTTCCATGCTCCTATTCGCCGCCGCGCCGACTTCGCCGGGCCAAACCGTCGATTTCAATCGCGACGTCCGCCCGCTTTTGACGAAGAACTGTACGACCTGCCACGGTGGTGTGAAGATGGCAGGCGAGGTCTCATTTCTCTACCGCGACGATGTCCTTGGGCAAGGGGAATCCGGCAAGACGGTGGTCGTTCCCGGGGACCCGGATGCTTCGGAGATGATCCGCCGCCTGCTGACCACCGATCCGGATGACCGGATGCCGCCGCCGGACCACCACCCGAAACCACTGCCGAAGGAAGACGTCGATACCCTCATCCGCTGGGTCGAACAGGGTGCCGAATGGGGCGATCACTGGTCGTTTCAGAAACCGGAGAAAGTCACGCCACCCGCAGTTGAGGACAAGGCATGGCCAAGCCAAGAACTCGACCGTTTCATTCTCAAGCGTCTCGAAGACGAAGGCATCCAGCCAGCCGCCGAGGCCGATCCTACCGAATGGCTCCGACGTGCCTCCCTCGACCTCACCGGCCTGCCGCCGACGCTTGATGAGTTCCAGACCTTCCAGCAAGCCGCTGCCGTCGATCGTCAAGTGGCTATGGAACAAGCCGTTGACCGGATGCTTGCCTCGCCCGCCTACGGCGAAAAGTGGGCCGCCATGTGGCTCGACCTCGCCCGCTACTCGGACACCTTCGGATTTGAAAAGGACCCGCATCGCGATATCTGGCCATGGCGGGACTGGGTGATTGATGCCTTCAACGCCGACATGCCTTACGACACGTTTACGATCAAACAACTCGCCGGAGACCTGATCGAGAATCCCGAGCCCGACGACTTGATCGCGAGTGCTTTCCATCGGAACACCCAGAACAACACGGAAGGCGGCACCGACGACGAGGAGTGGCGAATGTCCGCAGTGATCGACCGCGTCAACACCACCTGGACGACATGGAATGCCACCACCTTCGGCTGCGTGCAATGCCACGCCCACCCCTACGATCCCATCCCCCACGACGACTACTATCGCTTCCAAGCTTTCTTCAACAACTCGGAGGACGTCGATATCAACGGCGATTCCCCTCGCACCAAAGTCGCTAGGAATTTGGACCAACAGGCCGAGACCGTCCGGCTCGAAAAGGAGATTCTGAAGCAGAGACGCGCGATCAACTGGGCCGTGCGCGACATCGCCAAAAACGTGGAGCAATGGAAGGTCGCGGCATTTAGTAAAGCCGTAGTCGAGCCATCCACGGGCACCCTTTCTCAGCAGCAGGATGACGGCATGGTCGTCACCGCTGGCACCACGCCGACGAGAAGCATCTTTGTTCTCGAGACGGATGCCGAGCCGCTCTCGCTGATCCGGGTAGAGATTTTCCCCGCCCAGGATGATCCCGCCGCATGGCATGGTCGCGGCCAGGTGATCTCCGGTTTCGAGGCAAGCTACCTCAGTCCCAGCGGCGAGCGCCGACCGATCGCCTTGCGCGAGGTCGCGGCGGACTTCCTGGCCGGTCCCTTTGATCCGAACGATTCCCTGAAAGGTGGCGCTGCGGGCTTTGGCGATTACCCGATGACAAAAAGCCCGCGGACCGCTTGGTTCATCGCCGAACAAGCGGTCACACCGGATGAGGGCGAAAAGCTTGAACTCAAGATCCGCCATGGTGCCACTTGCAACGAGAGCCAGAATACCGTGCTGCAACGATTCCGCATCTCGCTGAGCCATGACGACGTGCTCACCCGTCACATCGCGAGTCCCGAGCACCGCGAAGAATGGAGCAAGCTGCAACGACTAGAATCGCAGTACAACGCGATTCCCGGCATGACTATTCCGTTCATGCGGGATCGCGAGGAAGCCGCCACGCGGGAAACCCGGGTCTTCATCCGCGGCAACCGCATGACGCTCGACAAGCTGGTGCAGCCCGGCATTCCCGAAGTCTTCGGCGGCCCGAAGGAATCCAAGAACCGTCTGGACATGGCCCAGTGGCTCGTCAGCAAGGACAATCCGCTGGCCGCCCGCACCCTGGCCAATCGCCTTTGGGACCAGATCTTCGGCATCGGCATCGTCGAGACCCTTGGTGATTTCGGCAGCTCGGGCGCACTGCCTTTCCATCCCGAACTTCTCGACTTCCTCGCACTGAGGCTGCAAGACAATCACCAGTGGCACCTCAAGCCTTTCCTCAAGGAGCTGGTTCTTTCATCCACCTACCGGCAATCCAATAAGGCAACGGCTTCGATGATCGAAAAAGATCCACGCAACCGCCTGCTCGCACGCGGTCCGCGCAATCGATTAACGGCGGAAATGGTGCGAGATCAGGCGCTGCTCGTCTCGGGCCTGCTATCCACCAAAATGGGTGGCCCACCCGTTTACCCACCGCAGCCCGAAGGGATTTGGAATTCGGTTTACAGCGGAGCAAAGTGGGACACCTCTCAGGGAGAGGACCGTCACCGGCGGGCCATCTACACTTACAACAAACGCACCGCCGGATACCCCGCCTTCCTCACCTTCGATGGATCGGCGCGCGACGTCTGCCTTCCCCAGCGCGTCGCCACCAACACTCCCCTCCAGGCACTCGTCACCCTCAACGATCCGGCCCATATCGAATTCGCCCAGGCCTTCGCCAAACGCATGAACGAAGCCGGCGAAGACCTTCGAATCCAGCTCGCCCATGGCTACCGATTGATCACCCTGAACGAGGCCCCGCCAGAAGTCATCGAAGTCCTTGCATCACTCCACACCGATGCGAAAGCGGACTACGAGCAGAACCCGAGCGAGTCCGCCAAGCTCGCCACAAGCCCGGGCGAGGCCGCCCTCGTCCTCGTCGCCAACACCCTTCTCAACTCCGATCTTGCCCTCAACCGGTGATGAATATTTTCCAACAATTCCAGCACGGCCGCATCCAGCATCTGACTCGCCGCCACTTCCTCGGCCAGTCGGCCCTCTCACTGGGTGGCCTGTGGATGAGCACGCAGTCGGGATTCGGAAGCGCCTTGAAGAAGGATCCCGCCGCACCACTCGCCCCCGATATCCCTCACTTTGCCCCGAAGGCAAAACGCGTGATCTACCTCCACATGGCCGGCGCGCCGAGCCAGCTCGAGTTGTTCGACTACAAACCGGAACTGACCAAATACGACGGCAAGGACTGCCCTCAGGAGTTTCTCGAAGGCAAGCAGTTCGCTTTCATTCAGGGCGTGCCAAAGATGTTGGGCTCGCAGTATCCTTTCCATCAGGCAGGAAAAAGCGGCCAATGGATTTCCGACCGCCTGCCTCATTTTGAGGAAGTCATCGATGAAGTCTGCTTCATCAAATCGATGTGGTCCGACCAGTTCAACCACGGCCCCGCCCAGTTGCTTCTTCACACCGGCAGCGCCATCCCGGGCAATCCATCAGCCGGTGCCTGGTCGACCTACGGGCTCGGTTCCGAAAACCAGAATTTGCCCGGCTTCATCGTTCTCACCTCCGGCGGAAAAAACCCGGACGCCGGTAAATCCGTGTGGGGCTCCGGCTTTCTGCCAAGCGTCTATCAGGGCGTCCAGTGCCGCTCACAAGGCGACCCCGTGCTCTATCTCGGCAACCCCGACGGCGTTTCCCAAAAGCTCCGCCGCCGCACCCTCGATGCCCTCAATCAGCTCAACCAAACCGTCGCCACCGACCTCGGCGACCCGGAAACCGCCACCCGCATCGCCCAGTATGAGATGGCCTTCCGGATGCAAATCCACGCCTCCGATGCCTTCGATATCTCCGAGGAAAACGAAGCCGTCCACAAAGCCTACGCCACCCAGCCCGGCAGAGAGTCCTTTGCCAACAACTGCCTGCTCGCACGACGCCTTGCCGAGCGCGGCGTCCGCTACATCCAGCTCTTCGACTGGGGTTGGGACTCCCACGGCACCGGCCCGGACACCGACCTGCGCAAGGGCTTCGCCGACAAATGCCAGCAGATCGACCAACCCATCGCCGCCCTCCTCAAGGACCTCAAGCAACGCGGCCTGTTAGAGGAAACCCTCGTCATCTGGTCCGGAGAATTCGGCCGCACGCCGATGCGTGAAAATCGCGGAGGCGTCGAAATGGCGGCCGTCGGCCGCGACCACAGCCCCTCCGCCTACACCATTTGGATGGCAGGCGGCGGAGTGAAGCCCGGCTTCAGCTACGGTGAAACCGACCCGATCGGCTACGAAGCCGTGGCCGACAAGGTCAGCGCCCACGACTTCCATGCCACCCTGATGGCGTTGCTAGGCTACGATCACAAGCGCTTCACCCACCCCTTCCAAGGCCTCGAACAACGCCTCAGCAACGTCACCAAACCTTCGCGTGTCGTGAGTGATGTGATCGCCTAGAGCCGCAGATCTCGTGTTCACGACAGGGCGCTCAAGCTGATCTTCCACTCGATATCATGGTCGGTGTCCTCATCGAGTGGATGCGTTTGGTAATTCTCGATTTCTACAAACGAAACTATGTCTACGAAAGCTGTGTCCAAATGTCCATATGTCTAAATGGGAGCTCGCATAATCCTTGAAACTGCTTAAGACTCCTGACCCCGGTGACGAGCATCCTTGGGCGTGATTGAAACGGGGATTCCCCGTGACGATTGGGAATAAGCGGGCGATGTTCCCCACCCACTGGAATCGCTTATTTCGATTTCGGATTCCAGAAGGGACCGTTTCCACCGCGCCCCGTGTTGTCGATCTGTCTCATGTCGCCCTTGGTGAGTTCTCCCACGTGGCCGTCGAAGTAAACGACGATGGCTTTGTCGCCATGCCGGTAGGCGATGGCACCATTGCTGGTCTTGCCTTCTATTCCTTTCCAGCTGAAGCGGGCACTGTAAGCGAGGCGGACGTCGGTGGCAGAGGCGAATGCCATCGATTGCGCCGGCCGGGCCACATTCGCCATCGTGTGGAACGCTTCCGCATCCGGTTTGCCGACCACATTGGGCAGGCCGGTGTTGTTCATGCCGAAGGAGCCGGCCATGCTCTTGTGGAAATTGTCCACCTTGGCGCGCACCACCTTGGGATCGAGCATGGAGAGCGGCACGGTTCTGGACGGAGCCCCTTGCGCGTTGTAAACCTCACCGCGGAAGTATTTGAGAAATTCCGGAGACTGATACCACCAGCCCGCGCGATTGCCATTCTTGTCCATGACTTGATAAGAAACGTACCTGCCGGAATGGTCCGAAGCATAGCTGGCGTTGGCGACTTGAAGCTGTGACAGGCTGCGGACCGTTGAGGCTTTGTCCGCGATGGCCCTCATTCTCTTCATTCCCACCATCGCCAAGGAGGCGAGAACGACGATGATGACGATGACAACGAGCAGTTCTGTGAGCGAAAACCCCCGCGGAAAGCGCGGAAGAGGAACGGGGACAGGTGATGGTTTCATGAGTGGGAGAATGATGAAATCCCTTTTGATAAATGACGAAATGGTAGCCCATCAAGGAAGCTCCGCCCATCTCACAAGCGGGGGATTTTTCACTCACCCGTCAAAGAGTGAGTGACGGCTGGCATCAATCCATCGCGACACGAAGACGCAGGAAAGCCCTGGGCGGCTCGCCCGGCAAGGCATAGGAGATGATGTCCGGATCGTTGACGTAGGAAACGCCGCCGACTTCCGCCCAGGGATCGGTCTGGCCGAGGTCGGTGGATGTTTCGATGGCGTAGCTGAGGCCGCTGGTGCCGGGGCGCTTGGCAAAAGCCAGCGTGTGACCGGTAAAGTCGCCGACCTTGGGGTCGGGCACCGTGGGATCATGGCCGGCGAGCGCGAATTCCAGCAGATTGGCGACCTTGTCCTTGTCGAAGTCGTCGCTGGGTCCCCGCTGGTCGATGGGGATGGATCCCTTGGCGAAGACACCTGAAATCCACGAATCAAAACCGAAGGAGGCCTCGGCAGTGAGGTAGCCGGCGGCGTCCAAAGCGAAGTGGTTGAAGCCGTCCGCCGAGATGAGCGTGAGTTGGGAGGGGTCCAAGCCGGCGCTGTCGGTGCCGAAACGCAACGAGGTACCAGGGACGAAGTTTCCTGTCAGATCGAGCGTACCGGTCCAGTCCACGGCACTGCTGTCGGCGAAGGCCATGGAGGCACCGGCACCCAGATGAATGATCGCCGCACCGCTGATGTCGAGACGGCCCGCAGTCTCGGCGGCGGAACCGCTGTCGAGTGCGGCGTTGGCGATGACGACCGCGCTTCCGTCTGGCAGGACGCCCGCGGCTCCCAAGGTGAGCGTACCGGCCTCGATGGAGGTCGGCCCGATGTAGGTGTTGGCGAGGGTCAGCACGGTGTTTCCGGTTCCGACCTGTGCAAAGCCGCCGTCGCCGGTGATGGGTGCCGCGAACGGACTCGTGCCTTGGGTCACGGTGTTGGAGCGGTTCACCGCGAGGGTGGCCCCGGCTTCCACGATGATCTCGGACGAGTTGCTCGAAACTCCACCCGTGGTGCCGCCATCGCCGATCATCAAGGTGCCGCCACTCACGATGGTATTGCCCCAGTGGCTGTTCTGTGCCGTGAAGGCGAGTGTGCCGGGGCCGGTTTTGTGGAATCGATTGTTGGTGTTCACGCTAGTGCCCCCGGCGACGATGCCGCTCATTTTCGCATCGATCACGGCCGCGCCGTCATTGACCTGAATGATGCGGGTGGTGCCCGCGAGGGAGATCCGGTGTTGCCAATCGATCGTGGCGTCGGACGTTTCATGGCCCAGAACGAGCGCCCGGCCGCTGCCGATGAAATTCGTCGCAGTCCAATTGATGGAGCTGCTGGAGGAGCTGTCGGGTTCCGGAGAAAATCGCACCACACGATCCGCGCCGAAGGCGGCGAAGCCACCGTCGCCGGTCCAGCGGAGCTGGTTGTCACTGGTGCCGATGGTGCGGTTGACGAGGTCTCCAGCACCGAGGCCGAGGATGCCGCCGCCATCGAGGGCGAGGTTTCCGTTGCCCAAGGCGGTGGTGCTGTCTGCCCGCAACAAACCGCCGGTGATCCGGGTCGCAGCGCTGTGGGTGTTGTCACCGGAAAGGACCAAGGCAAGGTTCCCGCCCTCCTTGATGAGGCTCTTGCCGGCTCCCGAAAGATCGCCGGCGATGATGATGGTGGAGTCGGCCATTCCATCCGCCGGACGCACGGTGAGGTCATCCGCCAGTGTGATGTCCAGATCCCCGGCAAGCGTGACGGTGCCGGTGCCGCCAGCCGTGCGGGTGAGGTATGCCATGGCGCTATCGGGCTGATCGAATGTCAGCGAGCCTGCCATGCCTTTTTGCAATAGGGTCGACTGGCCGCCATCACTGTCCCCTACGACGATCTCGCCGAGCTTGACCGGCGCGTTCATATTGACGGCTTGGTCACCGGAGATGTCGTTGCCCATCACGGCGATGGCTCCGGTTTCATCGGGCCACACACCGGAACTCCAGTTGGGTCCATGGTTCCAGTCGAACCCGCCGCCGGTGATGGGAATCCACGAGGCATTGGTGGGGGAAACCTCTACGTTCACGGGCGTGTTGGAGATGATGACGGGTGCCTCGCCGGGTGCAAACCGCACCTCGGCCTGTGAACTGGATCCGCTGACGGTCGCCATCGATTTTCCCGCGTAAGAAATGGAACTACCCTGTCCGAGATAAAGCGTCACCTTGCCGTCGCCAAGATCCGCCGCGATGCCGAAGCGACCGGTGAACGAAAGCCCGACGGAGCCATCGGTGTAGGTTTCGTCGTCGTTCGGATTGGCCATCACGTAATGGACGAGGTCGTTTCCACCCACCGTGCTTTCGATTTTCACTCCCGTCACCACGCCGCCGCGCAGCAGGCTTGTCACGCTCCCGACCGTGCCGCCGGTGCTGCCGAGGTGTGGTTCATAGACCGTCGCGAAAGCCTTCGCCCAGGCCTCGCCGATCTGGCGGACGACGACCGTCGGGGCGTTCTGCGTGTTGTAGGGAGTTGGGGCATCGACGATGGCCGGGCTGTCCACCTTGACATACTCGCGGCTGGCCACGGCGGGCATGTGCATGGCCATGTAGCGGGGCGTTCCCGACACCGTCGCCACGAATCGGGCGCGGAACGATGCGGATGTCGGTTGGGAAACGACGGGGTTGCTGAAGTAGCGCCAGCCCGGCTGGTCATAGCTGTCTCCGATGTCGTTCTGGAAACGCTTGGCCTGGCTGACCAGCGGCAGGGGCGCGCCATCGGTGCTCATGTCCACGGAAGTCTCGCCGATGTTCCGATAGATGTAATCATGATACTGGTCGGTGACAGGGCCGTTGAGCGTGGTCGCCGTGCGGTTCGTCACGGTGGATTTGGAGCGGAACAGATCGACATAGAAGCCGCTGGTCGGCGAGGTGCGCACGATCGCCATCGTGCGCTGCTGGGTGGCTTCCGCCAAGGTGCCCCCGTCATCGGCGAAGGAACTGCACGTGAACGAGAAATCCGGTGAAACGGCGGTGGCGAAGGGCTGTGGCTCCATGGCCACCGTCTGGACGGTGTTGATGCCGATCCCCTCCCAGCCCCCCTCGCCGCGCGAGCCTCCGTTGACGATGACGGTGTTGTTGGAGGCGAACAAGCGGTAGTGATTCTCGTGGAGCTTGCTCTGATAGGTGCTGCGCCCGGATTTCGCACCCAGCACCTCGCCCATGCCGAAGATTTCCATGCCCATGCCGCTGGCGTGGCTGTGGATGTGGCCGGCTCCGCCGACGAAGCACATCAGTCCGTAGGTGGTGTTGTTCGCGGGAGCCGGATTGCGCTGCAAGGCGACGCCGGCGAAGGGCAGCCTGTCGGTCCGGGGAAGTTCCGGCGTCACTCCAGGCCCGGAGACCACGGGAGCCTGCCAGAGCAGTTGGAGCGGATCGTTCTGGGTTCCCAGGTTGTCGTAACCATTGAGTGTGGAACGGTGGTATCTCCCCTCCGCCACGCCGCCGTTGATCAACGATCCGAAGTATGATGCGAGATCCGTCCGGCCGCGGGCCAGCGCGTGCTGATAGACCAGTTCATAGATGAAAAACGGGCCACTGGTTCCGTTGCGCGTCCCGTCTCCGAAGAGGATCTGCTTGCCGTTGGGATAGCGCAATTGGCTGATGCGCGGAAGGCTCGTTGGAAGGTTCGGATAACTGCCGAACAGGTCCAGCGACGGATCGTAACGCTCCAGCAGCACCATGTGGGTGCTGCGGATGTTGCCCACGGCAGCGGCGTACTGCAGCGACTCGGGCCAGATATCGCCCGCCTGGACGTAGTGGCGGTAATCATAATTCAGCGACGCCTGGCGCGACGACCCCGTCGCGAGATAGACCTGCACCGCCGCCGCGCGCTCGGAATCGTCGTCCAGGGCGAGCAGGTTGTTCAACATGGCGGTAGACATCAGGGCCGACCAGTTGGACTCCTTCTGCCCGTGATCGCGGGTGAGTTGATAGTATTTGCGGAAATAACTCTGGGCGTTGGTGAAGTTGAAATTGACCATGCCTGCGGTCTGCACGTCGTGGACTTGGTTGCCCTGAAGCCATGGGTAGAGGAAATCGTAGACGATCGGTAACTGCGTGCCGGTCACCCGCGCCTCCTTGAGCAGATCATTCTGGAAGATCCAGCCGCCGTTGGCGGTGCTGGTGGATGCTGCCACCGGCAACAGGGTCTTCACCGTGTTGTGCAGGATGTCGGCCGCGCAGCTCGCGTATTTGCCGTCTCCCGTCAGATAATACAGGACCGCGCAATCCACGCCGACGTTGAGCTTCTGTTCGGCGGCGTAACGCACCGATGCCTCCGCATAGGTGGGGATCGTCTTGAACTTCGCTGGGGAAAGCGTCCACTCCACCGGCAGCTCGCGGAGGAATGCGTCGCGGTTGGATTGGTGGCTGGCCACATCGGCGGCCACGCGTGCGACCATCCCGTTGAACACGCTCGAGGCCCAGGCGTGGTTGGCGATTTTGTCGAGGATGCCGGCCTTTTCCGAATTCTGCACCCAAATGAACGGGCGGGTATCCGCCGGTGCCGCCTCGCCCCCATCGGCGGCGGCGAGCATCAAGGCAACACAGGCAAGGGCGGGCAGCGGTAGCAACAGGCGGGGGATCGGATTCATCGCAGCGGGCGTTCCAAAGGCGGATGCCGGTCGGCAAGTCCGACTGGAGCATTCCCCACCTTTGCTGGTTCCCTGATACCTGCAAGCACCCGCTCAGGCAAGCCACCCAAAAGGGTGAGATGGGATAAAAAAGCGCCCCGGAATCCCTGACGTGGCGGGAAACCGGGGCGGAGGAGCGTTCGGAGCGGAGTTTGCGGCACCGATCAAGGACCGGTCACCTTGAGCCGGGCGAAGTTTTTGGTGCCGGCCGGGAAGGTGAATTTGACCTCCGTCGCGGACGGGAAGGTCACGGAGCCTCCCGGGGCCGGAGCCCAGCCACTGAGCGTGGCGGAGGTTTCCACCATGTAATCGACGCCATACACACCGGCGTAATCCGCAGCCTTGGTGAAGGTGACGCTGAACGCGCCGGCCTCGCTGTTCACCTCGGGCAGCGCGGTGAAGCCGGTGGTGTTGCCGTTAGGACCGCCGATGAAGTACTCGACACCGTTGGTCACGCCGTCGAAGTCGTGGTCCTCGTCAATACCTCCTGCGGTACTGTTGGTCGTCTTCCAGCTGTCGAAGCCGGTGCCGCTCACGCTTCCCAGCGTGCGGATCTGCAGGTTGTCGAACAGGGCGTGGCGTTCGCCAGGCGTAGAGGTTAAGATGAGGTTCGCCGACAGGCTGATGTAGTTCTCATCGCTACCGCTCCAAGTGAACGATCCCGAGGTGAAAGCAGTCAAGCTGTCGTCAAAGAACACTTCGTAGTTCACCGTCGAGGTGGCATTGAAGTCAGTCAGTGAACAGTCAATGCGCATTTTCGTCGGCGTCGCGGGTAAGCTGCCTATGACGATGGCGCTCCCTCCGTTTTCCCGGACCTCAAGCGTGCTGTTGGTGCCCCTGTAGCTGACCAAAAGGTCACCGGCGGAACCTGTGGCGTTTGCACTGGTCTGTGCGTCGATGTCGGTCGAATCTTGACCCAAAGCGACGCTGAGGTAGCGGGTGGTTCCGCCAGAAGCATAGGCGTTGAGATCGACCGTGACGCTGAATCCGCCGGCTGACGCGATGGCGGCATCGGTGAAGTTGTGGTTGGGATAAACCACGGCACCGGAACCACCGGCGCTCTCATTCGACTCGAGCAGCAATTGGCCGTCCGTGAGTTGGACGTTGGCAACACCGACGGGCACCTCGGTGTAGGTCAAGGCACCAAGGGTTCCATACTTGCCGGCAGATGCGTTGAGATCGGTGTCGTCCGCCCGGTTATAGGAATCGCCGAAGAGAACGGTGGGGTCGTTGGCAATCGTCGAGAAGGTCCAGACCGAGGAATCGCCGATGGCGTAGCCGTTGCCCAAAAGGTCAGTGAAGGCTGTGTCGTCGATGAAAACAT